>JBCBGS010000061.1:0-14716 GCA_038526515.1 Pseudomonadota bacterium | reverse complement strand
AAGTTGAGTTTCGGTGCTTTGGAGAAGATCTTTGACCACCTCAGAGTTTTCGAGATCCGCATGATCTTGCCAGTAGGCCTCAAACGCTGCTTGGATAAACGGCAGAGGATCGCCCTCGATCACGGTGAGCACGCCAAGCGCTAGATCCGAAGCCCCCAACCGCTCCGGAAATCTCAAATCTATCCCCTGATGCTTGGCATATTTTATAGCCAGCGCGCGCTGCGACGCCGCCCGCACACGGCGGTGGCTCTCACCGACAGTCTCCTCTTTTCCGAGTTTCGGCACGTCGCGCTCAACGGTGCGAAACGGCTTCCAAACCGTCTCAAGCTCCAATCTCTCAATCAGGGCTAGGGTTGGCTTCATTGCGAGATACGCAGCGGGCGACTTAAAATCCAAATAGATGGTCAGCATCACGCGATCTCGTAAGCAATGTCTGGAGCGGCACCAATACGTCCGCTTAGCGCCCAGCGAATATAGGGAATATGCTCGCGGCCAAAAAGGATATCATCTCCGAGCACATAGGTCGGAACACCGTATATTCCGTTCGGGTGAAATTGCGGCTGCAACGCATCATGCTGTTCGCGCCCGTCCCCAGCAACGAATGCCGCGAAGCCTGAAGCATCAACGCCTGCTTCGTTCAAACAGCTTTCGATGACGGTAATGTCTTCAATATCGAGCTCGCGTCGCCAGAATGGCGGATACACAGCGTCGAAATAGGCGCCCAGCTTATCGCGCGCAGTCTGCATCACCCAGAGAATTGCGATATTTGGAAGGGTTGAGTCCCAGATCTTTTCAGTGCCTTTCAAAATCAAGCCTTGCCGCTCGGCATAGCGCCTCGCATCCCGGTAAGAGTACCGAATAGCGTTCCAAGTCCTCTGGCTACGTCCTTTTGAGGCAACCACTTTACCCTTTTTCTTTTCGGCAGATCCCAAATAGCTCGGAATATCCAGGGTGAGCGGACGCCAATCAAACTGAACACCCAATTCCTTCTCAAGCGCTAACGTTGGCCTGATGGCGACGAAGGCATACGGGCTCTTAATGTCGACATAGACAATTAACGGAGCATCGGTTTGTAACACACTATCGATGGTTCACTCTCCCAGCACCAAATCTCTAATCTACGGACGATAGTCTTATCTACTTATGGCTGTGAATTCCAAGTTGGATTTCCGGCGCTGGTTAATTTTGCGCGCGAAATTAGGAAACCGTGTTTTCGCTTTGGTTCATGGTCTTAGGTTAGAGGACGCACCATGAGCGGCGGATTTTTGTCGGGGACAAAAAAACGTAGCGTTGAAGACCGTCCCAGGCGTATGGCGTTTTGGGGTGCGATAGCCGCTATTGGCTTCAACACGCTTCTGCACCTGGTGATCATCTATAGCGAAGGCGTCACGCTGGGGCGTATTTTCGATTATTGCTTCTACTCTCTAGTGTTGAGCGCCATAGCCTGGAGCAGTCATTCAAACAGGTATTTTGACAGCATCACGAAGCTGGGCGCAGCACTCATCTTTTTTCATATGTGGGGACGAACATTCTACATGGCCGTGATGGGGCAAGGCACCGTTTTCAGCTTGCCAATTTTGATGTTTACGCCGCTTTGGCTCATCCTCAACAATACGTTTCGTGCACTCATGTTCTACTCGGTGTCGCAATCGATTTTCGTATACTTTTACACCAAGAACTTCTTGCTCGAGATTTATGGGATCGCGCCCGAAACCCTCATGCTCGAAACTTACTCGATCACTCTTGCTATTCTTTCGGCAACAATGGTGACCGTTCTCGCGATCATAACCTATGCGCGGCAAAAAACAGATGATCGTCTGTTGATGCTTATCCAAGAGAAGGAACAGCTGGCCGCGGAAGACGCACTCACTGGGCTCTTAAATCGCCGGGCCTTTATGGAAAAAATTGAGACACTTTGGCGCGAACGAAAAGAGTTCGTGGTCATCTTTTTGGACCTCGATCGGTTCAAACCCCTAAACGACGAGCACGGCCACGCAGTCGATGACTTGGTTCTGACGACCATTTCTCGACGCATGAAACGAGAGCCCAGTTTAAATGCTGTCGCGCGGCTAGGCGGAGATGAATTTGCCGCCATAATCGAAGGCGCATGGATCAATGACCACTTCCAGTCCAACACCGAGGCGGTATACGATCGAATAACGGCCCCGATAAAGACAGAAACTGTTAGCGTCACGGTAGGAGCATCAATTGGATACGCGAACGCTCTAAATGATGCGGCGAACGTCAGTGATTTACTCCACGCCGCGGACAAAGCGATGATGAGATCGAAAGCGAATGGTGGAGGCGTTGTTAAATTTGATCCCGAGTTGGATGACGTTGGGCTCCTCATGCCTCTGTTCACCGAAACGTTCCGCTCTGCCCTTCGGAACAACCAAATCATTCCCGCTTTGCAGCCAATTGTTGACGCAAGGTCCGGGAAAATTCTCGGACACGAATTGCTGGCTCGTTGGGTCGATAGCGATCTAACCAGAGACCCAACCCCAGCTGAATTTATTCCTATCGCCGAAAAACTGGGCGTTTTGAACGAGGTTCTACGGGTCACGCTAGATGGCGCCATGCGATATTTACGTTTTCAGCCGGGCTTCTTGGCAATCAACGTCTCGCCATCGCAACTCGGTGCCTCAAGTTTCCTTGATCTCCTCAAATCAATCGCGCGTGAGAATGAGTTTCCAATGGAACGGATTGAAATCGAGATCACCGAGCACATTGCGTTTCGAAATCTCGAAACGAATATCCAAACCCTCGAAGCGGCACGACGTCTTGGTTGCACCATCTCGCTGGACGACTTTGGAAGCGGGTACGCCTCCCTATCACTCTTAGATCAACTCCCCCTGGACAAGGTAAAGCTCGATCGAAGCATCCAGACGGCCAGATATAGACGCGACGTCCTCCGAGCGACCATTCGGTTCGCGAAAGAGCTCGGCTTTTCGTGTTGTGTTGAAGGTATCGAAACCGAGAGTGACGCGATCTCCGCCAGATTGCTGGGCTGCGATCAAATGCAAGGCTACTGGATCGGAGCGCCTGAATGCGTCTACCCGAACGTGCACTTCCTGAAGAACGCATCTTAGGAACATGCGAGAGCAGTGATCCCCCCTTGCCCGATCGAATCCAATCCGGATATCCTCGCCTGAAGAGGAGACGGGATGTGTTAGAGATTATTCGGGAATTTGGCCGCGATGGTGCTGTGCTCCTGCTGGGCCTGTCTGTCGGGGCTGCTTGGAGCACTGCAATCGTCGCTCCCAATACGTCTTATGACAATTTGAGCGCCAATCAGGCTGAAAAACATGTGCGCGAGCTTCTAAAGTCCGCGTCGGACCCAATCGCAGTTCTGCTCTTTGTCGCCGCGGGTTTGGGGATTTTGGGCGGCGCCGTTGTCTCCGGTATTCTAGCGCTCGTCGCTGCAATTGGCTTCTTCACCAATCGCTGGATTTTGAAATCATTTAAGTCCGATAGCGGAAAAGAAGAAGCGCCGGGAAAAACCCAGCGCATTCTCGCAGTTAGTCTCACTTTACTGTTCGGCTTGGCCGCAGCGGCTGCGGCCGTTCTCGCCGTGCTCGGAATTTAAGAGTCCGCTTGAGCGGGCTCAGGAGCTTCCTCAACTGGCAACCAAGGCGCTGTCAGCTCTTCTAGAACTTCCAGATCGGACCTCTGGTTCGACAGTTTGCGGAGCGCTTTCAAGAAGTCACCACCAGCGGTAACGCCGTCCGAGCTGAACTTCACCGAAAGCTCCGCCGCTTTCGCATAGTGCCCTTGGGCCGCTTGGAAATCGGAAGTCGCCTCCGCGCACGCTCCTATATTATGGATAACGGCTGGTGCTTCTGGATACTCTTCCGCCATACCTGTCCACATCGCGCACGACGTAAATGGATCCTTAGACGAGATATCCAATGCTTGCTGGAAGCGAGGGTCTGCGCGAGCAACTGGATCAAGCGCCTCGGTAATGAAGGTCGCGCGAACAGTCGCATTTCTCGGCGCGATGTCTCTGCGGATCGGTCTTAGCGTCTCAAACAAGGCATCCCGAACCAAGTCAGCCGGCGCGTCGAGACCTGCAAAGCCGATCGAGTGATAACCAGACAGACCGTGGCTTCGACGTTTCCGCTTTAAGCGCTTGTTGAATTCACCATCATAGACGCCCGTTTCGTAGCAATTTTCACGGCTTGAAGATCCACCATAAGACCCAGAGAAGACAACTTCACCTGTATCCGCATCAACGAGTTTTGGATGTGCGCTGACTTCAACGCGCTCTTCAACGCACAATTCCTCAACATCTACGCGTGTTTCGCAATCGAAGAGGCCGTCCCATTCAATACACTTGCTCGTCGTACGGTGATACTCGTGCCAATCATAGTCGTCGATATCGACATGGCCGGTATACGTTCCAGCCGGCGTGTCACCTGGAACACCGTACTCGAAATCGGCGAGCGTAAACCACGCCGCACCATCAAAGACAGTATTCGCGATCATCGTTTCGAACTGGCGTGCATACCAACCGCCTCCGGGTCCCCGGAAGCGATCGACCTGCACGGTACGCGTCTCGGCTGCCGCAAGACTCTCTGGCATGAGGCGCGCCTCATAGTTGATCCCAGGGGTCGTACACGCAGCGGCTCCAACCAACGCACATGTTGTCGCAAACAAGGTCTTTTTCATCGTTTTCATCCCGGCAGCTTGCGATTCATTTGGCGCTCGGGCGCCTGAATAGTCGCTGAATACATTAGGAAAATTAAAGGGCAGAATCTTGCCGCCGCGTCAGACTTGCGACGAGAAAGCTGAACCCGCACATATGGGCGCAGATTGAAAAAGGATTTTTCCATGTCCAGCGCTTCTCCTTTATTTGAGCCATACAAGATTCGCGGGCTTACGCTCCCCAACCGCATCGTTATGGCGCCTATGACGCGTTCCTTTTCGCCTGGCGGCGTCCCGGGACAAGATGTTGCCGACTATTATGAACGCCGCGGCGACGCTGAAGTCGGGCTCATCATCACCGAAGGCACAACGGTCGACCGCGGAGGCGCCTCAAACGACCCACGCGTTCCAAACTTCCATAAAGCCGACGCGCTCGCCGGGTGGTCTAACGTCGTAGAGGCGGTTCATAGAACACCTGGCAAAATTGCGCCGCAGCTCTGGCATGTTGGCATGATGCGCAAACCTGGAACCGGCCCGGACCCGGATGCTGTCTCGGATAGCCCATCTGGCCGAACACATAAGGGTAAGCAGGTTCAGGAAGAACCTAGCGAAAGCGAAGTCGCCGATATGGTCATGGCCTATGCCAACGCAGCCGGCGAAGCAAAACGGCTTGGCTTTGATGCGATCGAAATTCACGGCGCCCATGGTTATTTGATTGATGAGTTCTTTTGGAACGTCATGAATACGCGCGGCGATAAATACGGTGGTGACCTGCCCCAGCGCGCGACGTTTGCGGGCGAAATCATCAAAGAGTGCCGCAAACAAGTTGGCGACGATATGCCGATCATTTTGCGCTTTTCTCAGTGGAAACAACAAGAATACACGGCGCGTCTTGCTGAGACCCCGCAAGAGCTGGAGGCTTTCCTGAATGTCTTCGCGGACGCAGGTGTGGACGCGCTTCACGCCAGCCAGCGCCGCTGGTGGGAGGCAGAGTTCCCGGAAGTTGATGGCAATGAAGGCCTCAATCTCGCTGGCTGGTGCAAGAAAATCACCGGATTGACCTCAATCACCGTTGGTTCTGTCGGTCTATCTTCCGACTTTATCGGCGCCTTTGCCGGACAGGGCTCCAAAACACGTGCGATCTCTGACGTCATCGAGCGATTGGAGAAAGGCGAGTTTGATCTGGTCGCGGTCGGACGGGCGCTGCTTCAAGATCCGTTCTGGGCCCAAAAAATCAAAGACGGCCGTACTGACGAGCTGTCTGATTACGATGCGAAAGCACTCGCCACTCTGTACTAGGCGCATAGGCAAGTGAACCAGTTCTGAGTTGGGCGCGTAGACAGGACAAAGACATGAAAGTCCTGCCCTATGCGCCTCTCAGACTTATTTGCCCCAACTCTCGCGGTTGCCACCAGCGCTGCCGTTGCAACCGGTTGCGTCTCAGGCCCTGAACTTGAAAGCTTTACCGAAGCGCCACGACAGTTGGTGCTAGAAGACTATTTCGAGGGCAAGACCTCTGCCTATGGTGTTTTCGAGGACCGGTTCGGCAAAGTTCGCCGGAGCTTTAAAGTCGATATCACCGGCACCGTTGAAAACGGTGTCCTGACCCTCGATGAGCGTTTCATCTATGACGACGGCGAGCGTGACACGCGGGTGTGGACCATCGACATTCTCGGCGGCGGCGAATATCGCGGCACCGCAGGAGACGTTCCAGACTATGCCCAGGGCAAAGTCGTCGATAACGCCTTCAACTGGAAATACAAAGTCGACCTGAAAGTCGGCGATGCTATCTGGAATGTCGGCTTCGATGACTGGATGTATCTTCTGGAAGATAACGTCCTGATCAATCGCGCTTATGTCACGCGTTTTGGCATTCGAATTGGTGAAGTGACGATCGCCTTCCAAAAATAAGATCTGCACCCGAGGTCCGTTTGCGTTATAATACCCTCAATGGAGGTATGAATGCAAAGAGCTGAGATTGAGGGGATCTTTCGCCAGGCGGTCAACAAGCCAATTGATCTAGAACGCTTCCAAACGCTGACGCAAACGCTCAAAGAGGCTGGCAAGAAAGCGTCTCCTGAAGACCGTATCGAACTCGCTGCACAGCTGGCGCATGCCGCTTTCCTCGCGCCCGATCACATCGCAGATGTCTACGATGCGGTCACGACGAATTGGCTCGAGCGTGAACTGAATGCAGATCGCATAGCCACCCTAAATACAGTATCCGAACCCGCACCGGACGGACTTTGGCAGAATTTCTGGAATGTCGTGGAAGACGCTGCAGATGGAAAGCTGGATGCACTCGCGATCACAGAAAGAACGGCCGCTCTTGGCGGTGAAATGCCAGAGGCGTTCGTGCGTCGTGTCGCGGAGATGTCTCACAGCTATCCCGGAGTATCAGATGCTTCACGCGGCGATCTTCCAGCAAAAATAGATCTGGAAACACTCGCTCAACAACCGGCGGGCTCAATCGGGGCGGAGTTTCATCATCTCATCGTCTCCAACGCCTTCGATCTTGAGGTACTAGACCGCAGCGAGATCGGATTGGCGGCCCTACCGACACCGCTCGACTATCTCAACACTCGCATTCTACAGGCGCACGATCTCTGGCACATCACAGCTGGATACGAGACCACAGCGCTGCATGAAATCGCGCTGTCAGCGTTCCAAATGGCGCAGTTCGGGCACAACTACTCAGCACAATTCCTAGCGGTCGTATTTGCGGTTGGGGCCATTTCGCCCGCCTCCGGATACAAAGTCTTGATGGATACTGTGACCACCTCCTGGGCACATGGGCGCGAGACCTACCCGATGATGCTAATCCCTTGGGAAGACGTTTGGCACAAATCGGCAGACGAGATCCGGTCTCAGTACGCTATTCAAGCTTATGAGCGCCCTTATCGCGCCGATCTCATAGAGCGCACCGCCCCCATCGCGAACTTGATACGGAAAATAAACAACCTGTTCTCAGTCTTCAGTCGCAAGCCAAAAGCCGTTACCACCTAAAAAGTTGACGCCTGCGTCATTTTTTGAGATATAGCGTCATGCTCACGGTGATCAAAACCATATTCTATCTCGGCCCATTGATCTTTGGATTGGGATTTGTGGCCCCGCTTTCCGCGCAAATTATTTCTGCTGCTGGTTGGGCGCTTCCCTTCGGTTTAACGCCCCTCATCGCTGGTTTGATCATTGGTGCCAGCCTCGGTTTGATCGCCCAATTACGGGGGACTTGGATATGAGCCCAACACAAGACCTGACCCAAATGACGGAGGCGGAATTGATGCGCATGGAGCGCGAGATTGCCAGTCGTCACATTGATAAGTTTCCCTATTTCGCGGTGTTCTGGGCCTTCAGCAATTTCATAGTTTGGCTAAGTTTGTGGCCGCTCGTCTTCATGGGGGTGATTCCGCTCTGGCTCGGTTTCATTATCGCCACCCTGAACATCATCCTCTCTTATTTGCCGAGCCATGAGGCACAGCACGACATCATCGCAAAACCCGGGAGCAAGTTGCGTTGGCTGAATCAGCTTGTGGGTCACATTTCAACCATTCCTCTCGTGCTTCCCTATCGCGTCGCGAAGTACACACATATGGAACACCACAAGCATGCGAACGATCCTGAAAAGGATCCTGATTATGCCACGCATGCCGATGGCCCATTGAGCGCCATCTGGAAAAGCCTCTATTACCGTCAACCGCGAGCAGATGGCGGTCTGAACGCCTATGGTGCCGCGCTCGAGCGGATTGGCCGCCCAGATATCGTCCTCGATGGCGTGATCTATCAGCTCATCCATTTCGGAATTCTGTTTGCGCTGGCCTGGTCTGGTTACGCGTTTGAGGCGGCCTTGCTTTGGTGGCTGCCACGCCATATCGCGCTCACATATATTCAGTTTTACCTGAGCTGGGCACCGCATCATCCGGGCAGCGAGTCGGGGCGCTACCGCGATACGCGCAGTTTCCGTTCGATCCTTGGAAACATTGGCTCACTGGGGATGCAGTATCACATCATCCACCATCTCCATCCGCGGATTCCGCTTTACCGGACACCGCAAGCCTATTGGGAAATGAAACCGATCCTGGAAGCGCGCGGCTGCAACGTACAAGAGCTTTAAGCGCGGGCCCCACCGGCGAGCGTTTCTGCGATAATCTGCCAAACTTCTGAGTTGGCGCCGAGCGCGAAATGCGTGCTGCGGACTTCGATATTGCGCGCTTGGTCATTGTAGACGTCCCTCGCCGCCTGCCAGCCGACAACGCCATCTGACTTGCTGTATATAACCGTCAAAGGTTGCTTCAAGCCAACCGAGTTGCGCTCATGTACTTCGAGCTCAAACGCATCCATGTCGAGCCCCTCTTTTAGGGCGTATAATGCACCAACCGATGTATATTTCGGACCACCGATCAGAGGCGTTCCCATCGTGATCACCTCGCGCACACTATCGCTAAAAAGCCGGGCTGTTTCACGCGCGATGACACCGCCAAGACTCCACCCAATCAATGTAACGGGCTGACTGCTTCGCTCAGCCATATCCTCAATCTTGCGGCCAAACTCTTCCGTGAGGCGATCAACATCCCCGCCATTGATCCCCATACCCCACGTGGAGGCGTCGTAGCCCAGATACTTGAGATAGGTCGCAAGAGGCAGCATCGCCATTTCCGGCGATGTGAAACCAGGCAGCAGGACGATCTTCCGGCCATCGCCGCGCGGTGCGGTGGCCAGCGCTGGCGTTTTCAGTGGGAATTTCAGGAACTCCAACGGGGCTCCGAACTCTCTCAGACTTGAGAGCAAACTCGGCCGTTCACAGCCTGTCGGCATTTCTTGAGACATAAACTTCCTCCGCATTCCCTACATAATACGCGGATGTCGGTCTCTTGGATCTTTGGACACTCGCAATTCGAGTGCGACATCTACCAGGATCCGATATTTTCCATACTCGCCCATGGTTCCACGGGTTCCAATGGTTTGCCTTTTTGGAGCAGCTCAACCGAGATACCATCGGGCGATCGTACGAACGCCATACGACCATCTCGCGGGGGACGATTGATTGTGACATCCAATTTCTGGAACCGCTCACAAGCCGCATAGATATCGCTAACTTTGTAAGCCAAATGCCCAAAGTTTCGTCCGCCGCCATACTCTTCAGGGTCCCAATTGTAAGTCAGTTCGACCATTGGGATATCCATCTGAGTGGGCATTGTTCCTTCGGGGACACCGCCGCAGCGTTCAATATCATCAGGCGAGGCGAGGAACACCAGGGTGAACCGCCCTTCCTCGCTATCGTAGCGCATCAGCTCTTTCAGCCCTAAACCTTCACCGTAGAATTTCAGCGCAGCGTCGATATCGGTTACGCGAACCATCGCGTGCAAAAACTCAACGCTCATTTGTATTGCTCCTCAAGGCGGCGGATCTCAGATCTCATGGAAGGTGGGCGATTGCGATAATAGAAAAATGTGACTGCCGCGAGCAGAACCACATTGACCGCCATAATGATCAGAATGGTTAGAAAGTCTCCAAGGATGTTACCCAGGTTTTCCTGGCGCACGGTCAGTTGGATATTGTCTTCACCCCAATTGTTCATGCGCTGCGTCATGCCGTAAAAGGCTGACACGATCATTGGCAGCAGAATGAGCGCAAACAGTGCTACTCCGCATTGATAGATGCCAAGACGCGGGCGCTCCGCATTGGCAAAGCTGCGAACAAACTCTTCGCGGGGGATCTTGTCGCTGATCAGCCCCTTCTCGACGTTCGAATCATAAACCTGCTGCCCCAAGTCAGGTGTCTTGATCCAGCGCCAAGCCAGAACGGCCGCCCATGCGGCAATTGGCGCAAACATCAAATAGTAGATCGGTGTAAAATTATCGACGAACATCCGTCCACCTCCCTGTGGTGGACATCTTGGGTGTTTAAACCGCCGTGTGCACCTTTTCATATGTTAGCATGGCGCGTTTTCGCGCCGTACCCCAATGGTAATTATGTAACCTACCGTCAGATGCAAGCGCGCGATGGCATGGAATCAGCCAGGCGATCGTATTTGCACCGATGGCTGTGCCGGCTGCACGCGCAGCTTTTTCGTTTCCGGCAACGCGCGCCACTTCCCCATAAGTCCATGTATCTCCTGCAGGAATCTCCAATAAGGCACGCCAGACTTGGCGCCGGAATGGCGTTCCATACAAAGCCAGCGGGATCTCGCCGCCATCGCCAAAGACTTTAGCGGCCCAGCGCGATGCTTCGGCATCATCTCTTTGAATATCAGCATTTTTGTACCGCGCTGCCATGTCAGCAAAAACTTGGTCTTCTTTGTAGCCCGGATGCTCGAAACCGGTCTTCGCAGCCGCGCCATCATCCACAAAGCCAAGTCCACACAGGCCGCGAGGGGAAACGAGGAATACGCCAGTGCCGAAGGGTGTTGAGGCTTTTCCAATCGTAAGTCGTGCACCCTGCCCGGAGGATTTGGCTTCTCCTGGAGACAAAGCTTCATGAGCAATAAACAAATCGTGCAAACGGGACGGCGAGGACATGCCTGTTTCAAAAGTCGTGTCGAGAACGCTGGCACCTTGCCGCAACAAATCTCCCGCTTCGGCGTGCGCAAGGCTCGCCTGATACTGTTTCGGACTAACGCCCGCCCAGCGTGTAAACTCTCGCTGAAAATGACTTGGCGATAAACCTACTGCTTCGGCGCAAGTCCGCAGGTCGGGCCAATCGCGCCACGTATCCCCTAGGTGTTCTAGCGCATCCGCCATCCGGTCATAGGCAACGCACCGCTCGTTCAAAGGCATCAATACAGTCGTCATGAAGGCACAATGCCCATCTCCGTCTGAACGCGCCACCCGTTTCTTGCGCCATAGTATGGAGGGGCTAAATGAGAATCGTTCTTGACAATCATTCTCATATGATGCAAATCATTCTCATGATCATTTGCATCTGCCGCCGTATTAACGAGAAAGGTGTCCGCGACGCTGTCGAAGCGGGCGCGCGATCTCCTGAGGCTGTGCAGGCGCATCATGGCTGTGAGTTTAATTGCGGGAAGTGTCGCTGCGCCATGGGCGAAGTGATTGCCGATACATTGGATCCGCGCGGAACTGAGCTCACACTCGTCGCCGCCGAATAATTTTTATCTTAGAATCAGTATGATAGAGCGGCGCTAGTCGCCTTCCTCTTCATATCCAGCCAATCGAAGCGGCCGCGCTTTTCGGCCTTCGAGCTCGGCCCAACGCACCAGCGCATCTTCGCGCCCATGCGTAATCCAAAGCTCTTCTGGATCGACCTCGCGGACCGTCTCCGTCAATTCATCCCAATCGGCATGGTCGGAGAGAATCAACGGTAGTTCGACCCCTCTCTGTTTCGCTCTCTGTCGGACGCTCATCCATCCTGAAGCGAAACAAGTCACCGGATCGGGAAAACGTCGTCCCCATTTATCATTAAAGCTCGCGGGTGGGCCCAATACAATTTCACCGCGGAATTGCTCGCTCTCACCCCGCTGCCCTTTTTCGAGTGTTGCGGGACGCAAGTCGCCGAGATCTACGCCGTTTTCCTCGTAAAGCGTGCAAAGCTTTTCCAAGGCACCATGAATATAAAGCGGTCGATCGTATCCTGCTTCTCTGAGAAGCGCGATCACACGCTGGGCTTTACCAAGTGAATAGACGCCGACCAAGTGCGTGCGGTCTTGAAAAAGCTCCACACTGCTTAAGAGTTTCGCCATCTCGCCGCGATCATCAGGATGCCGAAAGACTGGCAAGCCAAACGTCGCCTCGCTGATAAAAACGTGCGTGTTCGGCACGACTTCAAAGCGGCGGCACGTTGGGTCCTGACGCCGCTTGTAATCGCCCGTACAGACCATTCGTAGGCCGCGCCACTCCACAACGACTTGCGCTGACCCCAGTATGTGCCCAGCTGGCGCGAGCCATACAGTGACGCCATTGATCTCGACGGTTTCCCCAAACTCGAGGGCTTGCCGTGTCGCGGTAAAGGCCTCGCCATAGCGGGCAGCCATAATTGCCAACGTTTCCGGCGTTGCCAAAACGGCCCCGTGCCCTGCCCGTGCATGGTCTGCATGTCCATGCGTAATCACGGCCCGGTCGACGGCGCCTCGAACCGGATCGATATAGAAATCGCCAGGGGGGCAATACAGGCCCTTCGGAGTTTCATGGAGCAGCAAATCGGGTCGGATCATGACTCCGATATACTCCGTTCATTACATTCGCACACTGCCCCATTTCCGCCGCTTGCAGCCGATACGCAAACGCGCCTAAGTCTTTTCGTAGAGTATTCGTGGAGGAGTTTGAAATGCGTTGTGTTGCTGCCCTAGCCGCTGGATTGACCTTAGCCCTGAGCCCGGTCGCGACCGCACAGGACTATTCTCCAAGCGAGACATCAAAACGCGCCCTCGCGGCCGGCTACAAAGCGCTATTTACCTGCAGCGGCTACTTCCATGCAGGACAAAGCCTTTCAGAAATCGAATCCAACGAATTGTCTGGCATTTATGTCGATTATCGCCCGGCCATGGAAGAAATTGACGAGGCGGAGATCGTCGAGAGCGAAAAGACAGTCATCGTAGAATTCGACGGCTATCTCAATCCGCGCGCCGCGGTTTGGCGTCCAGGAATTGGTTGTTCGCTTCTTCCGATCGGGACACCACCGACCGCGACGGATTGGCTCCCGATCCTCTTGAACATGCCGAGCATGAGCGCGCCGGACAATACGACTGCGCTCGGCGACAATGTAACACTGACCGACAACACGTTTGCGCTCGACCTCCTCGGAATCCCCGTCAGCTTTGCGTTTGATGGCAGCACCTATGGCGATGGCACCCGCACCAGCGCGGTGGTTGTCCTCCACAAGGGACAAGTCGTGGCAGAACAATATGCGCGAGGCATCGACCGCACCACACCGCAAAGAACCTGGTCTGTCGCAAAGTCGCTTACATCCACGATCATTGGCGCCGCCGTTTACCAGGGCATCCTTGGGCTCGACAATGAAGCTGTGATTGCAGACTTCAATAAGGGCGGTGACCCGCGCCGGTTTGTTACTCTGCGCAACGTATTGAACATGACAAGCGGTCTTGAATCCAACTCGCCGGGCTCCAGAACGGACAGATTATACTTTGGCGGCGCCAGCATTGCCGACACACTGGCTGCGCGCTCGATGGAGGCGATCCCAGGATCAAGGTTCAAATACTCCAATATTGATACGCTGATTGCGATGCGCTCTCTGCGAGAGGCGCTGAATAATGACGCAGCGTATCGCGCATTCCCATATGCCAGCGTTTTGCACAAAATCGGCGCTCGCCACACGACGCTGGAGACCGACTGGAACGGCGATTACATGTCGTCTTCGCAGGTCTGGATGACGGCACGCGACATGGCGCGCTTGGGTCAGCTATATCTCCAAGACGGGGTTTGGGGCGGCGAACGCATTCTACCTGAGTGGTGGATGGATTTCGTGTCTAACCCAACCTCAGCCCAACCCGATGGCGACTTCGGTTTTGCGGGGTCATTCTGGTTGATCGGCGGGGTGGATGGCGCCCCCGTCGACGCAATCGCAGGATTGGGCAATCGCGGTCAACATATGGTGATCGTCCCCTCGCGCGACTTGGTGATTGTTAGACGCGGCTTTGATGTCGCCCGCGAACCACGCTTCGAAATCGCCAAGCTCACCGGTGATATTGTTGGGGCATTCGATGCCGCGGAGAGAGCCCGTTTGGCTGCAGAAGCGGCTGCGGAGCTGGAAACAGCAGACGAATAAAGCGATCAGCCGACCGGATCCAAGAGTTTTGTGATCTGCCGCGAGACGGTTTCTTCAAAATCTTGCATCATGGCTGACCCCGCAATGTCGAAGTCAAAGCTCACAAGATAGGTTCGGCCATCAGGCGCACGCGAGCAAGACGCGTCCATTTGAAACCGGTTGATCTTGGCAACGATGGCGGGCTTGTAAGGCTTTGGGAGCGTCATGCTGAATGCCAGGATAGACCCATCTGTTTTGTCGAGCGTCACGGTCCCATTCATCTTCTTCATCATTTTTTGTTCGGTCTTATCGGCGTCCGCCTCCGCAACCGGTGTGAATGCATAGGTCACTGAAA
>JBCBGS010000060.1:0-14780 GCA_038526515.1 Pseudomonadota bacterium | reverse complement strand
CCATCATGTCGGACCTGGCGAATGGTCAATATGTTGAATTCCCACACACCGGACATGGCGCGCTGTTCAGCCACTCGCCGGGGTGTGGGCAGGACCTTTGGGTCGCCTTTGTGAAAGATCCGATGGCAGAACTCGACACATCGTGCCTTGCAGATGTGACCGCGCCCAAATTCCTAACCCGACTGATTGAAACCAAAGCGCCATACAAGTTCGCACGCGGCCTTCAGTCTGGGACATATCCTTATGGTGTCATCCTCGCAGCCCTTCTGCTCGCGATCAGCGTCATCATGTTCCCGCTCGGCTGGACCGCTAGGAAGCTTCAAGGCGTAAACGCGCCAGCGATGCGCCATTCGCGTGCGATCACCTGGGGCGGCGCCCTGCTCACGCTGGGCGGCCTCGCTTGGGCGATTAAGCAGATCCTCGCGACCGCAACCAATCACCCCATGGCGCTGCCACTCGGTGTCTTGCCCTCAACCGGTTGGGCGTTTTGGCTCGGTTTCACCGGCTTCGTCCTCACCGCGTTCGCGCTCTATCGCGGCGCGACGAGTGAAGGGTTTGGGCGGCGTCAGTTGGGCGCCTCCATCGGCCTCGTCGTGACCTGCCTTGCAGCGCTGGGCGCCCTCATCTTCTTGTTTTCCCTTGGCATAGGACCCGTTTAAATCGTGACCACTCCCTTTGATATTACCAGCGTTCCTTATTCGCGTTTCACGTTTGAGCGCGATGGCCGAGTTCTGACGGCAGCGATCACATCGGATCATCCGGTGAACGGCGTTGATGCCGCCATGCATGAAGAGCTGGGCCGGGTCTTCACCGACCTGCAGCGCGATAGCGATAGTGATATCATCATTCTCACCGGAAAAGGCCGCGCCTTTTGCGCCGGAGGAGACTTTGACTGGTTCGATGAGCAAATCTCTGACCCCAGCAAGTTTCGCGACATTGCCTGGGAAGCCAAGCGGATCGTGACCTCGCTTCTCGACATGGAAAAGCCGATGATCTGTCGCCTGAATGGGGCAGCCGCGGGCCTCGGCGCTACGATCGCCCTGCTCTGCGACATGATCGTTTCGGACGACAAAGCGTTGATCGGTGATCCGCATGTCAAAGTTGGCCTGGTTGCGGGAGATGGCGGCGCGGTCATCTGGCCGCAACTGATCGGCTTCGCTAAGGCTAAAGAACTTTTGATGACCGGCGACCTGCTCACGGCTTCCGAAGCCAAAGAGCTCGGCTTGATCAACTACGCGGTGCCGACGGACGAACTCGACGCCAAGGTCGGGGAACTCGTCGCAAAGCTGCAAGGCAATCCGAAATGGGCTGTGCGCTGGACCAAGACTGTCGCCAATATCCCGCTCCGCGCCCTCGCGGCGCAAATGATGGATGCGAGTGTCGGTTGGGAGAGCGTCTCCAACTATATGGATGACCGCAAGGAGGCCGTCGATGCCTTCCGCGAGAAGCGCAAGCCTAACCTGACCGGAAACTAGGCCATGACGGATCTGGTACGTATTGACCGCCACGGCCCGGTTCAGATCATTACGATCAACCGCCCAGAAGCGCGCAATGCGGTGAACCCGGAAACAGCGGCGCAGCTGCGGGCTGCGTTTGAACAGGGCGAGGCAGATGATGACGTCCTCGTCCATATCCTCACGGGCGCTGACGGACATTTTTGTGCCGGCGCTGATTTGAAAGCCGTGGCGGAACGCGCCCGTTTTGAACGTGAAGCCCCAATGGGCCCGACTTGGCTTGACCTGACAAAACCTTCCATCGCTGGCGTCGAAGGAAACGCTGTCGCGGGCGGATTAGAACTCGCCATCATGTGCGATCTTCGTGTCGCCAGCGAGGCGGCAACGTTCGGTGTATATTGCCGCCGCTGGGGCGTTCCATTGATCGATGGTGGGACGGTCCGTCTCCCGCGCTTGATCGGGCAGTCGCGCGCGATGGACATGATCTTAACGGGGCGGGGCGTGGGCGCCGAAGAGGCCTTGTCCTTCGGGCTCGCAAACCGGGTTGTCCCGGAAGGCGAAGCGCTCACGGAAGCGGTGAAACTCGCAGAGCAAATCGCCGCTTTCCCGCAGGCCTGCATGCGCAACGATCGCACCAGCTCCATGCGGCAATGGTCATTGCCGATGGATGAAGCGCTACAGTTCGAAGCAGAAATAGGACGCGACTCCCTGCGAGCTGGCGCAAGTTCAGGCGCGGCTCGCTTCGCGGGCGGCAAAGGTCGCGGCGGCGATTTCGGTGATATCTAGCGCAAACGAAAAACGCGCGACCGAATAGGCCGCGCGTCTTTGTGGGAGGAAAGCGTTTTAGCTTTTGACGCGAATACCGCTTTTCTGAGCGAGGCGGATGACCTCTGGAGCTTCTAACGCATCGACAACATCGGCAATCATCGCCTTTTGACAGGCGCGGCGTGCATTCATCCGTGCCGCAATATAGTGGCTGCCCGCTTCGATCTTACAGGCGGTCCAGGCTTGGCTGCGGATGCTTTGATAAATCTCTTCCGCAGGCGCATCTAAATCGACCGTGATGTCGACGGTTTCAGGCGCCGGTTGATCGTCAGCGAGGGCGGGTGTGAAGCTTAGAGCAGTGAGGCCAAAAGCAATCGCGGCAAGTGTTCTGGGAGTACGCATAGTTGAGGTTCCTTTTTTTGTTTGGTGCAGATCTTTGCTGCGAGATCAGATCACCAAAAATCCGGACCGAAAGCTCCGCAATCGCGAAATTGAGCGCGCTTTTTCGAAATTGAGCTGCCTTTTTCGGAACTGATCAGGTTTGACGCGCGCGCGGTTCTCACCTATGTGATCTGCCGTTGTGGTGATTTGGCCGGTCGGCTTGCAGCCACGTTAAACAAGTCGCTAAAAGGCCGTGCGGAGACTGACTGGGACTTATCCCATCCGCCCTTCCTGACAGCGATAAGATGAAACTGGAGAGGCATATGCCGATCAAAATTCCAGATACGTTGCCCGCGCGCGACACGCTGATTGAGGAAGGCGTCGCGGTCTTGTCGGACTCAGATGCGATCCGCCAGGATATCCGGCCCTTGCAAATCGGGCTGCTCAATTTGATGCCGAATAAGATCCGGACCGAGACGCAAATCGCGCGCTTGATCGGCGCCAGTCCACTGCAGATTGAAATGACGTTGGTCATGGTCGGCGGACACACTCCGAAGAATACGAGCCAGGATCACCTGATCAGTTTTTATCAGAACTGGGACGCAGTGAAGCATCGCAAGTTTGATGGCTTCATCATTACCGGCGCACCGATCGAGACATTGCCGTTTGAAGACGTGACCTATTGGGATGAGCTGACCCAGATCTTTGAATGGACCCGCACGCATGTGCATTCGAGCTTCTTCATCTGCTGGGGCGCGATGGCAGCCGCCTATCACTTCCACGGCGTCCCAAAGCATCAACTCGCGGACAAAGCGTTTGGCGTCTATCGTCACCGCAACCTCGCGCCAGCCTCGCCATATCTCTCTGGCTTTAGCGACGACTTTCAGATCCCGGTCTCTCGCTGGACGGAGGTGCGCGCCGCGGACGTTGCCAAAGCGCCTGATCTAAAGATCTTGATGGATAGTGACTTTACGGGACCGTGCCTGTTGTCAGATGCGCAGGCACGAAGCCTCTACTGCTTCAACCATATCGAGTATGACTCCACCTCGCTGAAAGAAGAGTATGATCGCGACGTCGCCGCCGGAAAGCCGATCAAGCCGCCGCATGGCTACTTCCCAGGCGATGATGTCACCATTGCCCCGCAAAATCGCTGGCGCAGTCATGCCCATCTTTTGTTCGGGAACTGGATCAATCAGGTTTATCAGACCGTGCCTTATGACAGCGAGGCGATTGGCCGGTAGCGCATCTCTGTCCGGACACGGAATTGAGCGAACCCGGACGAAGATTTTCTTGTCGACTTGCCGATCGCCGATTAGCGATGATGCAGCTCATGGCAGGAGTGAAGCATGACCGGCGCACCCAACGATCGAAAGAAAACAGAGACGATCGAAGTTCGCGTGCCTCATGAGGTGAAAACCGAACTGAAGCGCAGGGCTGACGCCGACAAGACAACCGTCAGTGAAATCATCAGAGGATTTATCGCGCAGTACCTTAGAGCCGACACCCTCAGCAAACCGAAACGACGCGTGCCTCTTGCTTGGCTCGGGTCGAGTATTCTTGCCGTTATCGTTCTGGGGTTGGGATCTTCGATGCTCGCAACGGCCGACACGATTTCGCTGAAACTCGATGGGGCGTTCAGAGAGGCAAACGGGGAATCCTATCGATCTGCCATCTTCAGCTCTCCAATTCGAGTGAGCCCCGGAGAAGAGCAATCCATAGTCGTGGGCGATGAGGACTTTCGCATCTCGCTTGTTGCGACGGAGACCCAAGATGACGTGTATTACATTCGGATTTCGATCTTCGATGATACCGCGCTGGAGAGTGAACCGGTCGCGACGCCTGGCCTCATCATTTTAAAAGACTCGGCTGCAACGATCGACATAAACGCCGAGCCCGGCAAATCCTATATGATGACAGTTGAGGTCACGGGTGATTAGTTGGGCGTGTTATGGCCCCTCTCACCCCCGAACTCTACGTCAGCAACCTTGAGACCAGCTTAGACTTCTATTGCGGCCTGCTGGAGTTCACGGTGGACTATGACCGCCGCGAGGAGCGCTTTGCCTACCTCAAACGCGGCGGCGTCTCCCTCATGCTTGAAGAACCAATTGGGCGGACTTGGCTCGCCGCGCCGCTTGAACCACCCTTCGGGCGCGGCATGAACCTGCAAATCATGGTTGAAGATGTGCGCGCGCTCTACGCGGCCTGCGAGAGCGCGGGCGCGAGCATTTTTCTCCCCCTCGAGACCAAAGCCTACCAGCGACGCGACGACACGGTTTCACAGACACAGTTTGTTGTGCAAGACCCAGACGGTTACCTGATCAGACTCGCGCAAATCGAGGCCTGACGCATAAGAGATTTAGAGATGAGCTATTTCGCGAACGAACCTGACCATATCACCGAAATCCGGCGCCAGCTTCAGCGCTTTGTCAGCGAGCATGCGCCGCGCGACAAACGCCGCGAATGGGACCGCGAGTCTACTTGGCCGCGCGACACGTTCAAACAGATCGCTGAGATGGGTCTGATCGGTCTCACCATTCCGGAAGAATATGGCGGCATGGGCCAGGACATTATCGGGGCGACCGCCGTGATCGACGAGCTCTGCCAGGCCGGAGCCTTTCTCGCAGGGCCTTATATTCACGCCGCCTTCTATGGCGGGATGAACCTCGCTGAAAATGGCTCTGAGGAGCAAAAGGCCGAGTTTCTTCCAAAGCTCGCAAACGGCGAGATGTTCCTCTGCTATGGCCTCTCCGAACCAAATGTTGGCGGCGACTTGGCAAGCGTTGAAACCCGCAGCGCGATGGAAGGTGACGAGATTGTCGTCAACGGCGCAAAGCGCTGGTGCACAGGTGCCGACTGGTCTGATTACATCTATTGTCTGACCCGCTCTGGCCCGCCGGAGGATCGCTATAAGAATCTCACTTTCTTGCTGATCCCGACCAATGCGCCAGGGGTCACCATGCAAGCGATTGAGCATTCCAATCTGCGCTACACAAAATCCATGGACGTCTATTTCGACAATGTCCGCTTGCCGAAATCTGCAATTGTAGGCGGTGAAGCGAATTGGAACAAAGGCTGGAAACTGCTGGCCGGGCGTGCGCTCGATGTCGAGAAGATCGAGATTACAGCGGTTGCCTACGGTATTGCCCGCGCTGCCGTGGAAGAGGCCTGGCAATATTCCCAAGAGCGCGAGCAATTCGGCAAACCCATCTCGCAGCACCAAGCGATCCGTCATAAGCTGGTCACCGCGCGCACAAAACTGCAAGCGGCGAAGCATATGCTCTATCACGGCGCCTATCTCGCGCAGACCGGGCAGCCGTGCAGCATCGAAACCTCCATGGCGAAATTGTTCGTCGCCGATACGGCCGTCGAAATCGCCACGACCTGTCAGCAAGTCATGGGCGCTTACGCTCTGTCAGATGCCTATGACATGGAGCGTCACGTCCGAGATCTTTTGGGCATGCCGATCGTTGGCGGGTCTTCTGACATGCAGAAGAACAATCTCGCCAGCCTGATGCGGCTTTAAAAAATCGCGATCTCGAGATGGGAATTCCTTGCGGGCTTGTTCGCTGCGTGCTGAACTGCCCGGGACTTTGAAGAGTTAAGCATGGAACTTTCAGCGCCTGGACTACAGAACGCAATAGTTCGCTTAGACCCGATCACGGAAGCGCATCGGGAGGTCATCTTTGACTCCGAAATTGAGGACTCCATTTGGAAATGGATGCCCGCTCTGCGCGGCGGCAGCACGCTCAAAAACTATTTCAAGTTCGTCCTCGATTTACAAAAGTCGGGCGAGATGGCCACATTTGTATTGTTCCGTCAGAGCGACGGGGCGTTTGCAGGCGTGACAGCTTTTAATGAGATCAACAAAATCCATCGCCGCGTTCGCAACGCGCTGACTTGGCACCCCCCCTCCATGACCACCCCTGATCTCTATCTTGCAGGGCAACTTTCAATGATTGAACGGGCTTATGATTGGCGCGCCAAGCGGATCGAGTGGCAAGTGAATACCAATAATGACTACATTCTAGACGGGCTTTCCACGATCCGTCCGACGCAAGAAGCGGTGTTTCGAAATTTCGAGCGTACCGCCGACGGGGTCTGGGTCGACAAGGCCGTGTTCTCGCTCACCCGCCCAGAAATGGTTGGAGTCGTCGCCCGATTAAAACAGTCGCTGGCCTGCTAAACCTCAACCTCTAAAAGCTCGATGCCGCGAAAGAAGGGAAGTGCTCGCCAGACGATATCCTGTTTCGGCAACGTCATGTTCGGGTATCTCTCAAACAGTTTCTGATAGACCCTGCGCGCTTCGATCCGGGCCAAGGGCGCGCCGATACAAATATGAGCGCCGCCCCCAAACGACATATGCGACGCCCTTTTGGGTGTAATGTCGAACGTCTCTGGCGCGTCGAACTTTGCCGGGTCACGATTGGCCGCCGCCAGAAGCATGAAGACGGGCTGGCTTTTCTTCATGGGGCAGCCTGCCACATCGCGGTCTTCTGATACGACACGAGAGGTCGCCTGGACTGGGGCCTCAAACCGCAGGACTTCTTCGACCGCTTGAGATGCTAAAGTCGGATCGGCTTTCAGCGCCTCCAATTGGTCCGGGTGGTTGAGAAAGAGCCACACCCCATTTCCGATGAGATCCGTAGTTGTCAGATTTCCACCGACGAGCAGGGCCTGCAAATTCGTGCGCAGCTCATCATCATCAAAGTCGCCGCCATCGGCCTGGGCTTGCACCATATCACTGATGAGGTCGTCTTTCGGCGCGACCCGTCGTTCGTCCATTAATTGTGTGAAATAGGCATTCAGCTTGTCGGCACTCGCCGTCATATGGGCTGTCTCTTCGCCTGACCGGACGGGGTTAAGCCCTAGAATGACGCCCTCAGACCAATCGCGAAACTCATCTAACCGGTTTTCGTCAACGCCGAGGATATGCGCGATGATCGCAATCGGCAGGGGAACGGCAATATGCTCCATCAAATCGAAACGCCCTGACGCGGGCGCAGCATCAATGATGCGATCAATAATCGCTTCTATCTCCGGCTCCATTTTTTTGATCCGGGCATAGAAGGATTTGACCAGCGGCAATCGATTCCGCGAATGGTCGGGATCGTCTTGAAATAGGATGCTGGTGCGCTTGCCTTCCGGATCATCGGGATCCCCCAGCATACTGAGCATCGAGCCTGGTTCAGCTTTGCTGGGATGCCGTTCGAACGTCCGATCGTTCACAGTGGCGCGAATGTCGTCATAGCCTGAGAGGAGCCACGTCTTCAGCGGTTCATCGCGAAGGACTGGGTTGGTTTCGCGCAATCGCTTTAGTTTCGGATGCGGATTGTCGCGCGCTTCCGGATCATAGGCAGAAACTTCCATGATCGACGTGGGTGCTTTTACGGTCTCTTTGGACTCGCCCATATTTTCCTCCCGTCGCTGACATTCGCTATGGCATTTTTGCCTTTAGGTAGGCGGTCAGCGTGGGGCGAGTTTACCGAAAAATACCCGCCCGGCACAGACTATCCCTAGGTCAGCTTTGCCGAACAAGCCGATTACCCTTGGCTTCCCTGCCGTAAAGATTGGGACACATATGCCCTGCCGGAGGAAAATCATGACTGCGAGAACACTCGATAAAGACGCCCTCAAGAAGAAATATGCGGAGGAACGAGACAAACGCCTGCGCGCTGATGGCAATGATCAATATGTCCGGCTCGAAGGACGATTTGAAGATTTAGCGGCAGATCCTTACACGCCCTGGAAAGAGCGCGACCCAGTGACCGATCACGTCACGTTCGCCTTCATTGGCGGCGGCTTTGCAGGCCTCGTCGTAGGCGCCAGACTAAAAGAAGCTGGCATAGACAGTGTTCGGATTATTGAAAAAGGCGGCGACTTTGGCGGCACTTGGTATTGGAACAGATACCCGGGCGCGCAGTGCGATACCGCCTCAATGATCTATCTTCCGCTTTTGGAAGAGACCGGCCATATGCCGACGGAGAAATATGTGCACGCGCCCGAAATTCGCGAGCATTGCGGGCGGATCGGGAACCAGTTCGATCTCTATAAAGAAGCGCTCTTCCATACTGAGGTGACAGGTTTGGAATGGCAGGACGACACATCGCGGTGGCTTGTCAAAACCTCGCGCGGGGATGCGTTCACCGCAAAATATATCGGTATGGGCACCGGCCCGCTACACGTCGCGAAACTGCCCGGCATCGCGGGAATTGAAACTTTTAAAGGCAAGTCCTTCCACACCAGTCGCTGGGACTATGGCTATACTGGCGGCAGTCCAGACGGCGCACCGATGGATAAACTTGGCGATAAGCGCGTTGCAATTATTGGGACAGGCGCAACGGCCGTTCAGGCTGTGCCGCACCTTGCCAAAGCCACGAAAGAACTTCTCGTCTTCCAGCGCACGCCCTCCTCGATTGATGTCCGTAACAATGAGCCAATTGATCCAGAGTGGTTCGACTCGATCGCGACCCCTGGCTGGCAGAAGCGCTGGTTCGATAACTTCGTCGACAATCAGTCCCAAGGCTTTCCAGAAGAAGACTTTGTCATGGATGGTTGGACCGAGCTGTCCCGGCGCATTCGCGAAAAAGTCCGCCAATTGCCGCCCACGCAATGGACGCCAGACTCTTTGCTCCAAGCCTTTGAAGATGCCGATTTCGAGAAGATGGAGGAAATCCGCCAACGTTGCGAAACCGTGGTCGAGGACGCCAAGACGGCAGAGGAGCTAAAAGCCTGGTACCGCCAATTGTGCAAACGTCCCTGCTTTCACGACCAATATCTGCAAGCGTTCAATGAGCCCGGCACGCAGCTTGTGCACACGGACGGTCAAGGCGTTTCGGAGATTACTGAAACGGGCCTCATCGCCAATGGCAAAGAGTATGAGGTGGACTGTATCGTCTATGCCTCCGGTTTCGAGGTCGGCTCTGAATACACTGAGCGCGCGGGCTTTGACCCCATTGGACGAGATGGCCTCAGCCTCTCAAAAGCTTGGGAAGATGGCATGCGTACTTTGCACGGCGTCCATGTTCACGGCTTCCCGAACGCCTTCATCGTCCAGCCAAGTCAGGCGGCCAATCTGATCTCGAACGTGCCTCACAATATTGTCGACCACGCCGACACGATCAGCACAATTGTCGCCCATGCTGAAGCCCAAGCGTTTAGCACGATTGAGCCAAGTGAAGCCGCGCAAGATGCTTGGGTGGAGATGGTGCTCAGCGGACAAGGCATGCTAATCGGAAATACTGAATGCACGCCTGGCTATTATAATAATGAAGGCGCGGGCCTGACCGAAAAGAACCGCCACGGCCTCGGCCACCCCGCCGGCGCAAAAGCCTATTTCGCTCACATTGCCGCCTGGCGCGAGAGTGGTGAGTTCAAAGGCTTGGATTTCTCTTAGAGCTTGAAAGCGTTTCTATGGATCTCAAATCGACCGAGTATCAAGTAGACGATCAAATCGCGACGATTTGCTTGAACCGCCCACATCGCGGCAATGCGTGGACCGGACGGATGCATACGGAGTATCGCTTCCTTTTAGACAAGGCTGAAAAGGATCCTGGGGTGCGCGCGATCATCGTCACGGGCGCAGGCGACCGGTTCTGCGTCGGCGGCGACTCAAAAGCGCTGGACGGACATTCCAAATCCGGCAGCTATGATGCAGGAACCGCCCCTGATTTGGTGACGCCTGGTGATCCGAGTTTTGAAGCCTTTCGCGCCGACTTCGCCTACCACTTTGCGCTATCCAAGCCCGTGATCGCAGCGATCAACGGCGCTGCGGCGGGCGTTGGTCTCGTCCTCGCTTGTTATGCCGATATTCGTTTCGCCGTCCCCGGCGCGAAATTGACCACGGCTCATGGCCCGCTCAACCTACCCGCCGAATATGGTCTGTCTTGGCTGCTGCCGCGTCTTATTGGCGGCGCCCGCGCAACGGAGCTGCTTTTATCTAGTCGCAAGTTTCTGACCGATGAAGCTCACGAGATTGGCCTGGTTCACCAATTGGCGGCATCGGATCAGCTGATTGAAACCACCCGAGCTTATGTCCTGGATTTGATCACGCGTGTTTCACCCGGCGCATTGCACCAGTCAAAGCGGCAAACCTATTTGGATTATCATCGCGACGTGGGCGCTTCGGTTGAAGAAGCAAATCGATTGCTCTCAGAGATGGTGAAACAGCCAGCTTATAAGGAAGCGATTAAAGCCTTTTTGGAGAAAAGAACTCCCAATTGGCCAGACTCACACTGATAATCGCACCCCATCTGAATTGACCGCATTGTCTTGGTTTCTCAGATACTAAGTGATACTGTATCATATCGGAGTAAACTTAGATCATTATCTGAAACGATGATGCTCTCTTTGGTAAAAATATGAAATCCAATCAAATTTCTGTGTAATCGGTTGGACAATTATATCCCGCAATCTGTACGGCTTAGTCATGATGACAGACACCGCGCACCCTATTTCGAAACTAGACTTGCTTTCTCAAGCAACGGACATCGTAACGGCCTACGTTAGTAATAACGCAATCAGCGCGACGGATTTACCCGATCTCCTGAAAACGGTTCATACGAAACTCGAAGAATTGGCGAATGAAGCGGCACAGCCTGAAACACTAGAACCGGCGGTTCCGATCAAGAAGTCTGTCACCGACCACCACATTATTTGTCTTGAAGATGGCGCGAAGCTGAAAATGCTGAAGCGCTATTTGCGGACGCGTTATAACTTGACGCCCGATGAGTATCGCAAGCGTTGGGGATTGCCTGCGGACTACCCAATGGTGGCACCGGAATATGCGCGTCGTCGCTCGGACTTTGCGAAGAAAATCGGACTCGGCAAGTCGGGCGCCTAAGGCGCACGCCATTTAGCCCGTTAAAAGCTCTTCGCTTTTCAAAACCCCGCCAGGTTTCATTTGCCGCTCGCCAGCAGCGATTGCTAAGTCGAGAAAGATCTCTGCTTCCTCAAATTCAGTAATGTCTAAATTCGCCTCTTCGAGGTGACTTTGAAGCAATTTCATTAGGGTTAGAATGCGATCCAAGTTTTTGGACTCGCGTGTTCTCTGAGTCATATTTGCCGCCCACTCCATTTTGCATACTTAAAATCAGAGAGACGTATCAAAAGGTTTAATACAGTCCCTCGATCTATCATAGATTCTGCAAATGCAGTTTTTGACTGGATTATAAATCTATCCTGAGCAACACTTGCGCTTAATACTTTAGTAAGGAGTTGAGGGCCGTTGCTGTCAGAGCGATTTAACTGGGATCGTCTCCGCGTTTTCCGCCTGGTTGCGGATGCGAAAAGCATGACCAGTGCTGCCCGCGCTCTTGGTGAGTCGACCCCAACGGTTAGTCGCCGGATCAATGATCTCGAACGCGATCTTGGCACCAAACTCTTTCACCGCTCCAAACGCGGCGTCGAACTCACCGCAGCGGGCAAACGGCTGAAAGACCTCGTGCTTCAAATGCAGGTGCTGGTCGATGATGTCGGCACGCAAGTCGCGGAAGATGACAAAACAGCTGCTGGTGCGATTAAACTCAAAGCAAGTGATGGACTCGGGCCTTATTGGATTGCTCGCCATCTTCCCAAGTTTCATCGCAACCTGCCAAACGTGCAAATCGATCTAGAGGTTGGTTTAGCAGAGCACGAAGTGGTTGACCGCGAAGCAGACTTGGCGATTGTTTATGAGCAACCTAACCACCCGGAGATCATCTCCCAAAGGCTCGGGACCCTTCATTATATTTGCTACGCCTCGAAGGATTATATCGAGCGAAACGGGCAACCGACCAATTTGTATGAGTTCAAAGACCACAAGCTTCTGATGCACACTGACTATGTGCACCAAGTCGAGCGTTGGTCTAAAAACGTCAAGCAAGTCAAAGAGTTCATCGACTATTCGACGATTACAAATTCGAGCACGGCGTTGAAAACACTCTGTGAATATGGCGGCGGAATTGCCGTTTTGCCGAGCTATGTCTCTCTCTTAGACACCAATCTTGTGCCCTTGGGCCTGCCATCAGCGGCGCCGATCCAGTTCTGGATCACTTACACGGAACGAGTGCGCCGAAACCCTGCAGGAATGGCAGCGCTCGACTGGATGCTCTCAATCTTCAACGAAACCGATTATCCGCACTTTGGCAGCACGTTCAAACATCCGAACGATATTCCGACACGTCCGCAAAACGCATCACCAAATACGGTTGAAGGATCTCTGCCAGCGTCGCTCTAAGCCGCCACGTGAACAAAGCACGAAAACAGCAAGACGTTCTTAACCATACGCGCTAATACAGATCGTATGAATGAAGCGATTCGAATTCTCGGAATTGACCCGGGGCTGCGGCATACGGGATGGGGCGTCATAGATCTGGTTGGATCGCGGCTCAGCCATGTCGGCCACGGCGTGATCAATGTTGATCCAGACCTGCCAATGGCGGATCGGCTCGCGAACATTTTTTATGCGGTCGGTGAGCTGGTTAAAACTTATGAGCCAAATCATAGCGGCTGCGAAGAAACGATCGTCAATGCCAACCCGCGCTCAGCCCTCAAGCTCGGCCAGGCGCGCGGTGCTGCGATGACCTCTCTGTCCTTCCATGGCTTGGAAGTCTCAGAATTCGCTCCCACGGCGATCAAACGCGCCATTGTTGGGACTGGGAAAGCCGACAAAGACCAAGTCCAATTCATGGTTGCGAGGCTGCTCCCGCGCGCGGGGGATATGAAGGCTGATGCGGCGGACGCCCTCGCCTGCGCCATCTGCACGGCGCACAATTTGCCGCCGAAACAATTAAAGGGAGCTGCCGCATGATCATCGGAAGACTGCGCGGCACTGTTGCAGCCCTCGGCTCAGATTCGGTTATGGTCGACGTCAATGGCGTTGGCTACGTCGCACTGGCGGGCTCACGTCTGCTGTCAAAACTCACAGTCGGCGCCGAGGCGGAAGTGTTCATCGAAACGCGCGTGACGGAAAGCTCTATCACGCTGTTTGCGTTTGGGACCGACGATGAGCGCGCGTGGTTTGTACGTTTGCAGGATGTCCCAGGTGTGGCTGGAAAATCCGCCATGGCGATCATGGATGCAATCAGCGCGGCGGAGCTGATGGACGCACTCGCCCTTGGCGACACGGCAACCATTACCCGCGCCAAGGGCGTTGGCAAAAAGCTGGCGGAGCGGATCGTCGGAGAGCTTTCTGGCAAGCCGCCACCAATGGGCCGCTTCGGCAAGTTTACCGCAGATCCGACCGGCAGCGTCGCCGCGGCCGCAGAGCTTAAAACTGGCGCACGTAGTGAAGCGGTGTCGGCTTTGATTAACCTTGGATATTCCCAGTCTGAAGCCGCCCGCGCCGTCGCAACGGCCGCGCGCGATGTACCAGATGCAGAGACCGGCACGCTGATCAAAGCGGCCTTGAAAGAGCTTAGCCCAGCATGAGAGACGGCACGCTAACCGATCCGGAAATGCAAGCGGGTGAGGCCCTGGACCGAGCCCTGCGTCCGCAGAGCTTTGACGATTATGTCGGCCAGGATGAGCTGAAAGCGAATTTGCGCGTCTATGTCGAGGCCGCCCGCCGGCGCGGCGAAGCGCTCGACCACACACTGCTATTCGGCCCGCCCGGACTCGGTAAAACCACGCTCGCGCAGATCCTGTCTAAAGAGCTGGGGGTTGGCTTTCGCGCCACCTCTGGCCCGGTCATCGCCAAAGCTGGCGACCTGGTCGCGATCTTGACCAATCTTGAGCCGAATGACGTGCTCTTTATTGACGAGATCCACCGCCTGCCTGCCGCGGTCGAGGAAGTTCTCTATCCTGCGATGGAAGACTATGCCGTCGACATCGTGATCGGCGAGGGTCCAGCGGCGCGCTCGGTGCGCCTTGATCTCAGCCCGTTTACTTTGGTCGGCGCCACAACCCGCGCAGGTCTGCTGGCAACACCGTTGCGCGATCGGTTCGGCATTCCATTGCGCCTTGAATTCTACACACCAGAAACCCTCTCCACGATCGTGATGGCCGCGGCGCGAAAGCTGAGCGCGCCGATCACAGAGGAAGTCGCGGACCCGGCGAAGTAGGCGCAGCGCAATCCGGGGCGTCCCGCGCGCGCGTTTCGCGATCTCGACCGCGCCTTCCTCTGTGATCGGCGCCACAACCCGCGCAGGTCTGCTGGCAACACCGTTGCGCGATCGGTTCGGCATTCCATTGCGCCTTGAATTC
>JBCBGS010000059.1:0-14842 GCA_038526515.1 Pseudomonadota bacterium | reverse complement strand
GATCTCTCGACCGTTGTGCCGAGCATTTCCGGTCCGAAGCGCCCGCAAGACCAAGTGCTCCTCTCCGAGGCTGACACAAAGTTCGCAGACGCGATGGTCAAAGAGTTTGGCACCGCGGCCGATGATGCCACCGCCATCCAGGTTGAAGGGCAGGACTTCACCGTCACGCATGGCGACGTGTTCATCGCCGCGATCACCTCCTGTACGAATACGTCTAATCCTAGTGTCCTGATCGCCGCTGGTCTGGTGGCGCGCAAAGCCGCCGCGCTGGGCCTGAACCGTAAGCCGTGGGTGAAGACGTCCTTTGCACCGGGCTCCCAAGTGGTGACCGACTATTTGGATAAAGCCGATTTGACCAAAGACTTGGATGCGCTCGGCTTCAACCTGGTGGGCTATGGTTGCACAACCTGTATCGGGAATTCAGGACCGCTGCAGCCTGAGATCGCCAAAGCCATTGCCGATGGCGACTTGGTGTCTTGTTCGGTTCTGTCAGGGAACCGAAATTTCGAAGGCCGGATCGGCCCAGACATTAAAGCGAACTATCTCGCTTCCCCGCCATTGGTGGTCGCCTATGCGATCGCAGGGTCGCTCAAAATCAACATCACGACCGACCCACTCGGGCAGGATCAGGATGGCAATGATGTCTACTTGAGGGACCTCTGGCCAACCTCGCATGAGATCGCCGAAATCATGGCCGAATGCGTCACCCCTGCCATGTTCTCAGAACGCTATTCAGACGTCTTTAAAGGCGATGAACAGTGGCGCGATATCGAAGTTTCTGGCGGCAAGACCTATGGCTGGCCGCTTGGCTCAACCTATGTGCAGAACCCACCTTACTTCGCGGGTATGACCGGCGACGTGGAAGCGCCAGCGGACATCCATAAGGCGCGGGTCCTCGCTCTGTTTGGCGACTCGATTACGACCGACCACATTTCACCGGCAGGCTCGATCAAAGCGTCCAGCCCAGCTGGCGAGTATCTGCAGAGCAATCAGGTCAATGTGCTCGATTTTAACTCTTACGGTTCGCGACGCGGTAATCATGAAGTGATGATGCGCGGCACATTCGCGAACATTCGGATCAAGAACCAGATGGTGCCGGGCGTCGAAGGCGGCGTTACCATTCATCACCCAAGCGGTGATCAGATGCCGATTTATGATGCGGCCATGCGCTATATGGAAAAGAACGTTCCACTCGTGTTGTTCGCGGGAACGCTCTATGGCAATGGCTCATCGCGTGACTGGGCCGCGAAAGGCACTATTCTGCTGGGCGTCCGGGCGGTTGTTGCCGGATCGTTTGAGCGTATTCACCGCTCCAACCTGATCGGGATGGGCGTGCTTCCGCTTGAGTTTGACGAAGGTGTTTCTTGGGAAAGCCTTGGCTTGAAGGGCGATGAACAGGTTACGATTGAAGGGATCAATACGATCAAACCGCGCCAGCGCGTCGAGGTTCAAATCACGAAATCGGATGGATCACAGGTCACGGCGAACACAACCGTTCGTATCGATACGGACAATGAGCTCGATTATTATCGCAATGGTGGGATCCTGCATTATGTGCTGCGCAATCTGGCGCATGAGGCAGCGTAACGCAGTTCTCACGCCGACGTGAGTTTTAAGTGGGCGAAGAACCGGTTATGAGGACCGCATGACACGCGTTTTCGCCCTCCTTGCTCTTGCGGCCTCTGCCTTCGGATCAGCTTCAGCTGAGACGGATCGGCCGGTTTTGATTGAGCTGTTTGCCAATCAGAATTGCCCAGCCTGTCCAAAAGCGCACCGCACGATGAAGCAAATCGAGGAAGAGCGTGATGACGTTCTGATCCTGACCTGGACGGTCAATTACTGGGACTATCTCGGCGATCCAGATCCGATGGCGATGCCCGCCGCGAAGGATCGTCAGATGGCTTACACGGACCGTTTGAGTCTGCGTGCCCCTTACACGCCCCAATCTTTCTACGATGGTGCCAAAGAGTGCCCCGGCACGAAAAAGCGGCGCATCCGTAGAAACATCGAACAGCGCTTAGATCTGCGCGATGGCGCAGCGCCAGAATTAGACTGGGACGGTCAGCAAGTCCGCGTGAGCGGAAGCAGCGACGAAACGCTGGAGCTGATGAAAGTCGAATATTTGAGCGGTGACGCGAATGAGACCAGCATGGTCAATCCAGTGACGAGCGTCGACTCCCTTGGCCTCTGGGTTGAGGAAGATCAAATGTTCGATATCGCGTGCACATCGACGTGCGCAGTCCTGCTGCAAGAGCAAAACACCGGCGAAGTCATCGCTGTGAAAGCGCTAAACTAGATCGCTAGTGTTTGCGCGACAGCGCATCGAGCTGTTCCTGCATCGCGGCCATTTGAACCCGCAGAAGATCCATCGGATCATCCGCGCGAGGAGCGTCTTTCTCTCCGCGTTTGGATTTCTTCGGAGTCATGCCCGGTGTGAACATGCGCATCGCATTCTCGAACATTTCCATGTTTGCGCGGGCTTGCTTTTCAAACATCGTGAACGGGTTAGCGCTGCCCATGGCCGACTTCCAACGGTCTTGGCTCTCGGCGAAACTGTTCATGCTCATCTCGAGCCAGGCCGGGAGCAGGCTTTGCGACCCTGCGCCATAAAACCCAATCAGCTTGCGCAAGAAATTCACCGGGAGAGCGCCTTCGCCCTTATTCTCTTTTTCAAAGATGATTTGGGTTAGAACCTGCCGGGTGAGGTCTTCGCCAGACTTTGCGTCAACGACCTCAAAATCGACTTCCTTACGAACCAAATCAGACAAGTGGTCCAACGTTACATAGGATGACGTCGACGTATCGTACAAACGCCGGTTCGCGTATTTTTTGATAATGACGGTTCCGCTCGCCCCGTTAGATTTCGCCATCTCAATCCCTTTCATAGCACGTATGCTAATGTTTTGCTCGTTTCGGCGCCGCATTCTGCTAAACTCTCGCCACCGATAAACGTTCGATTGCAGCACATAGTCCGTAGGTGCTTACATTGAATTTAGCACGCGCAGCAAATTTTATGCTGCGCAGCATAACGAGAGGAACCGGCATGTCCAGAACAGCACTGGTGACGGGCGGAACCCGCGGAATCGGCCTCGCGATTAGCGCAGGTTTGAAACAGGCTGGTTTCGTAGTCGCGGCCAATTATAGCGGCAATGATGCGGCGGCCAAAGCCTGTGAAGAGGCGATTGGTGTAAAGGGCTTTAAGTTCGATGTGTCCGACTTTGACGCGGTCGGGGCAGGCATCGCAGAGATCGAGAAAGACCTCGGGCCCGTAGATGTCGTCGTGAACAATGCGGGTATTACCTGGGATGCGCCGTTTCACAAAATGAGTCTGGAGCAATGGCAAAAGGTCATTTCGGTGGATCTGGACTCAGCCTTCAATGTCACGCGCCAGGTCTGGGATGGCATGCGGGAACGCGGCTTTGGCCGGGTCATCAACATCTCCTCTATCAACGGCCAAAAGGGACAGTTCGGACAGGTCAATTATTCGGCCGCGAAATCAGGCCTGATCGGATTCACCAAAGCGCTTGCTCAAGAAGGTGCCCGCAAAGGTATTACGGTCAATTGTGTATGTCCTGGCTATATCGATACGGAAATGGTCCGTGCGGTCCCGGAGAAAGTGCTGGAAAGCATTGTCTCCACGATCCCGGTCGGCCGGCTTGGAAAGCCTGAGGAGATCGCGTCCATGTGCACCTATCTCGCGAGCGATGAGGCGGCGTTTATCACCGGCGCAACCATGACCGTGAATGGCGCGCAATACATCGCAAGCTAGTCTGTTTCAGAGTGCTGAAGGTGGAAGGGGTGGCTGAGGTCGACCGCACCCTCTAGAATGCGTCCACGAACCGTGACCTCCGTCCCGTCGGCCAGTCCACACGCGGTGGCAGCATCTCTTCGCACCGATAGCAGCAGCGTGGATCCTTCAAACCTCCTCAGGCAAGCAGGCGGATAGCGCGTCTCTGCATCTATCGGAACAGGCGCGCCGAGTCGTCCTTTGACGAAGACGAACCCCCTCTTACTCGTATCGATCTGCTCGGCATCATGGACGGCGTAAGCTGATCGCGCCCATAGCCCCTGGCGAGCTGATCGCGCGGTCTATTCTAGGTCGAGCAGGGTCTGTCCATGAGCGGCTGTGCTCGGATACAAACGGACCCAAGCGGCGCCCGCTTCAATCATCTCTCGGTTCAGCCAGAGCGTCGGTCCGCCCCGTCCACGGTCATCACATGTGCAAGCGCGCGGTCATAGCGGTCCCGCGTTAGACCGGGATAGAAAAGCTGCACCCGGCGGCCCAGCGCCATGTCTTCCAGCCGCCTAGCGCTCTCCCCGGCATGCGGCGCGGGCTGTCCGCCTTCGGGATACATGGGCGGCGCTTCAATCGAGACCAAGCGGACCGTTTGCCCGGTGTCGAGCACCAGGGCGTCGCCATCAATGATCCGCGTCACACGTCCGGTCTCGCCTGGCTCCATATCCGGAAACGGGCTCGGCGCGGTACACGCCGCCAAGACCATCAAGACAGACATTTTCAAAGCGCGGATCATCCACCCTCTTCATTCTGTCCCCATGCAAGCGTAAACTTACCATACGGTCCCGTAGCTCAGCAGGATAGAGCAACAGATTCCTAATCTGTAGGTCACGCGTTCGAATCGCGTCGGGATCGCCATTTAGACGGTTTGATTTATCACGCTCCCAGTCTATTGCAGAAGGCTTCTATGCGACTTGTCTTCTGTCTTCTGATCCTATTGGGAACCGCTCTCGTGGCGGGGTGTGTGGACCGGTCTGAGGCGCCGGCGCCGCATATCGTCGTTTTGATTGCGGATGATTTGGGACTCGACCAGGCGCCATGTCACAGTCCGAACGTGCGCATGCCATATTTGCAATCGCTGTGCGGCCAAGCCCTCGTCTTTGATCGCGCCTATACCCATCCGTATTGCACCGCGAGCCGGGCGGCATTGATGACAGGGCGCCATCCATTCCGGCACGGCGCGGATGATGTTCGGATGCAAGCGCCGAAACTGCCGTTGTCAGAAGTCACGATTGCCGAACTGATCAAGCAGCACAGCGATCGCGGCTATCGTATGGCAGCATTTGGCAAATGGCATCTCGCGGATGATGAAAACGGGTCGGAACGCAATCCGAACCTGCAGGGTTTTGAGCATTATGAAGGAACCCCCCGCCAAAAAGACACTTACAGATACACGAATTTTGAGTGGACTGAGAATGGCGCGCCCGCTGGCCTTATTGAGACGTACAAAACTATGTTCATAATGGATCGTGTCATTGCATATTTTCGATCGATTCAAACGGCGGAGCCCGTGTTTTCGATCGTCAGTTTCACGAGCCCGCATAAACCGTTTCATTCCCCTCCCGAGCACTTGCATTCGTTTGGAGCCTTGCCTGAGCAGACTCTGCGCGGGACGCGCGCCGATCAGGTGGACCGTGGAGAGTATCGTGCAAATCGACGAGAGCCGCGACTGGACGTCTATTATTTTGCAATGCTCGAGGCGTTGGACATAGAGATAAGTCGGCTTGTTCAAACGCTCGAACAAGACACGGATCGTCCTGTCCTTTTTGTCTTCCTAGGTGACAATGGCTCTGCCGCAGAGGTCTTTGCAGCCGTGGACGATGAGCGAGTGCGATCCAAGGCGACCGTCTATGACGGGGGTGTTCGAGTGCCGCTGATGATTTGGGGCGAGGGCGTGAACGGATTTCGGCGCTCAAAAAGGCTTGTCCATCTCGCAGACTTGTTCCCGACGCTCGCTGAAATAGCGGGCGTTGAAGGGCGCTACTTAGATAGCGACGAACAACCGATTGATGGAGTTTCATTCAGATCGGAGGTGGATGGTTTCAGTTCGAGATTTCCGTCTCGAGAGTTTAGCTTTTTCGAACGCGGGAATGACGCGGTGCTTCCCTTTGCATTCGGAGCCGTCGATCAGGCGGGGTTAAAACTAATTCTGCGTGAGACCGTGCGGCAAACCAATTATAGCGCCGGCCGATTGATCGAAATCTATGATACGGAAAGTGATATGTTCGAGGCTCAGAATCTGTTTGACACGCCATGCGACATGCCAGGCCCCCGGGTCCTAGAATTGTTCGAGTTCATAGCTTCAAAAGCGTCGCAAAACGAAGCTCATTCTGATTGGTTTGATGAGGAGTTCTATCGGGTGAGCATCCTGCAAGCACTGAATGCTTGTGTTTCTCGAACTGATTAAGCTCTGCCTTGTGCGCTGGCGTTAAACAAGACTTAATCGAAACCCTGCATCTTCACAAAAAAATATAAGAGCTTGTCTTGGAGATTAATCAATGTTGCGTGCAACTGCGTTTGCGCTGACTCTGATCAGTGCGTTTTCTGCGTCCGCCCATGCCACCGGTTTGAAAGCCACTCAGATTGTCGAGGTTGCGACCGTCTCTGTGGATGCGGATGGCAATGAAATGACCACCTATTCGCAAGCAAGCGAAGTCGAGCCTGGCGAGCGGGTTCGTTACTCCTTGGCCTATGCCAATGAGGGCGACGATGCGGCGGAGAATGTCCGCCTCGTTATGCCAGTGCCGAGTGAGGTGACTTATATTGAAGGGTCAGCGGACGGCGCAGTTGAGTTTTCAGCCGATAATGGCCGGACTTATACATCACGCGAAACTCTGATGATTGGGACGGGCGATTTTGCACGCCTCGCCGTTTCAGAAGAGATTACACATATTCGGTGGGCGATCTCAGATCCCATCGCACCGGCTGATTCCGGCGCGATCAGTTTTGAGGCAGTTCTAAAATAGGCCTGCCCAAAGCCTAGATTGAGATGCCCCGGCGCTGATACAGCGCCGGGGTTTTCTTTAGGCGTAATAATTCAGTTTCAATCCGGGTTCTGGCCAGCGACACTTGGCAAGTTTTCCGGTTCCAGACAGCGTCACCCATGCTTCGTTCAGGCCGTCCTCGCCGAAACAAATATTGGTTACGAACGGGTCCGGGAAGGCGATATGGGAATGGTCGCCGTCGGGCGTAATGGTCGTGATCCCGCCATTCAGGATCGTGGCCACGCAGACATTGCCAGAGGCGGCCACCGCCAGACTGTCAAAGTATTGTAGGCTGGGCATGGTGGCGACCACGCGGCCAGCATTGAAAGGCGAGCTTTTCTTGATCTGCCCCGGTGCGGCCAGATCAAACGCCCAAAGGCGCGCCGTCATCGTATCCGCCATATAGACCGTGTTCTCATCTGGTGAGAGGCCGACCCCATTTGGGGAGGTGTGATGGTGATCAAGCTCCACCGCTTCGGTGGCCCCATTGGCGAGGAAGAACAGGCCGCCAAAATCGCGATGGCGCGGATAGGTTTTGCCATGATCGGTGAAATAGAGATTGCCGTGGCGGTCAAAGACCAGATCGTTCGGGCCTTTAAGGGGGTGCCCCTCGACCGTGTCGAGGACACGTTCGACTTTCCCAGTGGACAGATCTACCCGCTCAATGCGGCCGCCTGAATAATCGTCTGGGCAATGCCCGGGGATCAGTAGCCCGTCGCGCTGATGATATTTGAAGCCGCCATTATTGCAGATCCAAAGCGCGCCATCTGGACCGATTGCGGCGCCGTTCGGGCCACCGCCGGGTTCCGCGATTACTTCCGATTTCCCCTCGCCCCAGATGCGCGTGATGCAGCCTTTGGAAATCTCGACGAGAATGATCGAGCCGTCTTCCATCCAAACGGGGCCTTCTGGAAAGCCAAGGCCCTCAGCGACGATTTCGAAGTCCATTCTGCGCGCTCCCTGTTCTACGCGAATACTCTGACGAGCCCGCGCGAAAGGTGCAAGCGCTAAGCCCGACGATCGAGCTGGCGAATGGTGAAATCGTACTCGTTCTTCTCATTGGCGGAGATCGCTTCGCGGCGGATTTCAGCGAACGCGGTTTCATCAAAGTCCGGGAAGGTGGCGTCGCCGTCCATCTCAACTTCCACTTCAGTGATGTAGAGTCGGTCTGCAAAGGGCAAGGCGTTTTCATAGATGGCGCTGCCGCCTGTGACGAAGATCTCTGACTTTCCGGCCACCACGGCCAGGCCTTTTCCCGCCTCGATGGCGGCATCAATGGACGTATAGACCCGCGCCCCTGGAGCCGAGTACTGCCCGTCGCGACTGAGCACGATATTATCGCGACCAGGCAGCGGGCGCCGCGGCAGGCTTTCCCAAGTCTTGCGGCCCATAATCACCGGACAGCCTTTGGTCGTCGCCTTAAAGTGTTTGAGATCATCAGAGAGGCGCCACGGCAAATCATTGTCTTTACCGATCACGCCGTTGCGTGCGCGGGCGACGATCAAGCAGAGTTTAACCGGTGCGTTCAAGGCCTTCTCCCGAGATCGATGCGTGCTAGGTGTTGGCCTTAAGGCGGTTTGCCCCTTATGAGCAACTAGCATTCTGAGTCATGTAGGAAGATCGATGATTGTTGCTGTCTGGGAAACTTTTGTTGCGATCCTGACGAATAACCGCCCTGGATTTTTGATCCCGGTTATTCTGGGTCTCGCAGCCTCTGTTGGCATACTATGGAAACTCGGCGGACGGTTATGGGCGATCATCTATGTGATGATGATCCCATTTTTGAATTGGTCGTTCGGCGTGGTTCCAAACATTCAATTTGTTGGTCCTTGGGTCGACTCCGGCACGGCGATGTTCTCGTTTATCTTTCCGGCGGATACGCCAGATCCGGCTGGCCTGATGCTGCATCCTTTGACGTTGGTGACGGGTTTGGTCTTCGTCGTTCGTGACTTTGTTCAGCGAGAGATGCGCCAATGGGTTCTGCTCGCCATGGTCATGGCGCTGGCCTGGTCGATGTATTATGCGTGGATCGTTATCGTGATTGCCTCCGGGCTCGCTTTCTTTGTCTCCGAGTTCTTCGACTGGTTGCTCTTCACCTTCACCAAGATGAAGCTGTCGAAGCGGATTTTGTATTCCAGCGCGGTTGCGACCCCGATCGACACAACCATCTTCCTCTATGGTGCGGATCTCGCAAAAACGATGCAGCTGGGCATGGAGCCCGGTAACACGCTGACGCTCGCAAATTGGATCGTCTTTGTGATTGGTAAAATGATCGGGGCCTTTGTCGTCTCAGAAATGATCCGTAGGCGCGAGAATGCCGGGATTACCGATCCGTATGAGGACCTCCCGGCACAGTCGACTATGGTCTAAGAGCGGAGGCCGCTAAGCGGGCGCGAAACTGCTCGCTTGGGCCATGTCCCAGACCTCTGCAAGGCCGGTATTCTGCGCCGCGTCTAAGAGCTCGCCTTTTGCGACAAGCTCATAAGCGAGATGCGCGGGCAGGGCTTCGTCTTCGGTCACGCGGTGGATGATGTGATGCGGCGCGAGTTCTGACGGGTGCTGACATCCGGCGGCGCCAACCACCTCCATCAAAGCGGCGACTGTGTTCTTGTGATAGTGATAAACCCGCTCAGCTTTGTCCGGCACAACCAGCCCGCGTTGCCGTCCCAGATCAGAGGTCGCGATGCCCGTTGGACAGGTATTCTTGTGGCATTTCAGCGATTGCACACAGCCCAAAGCGAACATGAAGCTGCGTGCTGAATTGATCCAATCTGCGCCCAGCGCCAAAGAGGCGGCCATATTGAAGGCAGACAATTGCTTCCCGCTGGCAGCGAGTTTGATGTCATCTTTCAGGTCACAACCGACCAGTGCATTGCGGGCAAAGATCAGACCTTGGCGTAGCGGTGTGCCGACATGATCGAGGAACTCGGCTGGCGCCGCCCCTGTGCCGCCCTCTGCGCCATCGATAACAATAAAGTCGGCGCGCTGCCCGGTTTCCACCATGGCTTTGCAGATGGCCAAAAATTCCCAGCGATTTCCGATACAAAGCTTAAATCCAACCGGTTTCCCGCCGCTCAGCTCGCGCAATTGGTCGATATAGTCGAGCAGGCCTTTTGGGCTGTCGAATGCCGTATGATGCGGCGGGGAATAACAGGTCTGGCCGACAGGAATGCCGCGCGCCTCAGCGATCTCTGGCGTTACTTTCGCGCCTGGCAGAACGCCGCCATGGCCGGGCTTCGCGCCTTGGCTGAGTTTGATCTCAATCATTTTGACTTGATCAAGCCTTGCGGTTTCTTCGAATTGAACTGGATCGAATCCGCCATCCTTGGCGCGGCATCCAAAATAGCCAGAGCCGAGTTCCCAAACCAAATCGCCGCCGCCAGCTTTGTGGTAGCGCGAAACGCCGCCCTCGCCGCTATCGTGGAAGAAGCCGCCTTTCGCCGCGCCGCGATTAAGGGCTTCGATCGCATGGGCACCGAGGGATCCGAAACTCATCGCGGAGATGTTTAGAACGCTCGCTGAATACGGTTGCGCCGTACCGGGCGCGCCGACCAAGACCCGTGGGTCGGTCTCTTTCGGGTGGATCGCAGCGACTGAATGCGCGAGCCACTCATAAGGTGGAGATTGAATGTCGAGATGGCTGCCAAAGGGTTCGACTGAAGAGACATTCCGGGCGCGATTATAGACCATATCGCGTTCTTCATGGTTGAACGGACGGCCCTCTGTTTGGCTCTCCACAATGTAGGATCGAAAGAAGGGGCGCAGCTGCGCTGCAACCCCGCGCAGGCGTCCCAGCAGCGGAAAGTTGCGTAGCAGCGTGTGGCGCGTCTGAACGAGATCGAACAGGCCAACCAAGACCAGCATGCCCAGGATAACGGAGAGGCCATAGAGCCAGGTCATAGATTGCGCGCCCCAGAGGCTCAGCCCCAAAAGCGCAATCACGATCAGAAATGGAACAAAGCGGATCAAAAAAGGCTCCCCTCAAATCTTTGAGGAGAGCCTATTCGGGTCCGGGTTTTCCGGTCAATGCTCAGCTTTAGAAGCCGTTCAGTTTGGCATAGCGATCACGGTGATAGCTTGCGCCGCCGAGCAGGGCTTCTTGAACGCGGGCGCGCTTCATATAGAGGCCGCTATCGTGCGCGTCCGTCATGCCGATGCCGCCATGGAACTGAACCGTTTCGTTCGACACGAGATGGATCAGATCTGAGGCTTTGGCTTTGGCAAGACTTGCCAGCTCAGCAATGTCATTGCGGTTCTCATCAACGCCTGACAGAGCCGCTGCAATGCAAGAGCGGGTCAGTTCCAGCTCGGTGAACATTTTCGCCGCGCGGTGCTGCAAGCTCTGGAACGAACCGATCAGCTGCCCGAACTGTTTGCGAGTCTGCAAATATTCAAGCGTCATATCGAACGCGGCTTGCGCGCTGCCGAGAGCTTCTGCGGCAAGCGCGATGCGACCGCGATCCAGGGCCGGTTCCAGGATTTCCCAGCCTGCATCAACCGCGCCAATCACGTGATCTTCACCAACCGCAACGTCTTCCAGGTGAAGGTGCGCGGCGCCATGCGAGTCGACCGTGTTGAGCGCCTGAACAGTCAGGCCATTCGCGTCACTTGGGATCAGAAATAGGCTGATGCCATGCGCCTGACCGGCTTCGCCAAAGGTCCGTGCTGCAACAATGAACGCATCCGCGTGGTGGCCATCGGTAACATAGCGTTTGGCGCCGTTCAGCGTGTAGCCTTGGCCATTGCGCTCGGCTTCCGTCGCAATGTTGAGCGGGGCGTGGTGTGTACCCTCATCGACCGCTACAGCCATGGTGGCTTCACCGCTAGCGATCTTTGGAAGCCACTCGGCCTTCTGAGCCTCTGATCCACCCAGGATCAATGTACTTGCGCTCAGCACAGCTGATTGCAGGAGCGGTGTCGCTGCGATTGTGCGGCCTTGGGCTTCCATGATTTGGCCCATGGCAACCATGCCGAGGCCAACTCCATCGTGCTCTTCCGGGACAAGCACGCCGAAAAAGCCGAGCTCAGCTAGCTTGCCGCGTGTGTCCGCATCGACGCCATTGGCGCCGCCGTCGCGAAGCTCACGCAGGCGGGTCACCGGCATTTCATCGCGCGCGAACGCCATCGCTGTGTCGCGCAACATTTGTTGGTCTTCAGAAAGAACGAAACTCATTACTGGTGATCCCGTAGGCCGAGAACGCGTTTTGCAACGACGTTGAGATTGATTTCACTGGTGCCGCCCTCGATCGAGTTACCTTTCGAACGGAGCCAGCCGCGGGTGGCTTTCTTCGCGTCGTCGGCAAAGCCGTCGCCATCCCAGCCAAGACCATCAGTGCCTAGGGCTTCAACGAGAAGCTCGCACTTATCTTGGTTCATTTTCGCCGCCGCGTATTTCATGATCGACGCCGTATGACCGACCTCTTGGCCAGCTTTGGCCTCTTCGGTCGAGCGTTGCACGGTGAAGCTGAACGCTTTTGCGTACATCAGGTGGTCGGTGATGCGAGCGCGGAGGTCGCCATCAGACACGCGGCCGGTCTCATCGACGCCGACATGCTGTTTCGCATACTCTTGCGGTGGCAGGATGCCAGAGCCGCCCGTGCCGCCAAAGCCGCCAGCTGAAATCGACGAACGCTCAAACTGGAGCAAGCGTTTCGCAATCGTCCAACCGCCATTCAGTTTGCCGACCAACTGATCTTTTGGCACTTTGACGTCCATGAAGAAGGTCTCACAGAACGGCGACGAGCCAGAGATCAGTTTGATTGGGCGGGCTTCTACACCTTCGGTTTCCATATCAAACACGAGGAAACTGATGCCTTCATGCTTCACCGTCTTATCGGTGCGCACCAAGCAGAAAATCCAGTCGGCCTGGTCAGCATAAGAGGTCCAGACTTTCTGACCATTGATCAGCCAGTGATCGCCTTGATCCTCACACTTGGTCTGTAGACCGGCGAGATCAGATCCCGCACCCGGCTCAGAATAGCCTTGGCACCAGCGGGTCTTACCTTTGACGATGTCTGGAATGAAACGCTTTTTCTGTTCGTCATTGCCGAACTCGAGAAGCGCCGGGCCGAACATCCAAAGACCGAAAGAGAAGAGCGCCGGGCGCGCGCGAATGCGACGCAGCTCTTGTTGCAGGACGCGGGCCTGCGCTTTGTTGAGACCGCCGCCGCCATACTCAGCTGGCCATTCCGGCGCGGTCCAGCCTTTTTCACCCATCCGTTCGAGCCAGACTTTGGAGTCTGGGTTCTTAAACTTCTCGCGTTTGCCGCCCCAGACGATCTCATCGTCTTTCATCGGAGTCCGCATGCTGGCAGGGCAGTTTGCCTCTAACCAATCGCGAACTTCCGTGCGGAAATCATCGAGTTCTTCAGGCGCATCAAAGGCCATGTCATTCTCCCGTTCGGGCGCACGCGGCACCCAGCTTCATGTTGCGTGGATTGAACATAATCAGCCGATGGGAAGATGGCCATGTCTGACGCCGCGCTAGGGGCGTTTAGAATCGACCAAACATGCTGTTTTCGGGCCCGGTTTCGACGCCGACCAAGTTCATCAAGTGGACGACGATCAGAAACAGGCCAAACACGCAGCCAATCATGATCATGCCCCAAGGCACTTGGTGCGGGCGCTGATCTTTCTTGCGGACCGTGCCCATTTTAGCCTGCGAGAAGATGCCCAACGCGATCAAGCAGGCGGCAATGCTGAGGCTGATGATCCAGTCGAGCAATTTGAGGCGCTTTCGTCTTGGCGAGGGCAGTGCGGCGTCTTTGCCCAGAAAAAAGGATCTTTCGCAAGTTCCCAAATCGCCAGGTAGGCCGCGCATGAATGCAGCGGCCAATATAGGGGCTGTGTCAGGATCGCAAATACCCGCATCAGCGACCAGCGCCCTGGCGCTGCAATTCCTGCGAACAAGCCGGCGCCAAGCCCTGATATCAATAAGAGCCAGCCGGCGCGGCCGAGCTCGAGTCCTGGGATCAAAAACGTCGCCAAGACGAATAGAAAACAAGGGGCATGAAAGAGCGGTGCGAGAATACCCGCGCCCAAGGAAAGCTGCATAGAGAGAAAGGCTGTGACGCCCATTTGTCGGGCTGTCTTCCAAGGGGTTCGCATTAAAACGAGCCAGGTTTGGATATGTCCTTTTATCCATCGGCTCCTTTGCGGCAGCCAGATCCCTGCATGGGTCGGGGCGTCTTCATACGTGTAGGATGCCAGCGTATCCGCCCGCAGGGAGGCGCGGGCGAGACGCATGCCCAGGTCAGCGTCCTCAGTCACGTTCCAGGCATCCCAGCCGCCTAAAGCGAGCAGCGCGTCTTTGCGAAAGTGCGGGCTTATGTAGCAACTGCCAAAAGACCTCGCCCCCTTCTTGGCCTATTTTCACGGCATGACCCATCCCACACCGCTTCACCCAAGCGGGACGCTCAAGCGCTCCAGAACAGATACCTTCGAACACACGATAAACGGCCTGCTGACTAAGCGAGCTGAGCTGTTCAACGAAGCGGAGCGGCTGCGAGATCGGCAAGCTGAGATCAAGAACGATGTCGCCGCTCTGGATCGAACGCTAGGCACGCTCGGATACAAGGGTGACCTAGACGCCATCATGCCCCGCCAGAAGGTCGTCAGGCTGTTTGGGCAAGGTGAGCTACTACGCGCCTGTCTACACGAGCTAAGACACGCTGACGGCCCCATGACCAGTCGAGAGATCGCCCGCAATATCGTAGAGCTTCGCGGAGACGACCCAAACGACCGCAAGTACCTGTCAGATATGACGCGCAGGATCAGTAAGTGCTTGCGAAAAGAACGAGCAACAGGCAGAATCAAGGCCAAGCAACATAGTGGTCGGGCATTGATATGGACTATGATAACGTAATTGATATGGAAGCGGCGAGAATGCGTCTTAACGCAATCTCGCCGACTAACCCTATCCAGGACGCTTTAGACGTTCTGGCTTTGGCGCTGACAGAACACAATCAATCTCCGTACAATCGCCGGAAACGTAACACGTAGCGTTTTCGTAGAGCTGGCGCTCATGATCTGTCCAAATATGATTGTGTTCTGTCAGCGCCAC
>JBCBGS010000058.1:0-15550 GCA_038526515.1 Pseudomonadota bacterium | reverse complement strand
TTCGATCCGGCAACCGGCGACATCAGCGTCCCGCCTGGAACACCGGCTGGGACCTATACGATCGAGTATGAGATCTGCGAGACCATCAACCCGACCAATTGCGATACAGCGGTTGCGATTATCCAAGTCGATGCGCCTGCTATTATCGCGGAGAATGATGACTATACAGACACGTCAATCAACGGTGCAGATGGCGCGACGCTGCCAAGCATATTTGGCAATGATACGCTAAATGGTGACCCGTTCGATCCAGCCGATGTTATCGCTACGGTTACAGATGATAATGGCCTGACGGGCATTGCTATCAATGACGATGGCTCTGTCTCAATCCCTCCAGGCGCACCTGCTGGGACCTACACTGTCGAATATCAAATCTGTGAAGCACTGAACCCAACCAATTGTGACACCACAACGATTACGTTCACGATTGTCACGGACTCTAGCCTTTCCGGAACCGTGTTCTTAGACGGAAACGGGGATGAAACCCTTCAAAACGGCGAAACACTGCTGCCGGGATACACGGTTGAATTGAGATCCAACGGCGTTCTGATCGCAACGACGGCGACAGATGCAAATGGCGCATACTCGTTCGACGGCTTGGATCCGGATTCGACCTACGAAGTTGTGTTCATTGAGACGGACACTGGAACGGTCATCGACACGATCGAGATGATTGATCTGATGCCGGGTGAAAACCGAACTGGCCTCGACCAACCCATCGCGCCAACAGGCACGGTCTATGACCTATCGACCAACGAGCCTGTGGTCGGTGCGATCGTCACGGTTGTTGATGAGAACGGTCAGCCTTTACCTCCGGCATGTTTCAGTGACCCAAGTCAACAAGGCCAAGTGACGGGCAGCGAAGGGTTCTACTTCTTCGACTTTGTTCCGGGCGGCGCCGCTGCTTGCCCAGCCTCTGGTGGAACATATCGGATCGAAGTCACGTTGCCGAATGGATTGACCGCCGTTTATGGCGCTGCGCCAGCCGATGTCGCCAATGGCGCGCTTGATCCAGGTCTGTGCCCGGATGATGCTGTCAGCGGCCCAATCTGCGAAGTGTCTGGCGAGCCAACGCGCCCAGATGCGAGCAATGTCCCACCATTCTACGCTGAGTTTACGATTGCTGAGGGTGACCCGGAGTTCGTGAACAACCACCTGCCGATTGATACATCGATCAGTCTTTCACCGCTGAGCGCGACCAAGCGCACACTTTCAGCGACGGCGTCTATCGGCTCGGTTGTTGTCTACACGATTACGATCACCAACCCACATGATGTCCCTCAGTTCAATATTGATGTGGTCGATCAATTGCCTGCAGGCTTGGTCTATATTGATGGTTCGGCTCGAATTGGCGGCGTTGAAGTGGAGCCAGTACGAGATGGCCGCACGCTGACCTGGTCAGGTCAGAGCGTGCCCGCGCGCGGATCGCTGGAAGTAACCCTCGGCGTCGCGGTCGGCGCGGGTGTGACAGTCGGAGAGTACGTGAACCTCGCGTATGCTGATAATGGCCCGCAAGACATTCGGATTACAAACATCGCAGAAGCCACGGTCCGCGTGACCCCGGACGAAGTCTTCGATTGCTCAGAAGTCATTGGCAAAGTCTTCGAAGACAAGAACCGGAATGGTATCCAAGATGAGGGTGAAGACGGATTGCCAGGCGTTCGACTGGCGACGGTCAAAGGCCTGCTTGTCACTACGGATGAATTTGGGCGCTATCACATTGCCTGCGCTGCAACTCCAAAGGTTGGCATCGGGTCAAACTTCATCCTCAAGCTTGATGATCGCACACTTCCGACAGGCTTCACGGTCACGACGGAGAACCCACGTGTGGTCCGGCTGACACAAGGTAAGATGGGGCAACTAAACTTTGGCGTTGGCGCACTTTGTCCCGTCGAGTTCCAAGTCCGCGGAAATGCATTTGAGGCCGGCAGCGCGGAGCTAACCGAAGCGACACTGATCGAAGTCGACAAGCTCACGCAAACCCTGTCGGAAGAGGCGTCCGTCTTGACCATTGTCTTCTTCGAAGATGCAGGAAGCGAAGCACGGATTTCGGCGCTCGTGTCGGCCATCGAAAATTCATGGGAAGAGCGCGACTCTCCCTTAGAGCTCATCATTGAAACAGAGGCGGTCAGTTCCAGCCAGAACCCTTGACCGTTTCGCCTACGTTTTAGTGATCGAGAGCCCCCAGCAACGTTTCGTTGCTGGGGGTTTTTACTGATTGGAGTGCTGTAAAAAACGGCGCTTAGTCTCTGAAAAGTTTACAGATTTGCCGATAACTTTAACCAGTGATGGGGGGTTTATAAACGTCAAATTGACTCTCTTCAGGCATGATCATTCCAAAGCAAGGGTTCTGGCGAATTTTGCTTCAGGTTTGAGATATGCGAACCACTCATCGATCAGGATCTACGCTCGCGGGCATACTATTGTCCGGCGCAGCCCTCGCCCCTATCGCGCAAGCATCTGAAACGCGTTCCTCTTCGAACGCAGATGATGAAGCAAACGCTTCGATCGCGTTTTCGGACGCGCAACATGAAGCCCTGCCAAGTCGGAAATTGAATGTTGGACTCGGTCAGGGGGGCGTCTTCGCACCTGGCGGCGAAACGGTCTCATTCATGACCTATTGGAACTATGACCGTGAAATCGCCTTCAGTTCTGTGCGGATATTCAAGGCCTCAGATACGCGCTTGAGCTCACCCGTGGCGGATATCCCGTTTACGCGGGAGACGGCCGCCGAGTGGCAGATGCCAGAGGGTGGCAATGGAGAGTTCATCTATGTCCTGAGGGTCTACAACCAGTCTGGACTTTATGATGAAACGCGACCCAAGCTGCTGAAAAGAGGGGCCGTTAAGGCCCTCGATACAAGTCTCGAGCATCTGCAAAATCAGATCAAATCCGAAGACAATACGGCGGTTCAGAACATTCAGATTACACCGCGCTTCCGTGTGAAGTCAGAAACGCGCGTGGCGACTGATAAAGTGCAGGTGGAAGCGTCTAAAGTGGTCGAAGCCGACAGTATTACCGTGCCGTCCTCGCCATCTGTGAAACCCACTTTGGAAGCTCCTTCGACGGCGCCGGATGATGAGGTTGAGAAATCAGTTCCGACCGAAGCAAAACCTGACCTCACCGCGGAGCTGGATCCCGTTCCAGAAGCGCCCGCGACACGTATCTTGGTGGGGGAAACCTATTGGGCGGACGCGGTGAGCGCGGAAAAGCCAGATCGCGAAAGCGACGACTTGCTTAGGCAATCCGATATTCATGTCAGCTTTGACGGACTGGACGTTCAACCGCTTCTGAATGTCGGCCTTGTCGGCGGCGGTACGTCTGTTGTTCCGGGCGCGGAAATTCAGTTCCAGACCTATTGGAACTATAGCGCTTTCATCGATCGCGCACAGATTGAAGTCTATGATCCGACGGATCAATACATCTCTGCGCCGGTCGCCGTTCTATTGGTCGATTCCGTAACCGGACGCGCCGACTGGACGGTACCAGCCTATCGGCGAACAGATCGCTACACATATGTCCTGAGAGTGTTTGATGAGGCAGGTCAATCAGATCTGACGGACACCAAAAACATCGCGCTTGTCACCGAGACAGAGTCTTTGGAAAACGCGCCGAATATGACCGGTCCAATCTATGGCGAGGATGCTACGGCACGCCGCAATATTGATGTTCGCGGCGGCGCAATCACGGTTTCCGGCACGGGCTTCACGGGGACGAAGGCTGAGACGCTAAGCGTACGCGGAAAGCCGGTTAAGACAGACCCAGATGGCAGTTTCGCGATCCAAGAAATTATGCGTCCAGGCGAACACGATGTTGCTGTGCGTTACAAAACCGCAGACGGAAAAGTCGTTCGCACCACGAAGTCCGCGGAGATTCCAGAAAGCGAGATGTTCTTCATCGCCTTAGGTGATCTAACCGTCGGAACGCGATCCAGCGAAGGGCGCGCCTTGCTTGAAGCGAGCGGAGAAGACTTTGAGGAAACCTATGTGACCGGGCGCGGGGCGTTTTATCTCAAAGGTAAGATCCAAGGGCGTTATCTGCTAACCGCATCCATGGATACGACTGAGGACGATATTGATAATCTGTTCTCGAACCTGTCGGACAAAGATCCGCAATCCATTCTTCGGCGCGTCGATCCAGACCGTTATTATCCGGTGTATGGCGATAATTCGACCTATGTCGAAGATGCCCCAACCCAAGGCCGGTTCTATGTCCGTCTTGAGGATGGCGATGACCATGTCGTGTGGGGGAATTTCTTCACAGATGTGACCAACACCGAGTTCGCTCAGATTGATCGCGGTCTGTACGGCGCCAAAGCAGAGTACAATTCAGATGCCACAACAGAAGATGGCGAGAAGAAACTCAGAGCGACCGTATTTGCGGCTGATCCTGGGACGATCCCTGGGCGCCAGGAATTCCGTGGCACGGGTGGTTCCGTCTACTTTCTTGAGAACCAAGATGTCACGATTGGGTCTGAGCGGCTTCGCGTAGAGCTGCGCGATCAAGACTCAGGACTGGTGCTCGAAACGCGCGAGCTGCGCCCCTTCGTCGATTATGAAATCGATTATATCCAGGGCCGAGTCATTCTCGCAGCGCCGCTGGCCTCTACAGAGCTGAATGACCAAGTGGTTCGAGACGGCGTTCTATCCGGAGCGGCTGTCTATCTCGTGGCACGGTATGAATACACCCAAGCCTTCGTCGATGTGGATGGATACTCGACCGGTGGACGTGCGGAAGCCTGGCTGAGCAAGCTGCTTCGACTTGGTGTGACTGCGCAGAGCGAAGAAACGGGCGATGCGGATCAGACTCTGGTCGCTGGAGACGTTCTCCTAAAAAAATCAGAGCGAACCTTCTTAAAAGCTGAGCTTGCACAAACCGAAGGCGCCGCGTTCGAAGAGCGCTCTTCCTTGGACGGCGGATTTACGTTCAATCCTCTGACGACTGGTGTCGTCGGATCTCAAAAAGCAACCGCTTGGCGTGTCGAAGGCGCGCTGACCGGCGAAGACTTTGACCTGGAGCAGCCTCTTAGCCTGAACGGCTTCTATGAGGACTTAGAAGCAGGGTTTTCAGCGCCGGGTCGTCTCACACGCGGAGACACAACCCGGTTCGGCTTTGGAGCTCAAACGGAGATCAATGACCGTGCGTCGCTGGCTTTGAAATATGACTCCGTTTCGATCGATGATGCGGTGGATGAAGACACTGCGGCAGCCGATTTAAGGATCGCTCTAAACGATGATTGGTCAGCCGGCTTAGGCCTCCGCTACAATGAGCTTTCCGGTCCCCTCAGCCAAAACTCTGGTGATCGAACGGATGCGGGCTTGGAGATACGCAATCAAGTCCACGAAGCTCTTGCGGTTTATGGATTTGGCCAAGCAACGCTCGATACAAGTGGTGATCGCGAGGATCTTAATCGCATCGGTCTTGGGATTGAGAGCCGCGTTTGGGATGCGCTTCAGGTTCGCGGCGAAATCTCAGGCGGCGATGGCGGCACAGGTGCGCTCGCTGGTGTAACCTGGCAACGGTCCGATGGCGAAGAATACTATCTGAACTACACGCTCGATGCAGATCGAACGGAACCAGGTGTGGATGGAACATCCTTCCTGCCAAACACGCAGAACAGCCTCACGCTTGGAGGCAAACGACGCTTCACCAGCACGCTCAGCGTTTATGGCGAAGAGCGCGCGACATTCGGCGACCGCGCTGGGCTCACGCATGCTTACGGCCTGGATTATACTTGGAATGATCACTGGACGTTTGGCGCGTCATTCGAAATCGGGGATGTTGAGGAGTTCACCCAAACGCTGGAACGCGAAGCTTATACCGTGACCGCGGGATATGCGGATGATGCGATCAGCGCGGGCGCAGCGCTCGAATGGCGGTCCGATGAAGATGCAACGGCCAAGCGAGACACTTGGTTGTTTAGGTCCAATCTCGGGGTCAAAGTCTCTCCAGACTGGACCGCGATCTTGAAGTATAACATCGCTGAAAGCGACTTTACCGGCGGCGCGTTCTTTGATGGTGACTTTACGGAATTACAGGTTGCAGGGGCCTATCGCCCGACGGAGAATGATCGTCTGAATGCGTTGTTCCGCTACACCTATTTTGAAGAGCTGCCGTCTGCGGAGCAGATTTCAAATTCGGCTCAATCCGGGTTGCCAGCGCAGAAGTCGAATATCTTCAGCGCCGATGCAAATTATCGCGTCACCAACTGGCTGACACTTGGGGGTAAGATCGGGCATCGGGATGGCGAGGTGAGCCTATCGCGAACCGAGGATGATTTTGTTGAGAACAGCGCGACGCTTTTGGTTGGCCGCGCCGATGTCCACTTCGTCAAAAAATGGGATGCTCTGATAGAGCTGAGATCTCTTGAAGTTGATGCCGCTCAAGACAAGAAGACAGGCGCTCTGGCGGCGATTTATCGGCATGTTGGAAACAATGCCAAAGTTGGCCTTGGTTACAATTTCACGGACTTCTCGGACGATCTCACAGATCTTTCCTTCAACGATAATGGCCTGTTCCTAAACGTTGTGGCGAAGTTCTAAATTTACGGGGGCTTTTTTGCCTCAACCGCATTAACGGACCTGCCAAACAATCCGGTCAGCTTCGATTTGGCATTCAACGTCCAAAAACGACCTTTGAGCGTGAATGGCGCCGCGCCAAAGTTCGGCCCAACATGTGAGTAAGAGCTCGCGTGTTTCGCCATCGAGGCCGCGCGCAATGCGCAGTCCTGTCTGTGTGATCGTCACGCCGCCATTTTCAGCATTGGACACAGCGCACTCGTCGCCCATGCCGCGCATCATCTCAGTTAGGAACCTGGCAGATTGCTGCGCATCGCCTTCAGGCACATCGATCGCCGCGCGCATTTCTTGATAGTTCTGAAGACCCGTCAATCGTGCGGCCTTGCTGGCCTGCGCCCGTGTTCGGTCTACACCGATGACATTCGCTAAAGCTGCGAGCCCGTTTCGAACATATTCCATGGCATAGTTTCGGTTGGCTTTCGCAAGCCGCTCCTCGCTCCAGTCCCGTGCCGGGGGTTCCGGTTGTGCGGTGGGGTCGAAGGCTGGGGGACGCTCATCCCGGGCAAAGACTAGGCGTTCGGCCTCGCTGAGGTCGTGATCATACTCTTTGAAGTAACCACAAAGACCGAACTGGCCGGTCACGTCTTCCGAAACGCAGACAAATCCCAGACGCGGATTGTTCAATGAAACGCCATTCTGCGCGTACCATCCATGCAGGAACCCGCGGCTCGCTTCGACAGGAATGCCGCAAATCGCTGGGCCCGCATACATCCAACGCGGATAGCGAAACCGAACCCAGGCTTTGGTCTCGGACTCGGGCATATACTCCACCGCCACACCGCCTATCCCGTTTGAGAGAACATGGTATTTCGCGCAGGCGACGGCGTCTGGTTCATGGTCCAGACCGAGCTTTTCGAAGCTGGAGAGAAATTTGTCCTCATGCTGGCGCCGAAACAGCTGGAACATCCAATCATAGACCGTCTGTTTGCTCTCCTCGACGGCGACCATGAGCTGCAGGCCGAGAAAGTATTGATGGTGCAATTGGGCTTGGGCACTGATGGCGGCAGAGGTCATGATGGATCCGCAGGCAGGGTTAAGGCTCGGTTGGCTCCAGGTGGTTTTCGACCGTTTGGTTGAACGCGTCCAGCGCCCCTTCGAATCGGCCGAACAGCATGTTCTGGTTTGCGCCTGATAGCAGGGTTGCTTGCATCCGCTCGCCGATCACGAAATCCTCGTCGAGCGTTGTCCGTGTAATCTGATGATTGCGTTTCCAATGCTCTGTTCGTTCGGCTTCAGACGTGGGGATGAGCGTGCTGAGGCGCAGACGCGTGCGTCCGGCGCTCATGGGCTCTGACTGGATCCATGAGATATGATCAGACTGAACGAGCAACGATGTTCCCGGAAACAACGTGTAGAGCACTTGCGCATGATCTCGCAGCCGCCAGGTCTCGCGCGTCTCAGGATCAAGGCGCGCCATGCTGGATCGCATCAGGATCGAGCGTATATGTGCGCCAAACATGCGATAGGAAGAAAGATTGTCTTCAAAGTGCGGGCCGATCGTGGTGCGATGCGCGACTTTAAAATGGTAGGCTTCTATGCCGCCCTCAACGAGTATTTTCCAGTTCGCCCCATGCTCCACCACGTCTTGGTGGGCAACCAGCATGTCGTCCATGCGCAGCGTTTCGAGTTCATCCGAGAGTCCCCCAAAGAACTGTTCGAGATCCATTTCTGCTTCAGGAGTTGCGCCCACCCAGATAAAGCCGAACCGTTCTTGGCAGGGGAGGCGGGTGAGACTGAGATCCGCTTTGTCTAAGCCCATAAAGCCTTGATCGAAGTGCGGGGCAGCGAGGAGGTCGCCCGTATTGGCATAGGTCCAGGCATGATAGGGGCAGGTGAACCGGTGCTTACAACCGCTTTCATCCTCGACCAACCGCGTGCCGCGGTGACGACAAGCATTCAAGAGCGCATTCACGGCACCGGATTTGTCACGTGTTATCAACGCTGGGAGCCCAGCGACGTCTCGGCGAACGAAATCGCCTGGATTTGCGAGCTCGCTTGCATGCGCAACGCAGAGCGGGCGCTTTCGGAAAATCTGCTCGCGTTCCCGTTCGAACCGGTGAGCACTTGTGTAATGGGCGACCGGACTGCGCGCGACCGCTTCGTCTAAATAGAATGCGCCGCCGGATTTGAGGGCGAGCAGTTCGTCAATGAGCTGGAGTTCGGTCTCTCGGTCCATTTTGATCTCCCATCTGCGATATTTGAAACTTACCATATGGTAGGGAGTCAAGTTTGATAAGGCGCCCCTATGGCTCAAGACACGCGAGAAAGATTGCTCGACCAGGCTGAAGCCTTGTTTGCGGAGCGTGGATTCTATGGTGTGAGTATTGCGGCGATCGCCAATGAGCTCGGACTAACCAAGCAGGCGCTGTTGCACCATTTTGGGAGCAAAGAGAAACTCTATGGAGAGGTCCTCAAGCGGATTTCCTCCCGGTTTATGGCGCTTCGGGAGCTCCGTTCCGGCGCTGATCCAATCCAAGGTTTGAAAGTCTACTTTCTAGCCCTTTTGAAAAAAGACCATTTGGGACAGCATGCCACAACAGTTCTGATGCGTGAGCTTCTCGACAATAAGCGCCGCGCTGACACGGCCGGCACTTGGTATTTGAAAGGGTTCTTGCAGGACCTGATCGTTCAAGTGAAAACGGTCCCCAGTTGGCAAAAGGCGGGAGACGCTGAAGCGCTCGCTTTCATCTATCAAATCCTCGGCGCGATCAATTACTTTGGGATTTCGCAGCCGACCCTCACCGGCATATTTGGTCCCGATTTTTATTGCCAGTTAGAGTCCAACTATCCGGATCAATTAATGAATCTGATCGAAGCTGGATTGGCCGCAGGCCCACCGACAGGAAATTAGTTCCAAAGGCAACTTTCGGGTGGTGTTTCGCAGCGATCGGCGGTACCGGGGCGAATGTCTTCAAACTTGCGTCTCGGTTTTCTGTGTTGCCTAGGATGTTACACCATCTGGGGATGCTTGCCGCTCTATTTCCGTGTTCTCGATCACATTTCCCCGATGGAGATGCTGGCCCATCGGATTATTTGGAGTGTCCCCACAGGGCTGATTTTGATTGTGATCGCTCGAAACTGGGCGCAGTTGCGCGCGGCTTTAACGCGCGAGCACGTGCTATGGTTGACCTTGTCAGCTCTGTTGATTGGCGCAAATTGGCTCGTCTACATTTGGGCGGTGAGCCAGGAACGCGTGATGGAAGCGAGCCTAGGTTACTATATTAATCCCTTGGTCAACGTCCTGATTGGCGCCGTGTTCTTTGCAGAGCGATTGCGCCCCGCCCAATGGGCAGCGGTGGGGCTGGCGGGGATCGGCGTCGCCGTCATGACCAGCGCGCTTGGCTATGTGCCTTGGGTCGCCTTGGTCCTGTGTTTCACGTTTGCGTTCTATTCGATCATCCGAAAACAAGTCCAAGTGGACAGCCGCGCTGGATTTGTCGTCGAGGCGGCATTGCTCGCCCCCCTCGCTTTAATGTGGATGGGCTGGTTTGTCGGGCAACCGGGCGGCCGATTGATCGGCGATGGTGGATGGGATATTCCACTCTTGCTTGTCTCAGGTCCGATCACTGCCGTTCCGCTGATCCTGTTTGCCATTGCTGCAAAACGTCTGAGGCTCTCAACGATTGGGATGATGCAGTATCTTGGGCCGACCCTACAGTTCTTGATCTCCGTGCTGATCTTCAAAGAAGTATTTGGTCTGACGCATGCCATCGCATTCGCCTTTATTTGGACAGCGCTGATCGTGTTTACGATTGATAGTTTGGTCGGCGAGGCGAAAGCGCGGCGATTGGCCAGGGCGGCCGCATCTTTACGCTAAAGAAAAACCCGGCCGGAGCCGGGTCTAAGTTGAGCGTAAAATTGATTAGGAGTTTCCAAACTCAATACACACGGAGCAAGCGCCGTGCCAAACGGTAAAAGATCTATTAATGGTGGAGAAAATCTACATACAACCATAGAGCGCATGCACCAAACGCGTGGCGCGTGGATCCGCTTGTAGACTGTTAGATTGGCGGTTCATGACATAGGCGAGGCTTAGCCCGCGATCTGGGTCACCCAAAGCCAGAGAGCCACCCCAACCAGAATGGCAGAGTGTTTCAGGATTGGGACCATAAAGACCGATATTATTGCGCATGACGCCTGCCGCGAACTCGGTGATGTAAGGCAAGACGAGATCCTGACCTTTGACGCGGCTTTGGGTGAGCGCATCAAAGGCCGCCTCTGATATGACGCGTCTGCCATTTAGCTGCCCCTCATGGGCATAGATGCCGTAGAGCTGTGCCACAGCATTGGCGGTGCCGATCCCATTCGCGGACGGAATTTCGATCTCGCGCCAGATCGCGCCGCCGCGGTCGGGAGCGGCCCATTTGGTGAGGAAAGCCGCCCGGGTCGCATCATTGATCTCGCCAAGGTCGGGCAAAGCGCGCGGGCGCATAATCTCTGCCACGCGGTCATGGTCGGCGGCAGGTGTCCCGATTTGGAAATCTAAGCCTGCGGGACCGGTAATGTCTTCCCGGAGCACAGTACCGAGGCTTCGGCCGTCTATCCGCTTTACGATTTCACCGATTAGATAGCCCCATGTCAGCGGGTGATAGCCGTGCGACGTGCCAGGCTCCCAAAGCGGCGCAAGCGGGGCGAGCGCTGCGCTGCAGGCAGTTGGGTCAAGCCAAATCGCCGGATCGACCTGTTCAAAAAAGCCAGGCAAGCCAGCTTGGTGCGAAACCAGTTCAGCGATCGTGACAGTCGATTTGCCGTTGGCTCCAAATTCAGGCCAAAGATCTGCCACCGCCGTTTCATATCCAGCCGGCAGCGCATCAATGACATGGGCCAGGGTCAGGGCCGCAATTGGCTTTGTGGTCGAATAGATCGGGACCACGGTCTGTTTGTCCCAGGCCTGCTCTTTCTTGCGGTCCGCGAACCCGCCATGCAGGTCCACGATCAGCTCGCCATCGAGATAAGCGGAAAACCCCGAGCCAAGCTCTTTGTCTTCTTCAAAGTTTGCTTCGAAGGCTTCTAAAACGGGTTCAAAACCCGGGGCCGTGACGCCAGAAATCGGATAGTCAGTCATGATCCGTCCTTATAGCGTTTTGATCATTCGTGCACGCGCGAGCTGTTGACCATCGACCTCGACAGTCTCGTGAAAATCCACGTTGAATCCCATTGCAGCGAATGCGGGCTGAGCCATCAAGCTTGCATGCGTCGAGAGTTCGGTTTCTGAGCTGGCTTTCGCGCGGTGCTCCACGTCAGAGAAAAGCTTGCGAAACAGTCCTGATCCTTGTGCGGACGGGCGAATATAGGCGAAATCAATGTAGCCGCCGGGTTCAATCGACATAAAGCCTAAGGCGTCTCCCCCACGTTCAGCGATAATCACATCCTTTTGGCTCAATCGATCGGCCCAGTCCGGACCGGATCGCGGGGCCGGGGCCCAGGCGTTCGACTGAGCGTCAGTATATTTAGTCGGGCCATTATGAATCGCGTCGAACATGACCTGACCAAGCGTGTCATAGTCATTTGCGGTGGCAATGCGCAGCGTGATGTCGTCCATACGAGCCTCGGGAGAGATTTGAGATTAGCGGGCTCTCCTGAAACGAAAGCTGTTAAGCGTCAATCGTGCCGGCCAAAATCGGAAATGGGCGTGGTTAGTTGTAGCCCAGGATTTCTTTTCTGCGCTTACGCTTGAGGTGCTCGTCCAAGTATTCTTCGAAGTCGCCGAACGCCAATTGCCAATCGAAAATATCCGACAAATCGAAAGCATCTTCGTCATGGAAATTCCGGCGAACCTTGATGCAGACCGCGGGTCCGATCCCGACAATCGCATCGCTATACAAGGCACCTCGACGATCGAGGTCGCCATTATAAGCATCAATCATCTTGAGCGTCTCGAGTTCGGTCAGCTCGGGGACTGGCGTGCAGGAGCTAAACACTGTGGAGCGGCAATCGCCGCCAATTGTGTCATGGTCACAGAGGCCGAGGCGAAGACTGAACCCTTGTCCGTCAAACTCTCCCGTCACCAATGGATCGCCAAAAATGAGGGCGCCGTCGACAGAGTTCGCGCCTCGGTCTCGCAACTCTTGCATCACGCTTTGAATGGTCAAAGGCTGGCTGTGCGCGCTCATCGCGGCGATGGCGATTGCCAATGAAGAGATCACATATCTCATTCTAAGCCTGCCACCCTTTCCACTATGATCGCTCGACGTGACCTCTTGATTACTCACGGAAAAACCGGCACGCAACGCTTTCTGCGCATATTGGAGGTTCACAATTTGTCGATCAATTCTGCCCATCGCCCTCGTCGATCCTGCCTTTATATGCCCGGCGCGAACCCGCGCGCGCTCGAAAAAGCAAAGTCTCTTGCTGCTGATGCCGTCATCTTCGACCTCGAAGACGCGGTCGCGCCCGACGCGAAATTAGAGGCCCGCGAGACAGTTTGCACCGCCGTCAAAGCGGGCGGTTATGGCGCCCGTGAAGTCATCATCCGCATCAATGGATTGGATACGGAATGGGGGCTCGATGATCTGAAAGCCGCGGTCGAGGCAGGTCCCGATGCGATCCTCGCGCCGAAAGTCATCGATGGCGGCGACATTGACCGCCTGAACGATGCGATGAGCCGCGCTGGTGCACCGGATGAGATGGGGCTCTGGGTGATGATTGAGATGCCGAAAGCCATCCTCAACATCCAAGACATTGCCGAAGCCGTGGGCCGCACGCGCCTCACCGCTTTTGTCATGGGCACAAATGATCTCGCGAAAGAGCTGCGCGGTGTGAATGATCCGCCGCTCCGCACAGCCTTCCAGACCTCACTTGGCCTCAGCGTCGCGGCTGCCCGCGCCTATGATCTTCTCGCGATTGATGGCGTGTTTAACGGCATTGGCGACGAAGAGGGCCTCACCGCTGAATGCCAGCAAGGCCGATTGATGGGCTTTGATGGTAAGACCCTGATCCATCCATCACAGCTCGAAGCAGCAAACACCGTCTTCGCGCCCGCGGACGCAGATGTGGAGCAAGCCAAAGCAGTGATCGAAGCCTTTGCAGACCCCGCCAATGCGGGCAAAGGCGTCCTCAAAGTGAACGGCAAAATGACCGAGCTTCTCCACTTGGAAGAAGCCCACCGCACCGTCGCTGTGGCGGAAGCGATTGCGGCGATGGGGTAGGAGGAGACGCTCGTCTAGGTCTGCTCGACCGCTCCAGTGGGATGGTCTCTGCCACCAGCAATCAATTTGCCGATGAAGAAAAGCGGCCAAATCAACAAAATGGAATTGGGAATAAACCAGGCGGGATCGAACTCTTTCAGAATGGCCCAATAGACGACGGCCATCCCTCCGGCTGTCATCGTTAAGACCAAAGAGATCAGAGCGTACTGGCGCCAAATAGGGTCGCCTCGTCCGCTTGCAGAAATTGCAAGATAGCCAAAGATCGAGAAAATCAGGTCAAGCGGGAAGAAAGACCAATTCCAAGCGACAACGCGCGGATTGGTATAGTCTCCATACATTAGGTCTGGTGGAAGGCTGAATATGTCGAACAAGGCCAATCCGGCAATCAACCAATAGGTCATGAACAGAAAATCTGTGATGCTGATCGATAGAAATAGCGCTCGGGACATGGCTTACTCCTTAGGCGCGAAACTGATTGAGGGCATGGTCGAGGACGTGGAGGCATTTGGATTGTTGCCGAGCTAATCCAGCGTCACCATCGATACACCGTACGATGCCGAGCCCTAATCCATCCACGAGCGCTATAAGGAACTCAGCGTCCGTCTCCGCATTTTTGCTCAACGGCGTGAGTAGATCTGCAACGAGCGCTTGCCACTCCGAATATCTTTGCTGGTTCTCCATTGCGAGCTTTTGGTCGCTCATCGATGCTTCCCAGAAGGCGAGCCAGACCCTCCATTCGCGTAATCGTTCATCATCCAGCGGTAGCGACTCCAACAAAACGGCTCGCAATCGCTGAAAGTCCGAAACACTCGCATCTGCGATTGCCACCATTCGCTTTGCGGCGGCCATATGTGCCGCTCTTAGTACCTCAATCAGAAGTGTGTTGCGGTCCGAAAAATAGTGCGTCAACGCACCGGTTGTGCAGCCAGCCGCTGCAGCGACGTTTCGCATGGAGACAGCCCCAAAGCCTTGCTCGGCGATCACATTCCAGCTTGCTGCAATGAATTCGGCGCGTTTCTCAATTGGGTCTACAGTCTTCGGCATCCGTGTCTCCATAATTGCATAACGTATGTTATATAACGACTGTTATGTCAAATAGAATGCCGGTAGCCAGCATCCGCGATGCTAAGACGCCGAGGGAAGGTAGGCGTAGTCTCTTCAGGGAAGACAAGAACCGTTCAGTCGCTTCGAACTCAGCTATCCCGGAACCTGTTCGTGATCGGATAGCGGCGGTCGCGGCCGAAATTCTTTGAACCTACTTTTACCCCAGGCGGGGCTTGGCGGCGTTTATACTCTGCGATGTAGAGCAGGTGCTCAATTCGCTTCACCGTCGCCGCGTCGTGCCCGCGGGCGAGGATGTCATCGACGTCTTCTTCTGCATCGACCAGGCCGCGCAGGATATCATCCAGCACATCATAAGGCGGCAGCGAGTCTTCGTCTTTCTGGTCATCGCGCAACTCTGCACTTGGCGGTTTGGTGATGATCCGTTCTGGGATCACCTCACCGCCAGAGCCAAGCGAACCGTGCGGGACGGCTGTATTGCGCCAGCGCGACAGCGCGAAGACTTCGGTCTTGTAGAAGTCCTTCAGCGCATTGTAGCCGCCGCACATGTCGCCATAGAGCGTTGCATAGCCGACCGCCATTTCGGACTTATTGCCGGTCGTTACCACCATGTGGCCAAATTTGTTGGAGAGCGCCATCAAGGTCAGGCCGCGTAGGCGAGACTGAATGTTTTCTTCGGTCGTGTCCGGCTGGGTTTCCGCAAAAGCGTCGCCCAGCATTTCATCCAAGGCGCCAACGCCAGGGGCGATATTGATATGGTCA
>JBCBGS010000057.1:0-15573 GCA_038526515.1 Pseudomonadota bacterium | reverse complement strand
GGTTGGCGCCGGCATCGCTCACCAAATCTACCTGGCCACGCCACCCGGTCTCGGCGCGAGGGGCTTCGAGATGATTGCAATGGTTGGCTGGTACGCGTACCACAACCGGATAAATGCCTCTATATTAGCGTTGCCGTTCCACCCTCTAGCACGCTCGACACCGTATCTTCGAGCCTCACAGACAAGCTCGAATTTATTTCCAACGCCCACGCGATGTATGAGGACTTTTTTCTCAAAGCCGCGGCTGACATTCGATCTTCGGATATAGAATACGCGAATGATCCACTTTCCTTAGATGCGCCCTGTCGCGCAGGAGACGATGCCGCAAACATACAGATGACGGTCCCTAGAAATCTGTTGAGCGGGACGACCGTCGCTGACGCGCTCAACGACGCTGAACTGATCATTGATCTGTCCAGTTACCTTCAAGAGGGTGTGCGAGTGGTGAGAGATGTCTCGATCGTGAATGGCATCGCCGTCAACCCATATCCAGGTGATGACGAAGTCACCGGGTCATTCAGCAAACCACTACAGCGCGCGGCCGTAGAATACCGCGAGGCCATCTATCGATCCACCACTAGGTGTCGTTATGGCAAGGATCGCGATCAGACCGATTTTGCCGTCCCGTCTGATTTTAGCGAGCTTCTGGAGGAAGCAAATAGAGAGTTTGGCGCTGTTAGAATTTATGATGTAGCGCCGCGTCAAAGAGCGCAGCAAATCTCGACCGTCGCACGCGCAGCTGACGCTATTAGTTTAGCGCACTCAATCACCGGTTCAATGCCGAGCGCGGGCGTCGGCGTTAACGCTGAAGCAGCGTTTTCGAGGAGCGCAATTGGCAAAGTCGATGCTCGCGAAAGAGCGCCTTTGGTCGTTTCTTTCGCAGAACCACGAACTCTCGAAAAAGGGCCTTCGAGTGATTGCACAGCAGAACTCGAAAGCCACCGTGCCGGTCGTGCAAAAGACTTAGATACCCGATCAAAAGTCTTTGCTCGTCGAGCGAACTTGCGAGATCGATACGAAGAAGGCGTTTATGAAATCGACACGCTCATGGAAGAGAGCTTTGAGCTACAAGGTTTCATCGACGCCTTGCAGGCTCAAATACAGTTGCGAATGCAAACCCAAGATCAAGCTCCTAGCTTGTCGGGCACAGACAACGAATCCAATCAAGTTCAAACGCTTACCGCGGAGCTCGAACAATTAACAACGCAACTTGATCGTTTAAACGAGTTCATTTCCGATTTGTCCTTAGCGCTGATGGAGTATGAGGAAGCCATGGCGCAAGCGGATGTGGAAATCAGCGATCTCGAATCGAGCATTCGGTCTTGGAATGATAAGATTGTAGAGACGCAGAATTGCACGTCCGATCAGGCAGGATTTGGCGCTGAGCAAACAGCTTTTGGATGGTTGCTTGGCCCAAGAGCGACCCTGATCCCCGACAAACAAAAGATGGAGTTTCGCCATCATGCAACACCCTATGAGCTAACAGCAGACTTATCCCTGCCCGGTTGGTGGCCATACATCGAGCTCGAGGCTCAAACCGCTTGGGCACCCGACTGGAACAACGACCAAGGGCAGACGTTGACCAAATGGATGTCAAGCGCCGGAACAGTAGGGAGCTTTCTGAAGCGGAGCTACCGAGTTAACCTCTCTCCGAACGCGGCCGACATGGCTGGGCTAACAAGTATTATCATTCGCAAGCGAGCTTTGCTTGCCAATCAACTGTCGCCGAATGTGAGTGCGATCCTTCCGCGGAAAATTTCTGCTTGCAGCAGCAAGACCACTTTAGTGATCACAGGCGAGAACATATGGCGCTCGGAAAAAGTCATAGTTGGAGGAACAGAGTTTTCTGGAAGTAGTGTGCGAGTTACCCCGGATATGAGTGGGGTCATGGTTGATGTGAACGCGGGCAGCCTTCCTGCCGCCAAAATACTAGCAACCTCGGGAGCCATCGACGTTGTTGTATTGACACAAGACGGTCAAGCACGAGATCAGATCAACATTGAGCATGTAGATGCAAAAGGCGCTTGTAGCGCCCCCAAACCAAAGCCGAAGAAAAAGCAACTTAAAATCTCTGGCATTGTTCCAGACAAACTCACCTCGTGTGCGAAGGGTGCGAGTTTCACGATCGTTGGGGAGAACCTAGAATTAGCGGCCAGCGCGGGTCTTGGTACTTATGACGGCGTATCGCTAGGTGCGGCGAGCGCCGGCGCTAAGAGCCGTACGTTTACTTTGGCCTCCACGCCCCCGGAGCTTGCCAAATTGAGAGGCGCTTTAGCCGGGCTCTCCAAAGCCCCGCTCGTGCTAACGCTAGGCGATGGAAGTGTTGTCAAAAGCGACATCACCGTCGTGAACCCCGCCACGTGTCCATAAGTGATTGAAGCACTCACAATAGCAGGAGAATAATTTGGAACAGGGAGTTGTAGCTACGTATCTACCTGATTTGCGAGCAGGGTTGATTGACCCTGACCGTGGTTCAGATCTCGTATCGTTTTTGCAGCTTGCTGTACGCGGCGGCAAGATCCCAGCCGAGGGCGACAGGGTTGAATACAAACTTTATGCTGATACTCGCAAAGGCCTTTTTGCACAGGATGTTGTGATTGTTTAGCAGGTTGATCCGCCTCTCTTTAGAGGCCTGACTAGGTAACGGATTTAGTCGGTGCCAAAATGGTCGCCAGAAGATTCCGTATGGGAGTCGCGCGATACGAATGATCTCAAAAAGTTATTTGCTCCGACGAGCGACGTTTCCACTTCAATAGTTTTTCAATCAACATTCTGGGGGAAATCGGTTTCGGAACATAATCATCCATTCCGCCATCAAAACAGCGTTGCATATCGCCGTCCATTGCATGAGCTGTGACGCCGATAATGGGCGTTCTTTGTCGGCCATCTTCTTCAAGCTTGCGAATTGCGGCCGTTGCTTCTAGCCCATCCATTTCTGGCATGGCGACGTCCATTAAGATGATGGTCGGCTTAAGTTTTTGATAGAGGTCGAGCGCCTCGCGGCCATTGCTAGCGATCTCGAAGGAATAGTTTTGCATTTCGAGGATCTGAGCAAAGACTGTTTTATTGACCTCATTGTCTTCGGCGACCAGCACTCGAATACTGTCATTGTTTGAGGAATTGCGAGCAGGTTCATCCTTGTTATGACGCTGAGCATCTGGCACCGGCATAGGTAGCTCGGGAGCTGGTGAGGCGGCAGCGCCATTCGACAGCGCTTCGACCACTAACTTTAACAGGAGGGAGGCGCGCGCCGGTTTAACCAAATGACCATGGATATCGAGGTCATTAATATCGACTTCGAATTCTGACTCGTCGACTGATGTCAGAAGGATGATCGGCGTCTGGGCGATCCGATCATCCGCACGAATTTCTTTGATGGTATCAACACCGTTCATTACCGGCATGTGATAGTCGAGGATTATCAAGTCGAATTGTCGATCGAGCATTTTCGACGCTTTGAGAAGTGTGAGTGCGTCTTCTCCATTGCTGCATGATGTGCACTCCAGGTTCCAGGCGGTGACTTGTTCTTCAAGGATTGATTGGTTGACGGTATTATCATCAACAATCAGCACATTTTTACCGCTAATTGCGATGGGGGGCGCGAGAGTTTCTTCGAACCGATCTTCGATCGGCAGCGTCAACGTAAACCAGAAGGTTGAGCCCTTTCCTTCGATGCTTTCAACGCCGATCTCACCTCCCATAAGTTTAACCAGTGATTGCGAAATCGATAGACCGAGGCCCGTGCCTTCGTGGGTACGCGCGGCGCTGTTATCGACTTGGCTGAACTTGTCGAAAACGCCAGCGAGTTTTTCAGTCGGAATGCCGACACCGGTGTCTTCGACCTTGATTTTTAGGTGCGCCATGCGCGGATCAGATTGATCATCGTCGAGATCACCCGAGACGTCGATGAGCACATGTCCTTTCGTCGTGAACTTGACCGCGTTACCCATCAGGTTGGTGACAATTTGCCGGATGCGTCCGGCATCCCCAATGTAACCGGTTGGTAAGTGCGGATCGAAGCGCAAAGCCAATTCCACGTCTTTCTCAATCGCGCGCGCGGAGATCAGTGTGGCGACATCTTGTAGCGCGTTCGCTAAATCAAAAGGCGCAGGACGCAGCTTCAATTGACCTGCGTCAATTTTAGAGAAGTCCAGAATATCATTGATGATGGTCAAGAGCGCGTCGCCGGACGTAATGATCGTCTCGGCGAATGTTCGCTGTTTATCGTCGAGTTCGGTGCGGGTGAGGAGTTCCGCCATACCCATAACGCCGTTCATTGGCGTACGGATTTCATGGCTCATATTCGCAAGGAATTGAGACTTGGCGTAATCAGCAGCTTCGGCGCGTTGCTGCGCCTTAATCAATTCAGTAACGTCAGTATAGGTTGCGACAGTGATGCCATCGCCGCCAGCAACGACGCGAGCGCGGATATGGCGACCGCTTGGCGTAACGCGATCAGTTTCGTAGGTCCCACCAGATTGATTTCTGCTCGTTGCTTGAGCGACAATGTCTTTGCCGCTCACATCTTCGCCAAAATCGCCGCGCTCGGCGCAGTAATTCTGCATATTGAGCAGCGGAGCACCGGGTTCAATTAAACCAGTGGGGACTTCAATGCGCTCGGACAAAGAATGGTTGGCGTAGAGGATAGTGTCGGCGTCATGCACGAGAATACCGGCGTCGGACACATCGAGCGCCCGCAAAATCGTCGATAGAGCAACGTTGCTGATTATTTCGCTGCCATCTTCTTTCTTGTCCGCCATGCTGCCTCTATTCATCATTGAGTGTGACGGCTTACTGCCACACCAACTGCGCCTCCGTTTTTGCAATCACTTCATCTTTGGTGACGCCTGGTGCCAATTCTAAGACCTTAAACGGCTGATCAGGCTCATCACGATTGAACACGCCAAGATCGGTGATGACCATATCAATACAGCCACGACCCGTGAGAGGAAGCGAACAGACCTCGACAAACTTACTGTTGCCGCTTTTGCTCGTGTGATCAAAAACGGCAATACAGCGCTTGACGCCCGCCACTAGATCCATGGCACCGCCCATGCCTTTGACCATTTTACCGGGAACCATCCAGTTTGCGATGTCCCCGGTTTCCGAAACTTCCATAGCACCTAAGATCGAGAGATCGATATGACCGCCACGGATCATGGAAAAACTGAGGGCGCTATCAAAAAACGACGTTTGGGGCAGAGTAGATATTGTTTGTTTTCCCGCATTGATAAGGTCTGGGTCAACCTCTTCGCGAGTAGGAAACGGCCCCATGCCTAACATGCCGTTTTCAGATTGTAGGGTCACATTTACTTCAGCGGGAATATGATTGGCAACTAGTGTTGGGATGCCAATTCCTAGATTGACGTAAAATCCGTCTCTCAATTCCTGTGCGGCACGTTTTGCCATGTCGTCGCGAGACCAAGCCATGTCAGATTGCCTCCGCTTCGCTGATCGTTAATTGTTCAATTCGTTTTTCGAATTCCCCTTCAACGATGCGCTGAACAAAAATGCCGGGTGTATGGATTTGGTCGGGATCAAGCGCTCCAATCGGCAACAATTCTTCAACTTCAACTATCGTGGTCGCACCCGCCATAGCCATGAGAGGATTAAAGTTGCGAGCGGTTCGACGAAATACAAGATTGCCTTCCATGTCGGCGCGCCATGCTTTGATGATGGAGAGATCTGCTTTCAGCCCTGTTTCAAGAATATATGTCTCGCCATCGAACTGTTGATGCGGTTTGCCATCAGCGATGACAGTGCCAACGCCAGTCTTGGTATAAAACCCCGGAATGCCGGCACCGCCCGCCCGTATGCGTTCAGCAAGCGTGCCTTGCGGATTAAATTCTAGGTCCAGGTCGCCTGAAAGATATTGGCGTTCGAACTCTTTGTTCTCGCCGACATAGGACGAAACCATTTTGCTAATTTGCCTCGACTTAAGCAGAGTCCCCAGGCCAAACTCGTCGATGCCAGCATTGTTCGAAATAACGCAAAGGTCTCGCACACCTGTATTCCGCAAACCGCTGATGAGGTTTTCTGGAATACCACAAAGACCAAACCCGCCAGACATGATAGTCATGCCGTCAAAGATTATGTCTTTCAACGCTGATTCTGGCGACGGGAAGACTTTGGGAGCAGCTCGACGGGTCATAGGGCTGGTGCATCCGGTTGATTTTCGGGCGCTGCCTGCTGAAAAGCATCGTGCGCCAAGCAATGTGTCTGCAATGCTGAGAGCCTTGGATAGTTGGACACCTCCACGCCAAATCGTTCCGCATTGTACAATTGAGGAATGATGACGCACTCGGCCCAACCGGGCTGGTCGCCAAACAGAAATGTGCCATTAAGGGGAAGATTGGCAAGGGTCGCTTCAAGGCTTGCCAAACCCTCAGTAATCCAGTGGTTCGCCCAGTTTACTCCCACATCTTCGGTGTGGGGGTTGGTCGATTTTACAAAGTTTTGCACCTTAAGATTTTGCAAGGGCGATGTATCGCAGGCAACAAGAAGGGCAAGCGATCGCGCCACGGCTTTGTCAGTCGCCGTACTTGGCAATAACGAGGGCTCTTTCACTGTGTCTTCCAGATAGTCGAGTATCGCGAGCGACTGTGTGATCCTTTGACCATTTTCAAGGACCAGAACTGGGACAGCAGCGGCAGGATTGACGTCTTTGAAGGCCGATTGGCGGTGCTCAGTCATGCGAAGGTTAACCGGCACATGTTCTACGTCGACGCCTTTGAGATTTAGCGCAATCCTAACTCTATAGCTTGCACTGGAGCGCCAATACCCGTACAATTTCATCATGGCGCATACTGCTCAACTTTGTTCTCGATGCGTCCAAAAATCGGACGGCCGCTCGCATCATTCATTTCAATGGCCACCGTATCGCCAAACCGCATAAAGGGTGTTTGCATCTCGCCATTTTGAATTTTCTCAATCATCCGTATCTCAGCAATACATGAGTAGCCGACACCGCCATCCTCGACCTTTTTGCCTTCGCCGCCTTCAAACTTGTTTGACACGGTACCCGAGCCGATAATTGTACCGGCAGAGAGATCACGCGTTTTAGCGGCGTGGGCGATCAGTTCAGCCATGTTGAAGGTCATATCAGTTCGCACATTGGCCTTACCGAATGGGGCGTCATTGTGTGTTACCAGTAGCGGCAAATCGATCGTGGCGTCTTTCCAAGCTGCCCCAAGTTCATCTGGGGTCACGGCGACGGGTGAAAACGCACTTGAGGCTTTGCCTTGCACAAACCCAAATCCCTTTGCCAACTCTCCCGGAATTAGCCCCCGCAAGGAAACATCGTTTACGAGCATGATCAGTTTAATGTGCTCGGCTGCGTCGGCTGCAGAAACACCCATGGGTACATCGTCGGTGATCACAGCGATTTCGGCTTCCATGTCGATTCCATGGGATTCGTCGGATGCAATGATTGGGTCACGCGGGCCAATAAACGTATCGGAGCCGCCCTGATACATAAGCGGATCGCTATAAAAACTTTCGGGCACCGTAGCGCCACGTGCTTTGCGCACTAGTTCGACATGATTGAGGTAAGCGGACCCATCGAGCCACTGAAACGCACGCGGCAAGGGCGATTCACATTGCTCCTGATGGAAATATTCGGATGGCACAGCGCGCAGTTCCAATTGTTCCGAAAGCTGGAACAATTTCGGTGCGACGTTTTTCCAGTCATCGAGCGCCGCCTGCAAGGTTGGCGCAATATCGTCTGCGAATGCGAAGTGCGTGAGTTCCTTGGCAACGACTGCAAGGCGGCCATCGCGGGTGCCGTTTTTAATCGTAGCGAGTTTCATTCCTGATCTCCCAATTGTCCATGCAGCCAAGCGGCATGCCGCGGTGCTTTTTTGGTTTGATCCCATTCTTCAAGCATGTCCCAAGCGACCTTTTTGAGTTCGGCGTGCTGATCTGGGGTGCCGGTATCGAAGGCAAGTTCCAGGCGATGGCCGTTTGGATCAAAGAAATAAATCGATTTGAAAACGCCATGATTGGTTGGCCCGACCACGTCTAGCCCTTCTTCTTCCGCCTTTGCTTTTCCCAACAACAACGCTTCATATGTGGGAACCTTGAAAGCGATGTGTTGAACCCACTCGGGCGTGTTTGTGTCACGGCCCATATCTGGTTGCGTAGGCAGTTCAAAGAAGGCGAGAATATTGCCCGCGCCACAGTCGAGAAACACGTGCATATAAGGGTCATGCTCACCTGTTGAAGGAACATGGTCTTCTGAGAACGCAGACACGTATTTCATGTTCAAGACGCGTTCATAGAACTCAACTGTCTGTTTGGCGTTTCGGCAACGATACGCCACATGATGAACGCCCCTGAGCGGCAGTGGTTTCTCTGGTTGCAACTCAGCTGGTACGGCCATGTTGAAAGTCTCCGTGAGATTAGTTTTTCGCAGCTGCGGTGTTGGCGCGCGCTGCTTCAATGGCTTCGGCAACGACTTGATTGTCGCCAATATGGTTCGCAAGGAGAAAGACTAACTTGGCGCTCGTCTTGCGACTATCGTGATCGGATAAGCCGTTATGCAACTCAACGAGCTCCTGATATAAATCGTCGTGGCACGTCAAATTTGTATTGGTATTGAGCTTCGTCATTGCGCTGTTGCCTTTAAATGCGCGGTTTCAATGTCCGCAATTGTTGCTTTCTTCCAGCGAGCAGCGACGACCTGATCTGGCCGAATTAGATAGGTTGCGCCTCGTTCGGCGTCATATCGTTCTGCGGCGATACCCGCAGTAGGCAATTCGATCGTGTTGAGCTCCGTGCGCGGGGCGGATTTTCCGAAGTGAAGCACAGTGAATTGGTCGCCTATGGCGTCGAGCAACCATCCATTACGGCGCCCATTGGCCAGCGGCGCGTCCATACAGGCATGACCTGGAGCCGGTCCATTTATCCAATCCTCTCGATCCGGTGTCGACAGACAGCTTTGGTGATAAGGTGTTGGGCGCGATAAGCGACCAGAATTGATAAATGGACGTGCGAATGCGTATTCGCTCGACAGCTCAAGGACTGCATCACGAATGGCGCGCGAGGCCTCAGATTTAGGCGTCATGAAGTCTGTTGAGCGTGTCGAATTCAGAATATTTTCATCCGCCCCCATCACTCGTTCAGTATTATAGGTCTCGATAAGGTCACGCCCCGCTTCTCCGCGCAAAACGAGATCAAGTTTCCAGGCAATGTTCTCAGCATCCGATAATCCTCCATTGGCACCGCGTGCGCCAAAAGGAGAAACAAGGTGCGCGCTATCGCCGACAAAGATAACTGGCCCGTGCACAAAACGATCCATCCGGCGACATTGGAATGTATAGACGGAGTACCATTCTTCTTCGTACTGGATATCATCTCCGAACATGCCCTTGATGTAGGGATCAACATTTTCAGGGCGGGTGGCAGCATCGCGATCAATGTCCCATCCGAGCTGAAAGTCGCAGCGCCAGACATTGTCTGGTTGTTTGTGAAGAAGTGCAGTACCGCCAGGGCAAAATGGTGGATCAAACCAAAACCAGCGCTCCGATGGGTGTTCCTCTGCTCTGTCACCAGCAAAGCGAATGTCGGCGATGAGGAAATTGTCTTCGAAGATCCGGCCTTGGAAATCGAGCCCCATGGACTGGCGTATGGTCGACCCATACCCGTCGCACGCCAAGACATAGTCAGCTACTAGAGAGTAATTCCCGTCACGAGTTTCGATGTGGAGGGTTGCATCAAACTCGTCCACATCGATATCATAAACTCTATGACCCCAACGAATATCAACATTGGAAAGTTTTTCCAACGCGTCGACAAGATACTCTTCGACGTAATATTGCTGAAGGTTGATGAAAGCCGGATTCTTTTGCTGTTTGACCGGCTGCATATCGAACTCGAATACTGGTTCCGGTTTATCGCGCCAAAAGAGTTTTCCGACATTCCAGGTAACGCCCTTTTCGAGCATTCGGTCAACGACGCCCAAGCGGTCAAAAATATCTAATGATTGTTTTGCGAAACAGATCGCCTTTGATCCGTGGGCGATGAAATCAAACGCTGTAAGCACCGTTACGGCGTGACCTTTTAGGGCAAGATCAAGCGCTGTCGCCAAACCGACGGGACCAGACCCGACGATAACGAATGGATACCGGCCCTTGGATTCTCCCGATTGCTCAGGTGCGGGCGTGTAACTCTTCTTCTTGTATTGAGGAATATGTGAATAATCCATCGGTGCGGTTATCCCTGCAGCTCTGCCCAGACCTCACGGTCTCGATCCATTGTCCAAATACGCGGCCAATCGGTCCCGTCGTATTCATCCCACAAGCGCTGAACATTGAATGGTAAGCAGTGTTCAAATATCGGCCACATACCGAATTTTGGTGCAAGGGCGGCATGGGTGGCTTCAAACGCTTCTTTCAGCGTACCGCCGCGGTCGTGGACGGCCTTTACCTGGTCGCGCATACCCAGCAAGAAGTCTCTGGTTTGTTCGATCGCCGCATCGACGGCTTCTCTGCCTTTCGGCACCGCACCGCGACCACCAATAAGTGCGTCTGCTTGGAACGCTTTGACATTGTCCAAGGTATCGGTCGACCAGTCCATGTGGAAAGCGTCGCCCGTGTAAAGCGCCGCTTCTGCTTCAACGAGATCACCCGCAAAGAGTATTTTATGTTTAGGGTACCAAACTACAATATCGCCAGCGGTATGACCGCGACCACAAAAACGGAGTTCCAGATGACCGCGGTCACCTCCAAGTTCAATGCGCATCTCGTTTTCGAAAGTAAGCGTCGGCCATGTTAGCCCAGGAATTTCTTCCGGTTTTTTGAACAAACGGGGCATACGTCCGAATTCACTGTCCCAGTCTTGTTTTCCGCGCTCTTCAATCAGTTTGCGAGTTGTCGCTGATGCAATAATTTCTTGGGCGTCAAATGCGGAAGCACCGAGCACGCGAACGGCGTGGTAATGCGTCAAAATGAGATATCGGACGGGCTTCGTCGTATGCTCACGAAGCTTTACAAGCCAGTCTTTCGCCGCTTCAGGCGTTGCGCGCGCCTCAATAGCAACAATAAAGTCTTCCCCTTCAATGGCACCGACATTGGGGTCGCCTTCTGCTGTCAAGGCGTAGACGCCATCCGCGAGAACTTCCAGGGTTTCAATTTTTTCTTCGGTATCTGCTGACGAAGCAAAGGGTTTGCTCATGAGAATTGTCTTTCCAATTGGGCGAGGTGTTCGACTTTATGGACGCAGGCAGGCATGCGTCGACAAAATGCCAGCAGGTTTATTAAGCCTGCTGGCCAAGGTACGGAGGATTCAAAATCTTAAGTGCAGGCTTCGATTACTTCTTTAGCCTCGTCGCTGAGCCCATCTATGTCGTCGAGTGTTTCAGTCGCCATAATTTCTTCGGCCACACCCGCCTCTTCAGCTTTTTCCGCCATGCAGCTGCAGTCGCCATCGACGCCATTCGCGGCCTTGAATTCTTCGCAGTCTTTGACAAACGCCTCATCCGCGAACGCCGGTGTCGTAAGCGCCGCAAAGGCAGCTGCGAGGGTTAGGAGTCTTAGTTTCATCATTTTTTTCCTTTAGATTGAGCGACGCGAATCCAACAATTCGCGCCGCGATTTGTCCCCATGTACGCGACTAGAAGTCAGCAGTGAGCTTCACGCCCCACTCACGAGGGCGGTTGAAGTTGGCTTCGTGGAAGCCAATACCGAAGTTGGAGTCACCACTCGTGATGAACCGCTCATCACCGAGGTTGTCGCCAAAGATTGACAGCCCCCAAGTGTCATTGACCAAAACACCAATAGACGCGTTGAAAACATCCGTCGCACCCTGAGACAAGAACACAGAGTTGATGGCGTCATTTTCCACTGAGCTATTGTGTCGATAGTCGCCGTGGAGGATTAGCTCCATTGAGTCGGTTAGACGCGTGTTGTAGTCGAGCGCAATTGCAAGCGTCAGCTCTGGCGTATTGGGTAACTCGCTGTCGAGCGTGACCTGTTGAGCAACTGGCAAAGCTGGATCAAGCGGCGCAACTTCAGTGTACTCAGCATTTGTGTACCCAAGAGAGAGAGACGCTTCGAGATCATCGAATAGAAGTGCAGCGATTTCCGCTTCCACACCCCAAATATCGGCGGAGCCAGCATTTCTGGTGAGGGGAGCGCCTGACTCATAGACAATCAATTGAATATCTGAATAGTCAGAGAAGTACGCGGCGAAATTGGACCGAACACGATTGTCAAATCCTTGCCACTTCAGCCCGATTTCCGCCGTTTCCAACTGCTCCGGGTCGAAAGACACGACTTGAGGAACCGGAACGAGATAACGTGTGTTGAAGCCGCCCGACTTAAAGCCGGTTGAATATGACGCATAGAGAAGCGTGCCGTCTTCGAGTTTGTAATCAGCCCCGATCTTGTAGGAGACATCATCGAAGGTCTCATTGTTTTCTCCGGCTGGGAAGAACGGTGTGATCGTACCGGTAGGGCCGAATACACCTGCGAGGCCATTGACGATAGCGCCACCATCGACGGGTACCGAATAGGTTTTGTCATCTTCGGTATAGCGAACACCCGCAGTGAACGAGAGCGCATCAGATACACGATAGGTACCCTGACCATAAATCGCGATTGATTCATTCTCAACTTCAGTAAAGTTTCGAACGACGCCGAACGCTTGCGGCAATGTCACATTCAAGAAGTCGTTGCCAGTCTCATCGAAATAATAGATGCCGCCGACCCAATTGAACGCACCGTCGAAATGCTGACCTGTAATCTGCAATTCTTGTGAGAATTGCTCATGATCATAGTCAAAGTTTTCAGTGTGCGTAACGACGAGCGGCGAGCCATCGGCATCACGGTTAAAATCACCGCTTGAGTCACGATAGGCTGTAATCGATTTAAGCTGAGTGTTGCCCAAATCCCAATCGAGCGTTAGTGCCGTGCCCCAATTGTCAAGGTTGGTGCCGTTAGGCCCTGTAGCGAACGTGGTATCAAGGTCAGACGTAATGAATGCGCCGTCAAAGAGGACACCGTTTTGCGCACCCGGCAATGTTGAATCAATAACATTGTAGAGGAACGCCAAGCTTGGATTACCAGGCACGGCAGGTACAGTGCGCGTATCCGATTGCCCGGTATCGTGGTTGAAAAAGAACTCTGTGCTTTCTGGTGCACCGGGAGGTGTCACTGTGATACCGACAAGTTTGCTGGCAGCATTCTGTTCACGGATTTTTGTGCTATCGGCCGTCAAGGTTGCACGGAAAGTGTCTGATGGCTCCCATTCAACGATACCGCGAAAAGTGTCTCGGTTTACGTCGCCTAGGTCACGATCGTCCAGCAGGCCACGCACATACCCATCTTGATTACGGGTGGATATGGAAAAGCGAGTTCTTAGCGTGTCGGACAGCGGCACATTGACTGATCCCTGGAAATCAATTCGATCCCGGCTACCAGTGATGATTTGCGCCTTGCCGCCAAAGTCAGCAGACGGACGTTTACTGATTAGGTTGAACGCACCACCGATAGCATTTCGGCCGAACAGCGTGCCCTGTGGCCCACGCAAGACTTCGACCCGCTCAAGATCAAGCACGTCCAGGACGCCGCCTGCAGATCGAGAAGTGTAAACGCCGTCAACATATGTACCCACGCCTGGATCGGTTGTCAGCTGGAAATCCGTTTGGCCGACGCCGCGAATAAACACGACAGCGCCTGACGACAGACCGCTAACCGGAGAGGTCGTATCGAAAACAAGGTTTGGCGTGAAGCCCGCGATCTCGGATATATCGTCAACGTTTTGCTGTTCAAGTTTCGCCGCTGAAACAGCCGTGACTGCAATTGGGGTGTCTTGCAACGTTGTTTCCGTTTTCGTTGCTGTCACGACAACCGTGTCGAGTTGCCTCGTTTCACTTTCTTGAGCTTGTGCAGTTGCTGCTCCGGCCACCAAAGATAGTGATAATGCCGACGCACCTAGTAATTTAGTATGGAGTTTCATTTCTTTTTCCTTCCCCTATGACTTTTGTTTTACGTTTGCTGCTATTCAGCGGCGAGAATTGAACCATTCCCGTCGCCCCCTTCGGCATCCCCCTCCGAGAGTTTTGTCTCGACCACCGGTGTGCGTTTGCTGCGATCAAGCAGCAACTGAGCGACATCGGGTCGCGAGTAATGGCCGGCCGGATCGGCGGCGGCTTTCGCAAGAGGGATCATGCCCACATCGATATCAGCGTAGACGAGCCCCTCGCGGTCAGGTGCCAAGTCTTGTGAAATTTGTTGGCCGTCAGGCGCGTAAATGCGCGAGTAACCGCCACCGGTCGAGAGAAGCGCTCTTTGTTCATCTGTGGAGCAAAGAGCATCGACCATGTCTTTCGTCACAAGCGCGCAAGACGCGATGACAAAGCACTGCCCTTCGAGGGCATAGACTTGGCTGACATTCATATTGACTTCCCAACCGAGGGAGTAAGCGACTCCGTGGTAGAGACCGAATGCCGGCCAGGCCGCGCAATGAACTTGCTCGTTGTCGCTATACATCACGTATTTAGAAAGTGGCTGAAGATGCTCCCAGCAACAAAGCCCACCGACACGACCAAGGTTGGTGTCTACGACGTGGAAATCGCTGCCATCACCATTGCCGAATACAGTACGCTCGACATGTGTCGGTTTAAGTTTGCGGCGGGTAAAAATAGTCTCGCCGTCAGGGCCAATAAACGCTTGTGCGATATACAGAGTGTTGTTGTAGCGCTCAGAAAACCCAAGCATGACGTGAATTTTGTTTTCGGCGGCCGCGTGGCAGATCGACTCATAGTCTTCCGAGCCAATAACTAATGAATTTTGGGAATATGCTTGAACAAACTGCATACCCCATGCTGGCGGCCCCAGCCATGCCCAGAACGGGTATCCAGGAATCCAGGTTTCAGGAAAGACAACGAGGGAGGCCCCGCCTTTCGCCGCCTGCTCGATCAGCGCGATTGTTTTTTTGACTGTGCCGGCGCGATCCATAAATACGGGTGCGGCTTGCACAGCGGCGGCTTTAAAAGGACCACTCATTGACTGTCCTCCCTTTCTTTGGCTACGCCGGTTGTCCCGGCCTTGATTTGATCTTCTCAAAAATTTCAACATGTCCGCACAGTGAGGTTAGGAGAGCATTCCCGCCCATGGCAGGAGCCCCGTTTGACGATTGCAATTGATGTATTCAGCGCGTATGTCGCCTTCGGCGCAGACGACCACTTCGTGCCATAGACGCAGGTCGAACTGCCCTTGTTTGCGCATGGCCATGCTTTGGAAGCGATTAAATATTTCTAGGTGAGTGGGATGAGATTTCGCCCACTCCAGCATATGTGTAATGGACAAAAAGAGCTGCATGCCGAACGTTTTTCGGATTGGCTCACCATGTTGAGAGCAGTGCTGCATGTATCGGCTATCAAAACAACCGGTCGAGGGGTTATCAGCTAGAAAAGCGAGGCCCGCGCGTAAGGCCGGCTCGATCTGCTGCTCATACTCGTCTAGCTCATCGCCTTTAACGGCGCGCAAATCTTGACCGGAACGGATCAAACAAAAATTATCCGGCGCGCTCAGCGAAAAACGTTTGCCGCGCGTATCGAGCGTTTCTGCGCGC
>JBCBGS010000056.1:0-15592 GCA_038526515.1 Pseudomonadota bacterium | reverse complement strand
CGCGAGCAATGCACCTGTTCGCCCCGTGCCGAGCAGCCAGCCCGTAATCGCATATTGGGTCAGCAAAGCTGGCGCGCCCCAGACGCGTGCGGCAAAGTACCCATCCGCAAGATCGACCACATCAGCCTCCGCCCCGAACGGAGCAAACACAACGCGCCCGAGAAGTGGCGACGTGACAAAGATGAAGAGACCTAGCGCGCCTCCAATCAGCAGGCCGCGCTGCAGTGTAGCGCGCGCTTCAGCCTCATCCCCCCGGCCCAAGGCTTGAGCCACTAGGCCCGTGGTCGACATACGTAGGAATCCAAAGCCCCAGTAAATGAAGCTGAACGCGACACTCGCAATTGCGACTGCAGCGAGGTCTGTCTTGTTTCCATATAGCCCCATAACGGCCGTATCGACGACGCCGGTCGCAGCAATCGCGGCTTGTGCAAGCATCACCGGAACGGCGAGGCGCATGACGCGCGAGCGGGAGAGGAGTGTTTCCGACATGGAGGCCGCTTAACTTGGTGCGCGCCTCATGTCAGCTGGGCGCAGTCGCTTTTCTCTACGCGGCTTCCTGAACGATACGAGCAATATCATCGCCGTAGCGGCCTGCTTTCTTTTCACCGACGCCGGAGATGAGAAGCAATTCCCCACGGTCCATGGGGCGCTCGGTAGCGATGGTCGCCAGCGTCTTATCATGGAAGATGACATAAGGCGGAACGCCCTTGGACTTAGCGATTTCAACGCGCCAATTGCGGAGCAGGTCGAATAGCTCGCGGTCTCTGGTGGAAAGATCTGAAAAGGCCGCCGCGGCGGATTTGCTCGCGCGCGATTTAATCCGGCGCACGGTCGGATCCGCTTTCAGCAAAACCGATCGCTCGCCCTTGAAGACAGCTTTCGCTTGGTCATGATCCGGGACGAATATGAAAGGCCGCGTGACCTCGCCGCCCTCAGCCAGAAGGCCAGTAAAGAGCAGCTCATCAAAAACCGCATTCCATCCGGACTTGGGCAGATCCGTCCCCACCCCATAAGTAGATTGTCGCGACAGATCTTCGTCGAACCCATCTTTGGCTTGTCCAAGCAGATGGATGATCAAACGTCCTCGACCAATCTTTTGACCACACCGCAGAACCGCAGAGAGCGCCATCTGCGCCCAGCGTGTCGCGTCATAATGATTTGCGGCTTCCGAGACGCAGTTGTCGCAAACACCGCAAGGCTTGGCGTCTTCTTCCCCAAAATATTGGCGCACCGACTGGCGGCGACAGCTCTCGCCATTCAAGAATGCAAAAAGCTGTCGCGTCTTGTTGATTTGAACCCGTTTGATCGCTTCCTGTGCGTCACTTTCATGGCTCCACATCAGGCTGCGGCGAAGGTCCGCCGGACCAAACAAAGCGTAGCCCTCTGCAGGCTCCCCATCTCGTCCGGCGCGCCCCACCTCTTGCCAATAGGCCTCGATCGTCTTGGGGGGATCGGCGTGAATGACAAAGCGCACATCCGGCTTGTCGACGCCCATACCAAACGCAACCGTCGCGCACATGACAAGGCCGTCTTCCAGCAAGAACCGGCGCTGTCGCTCAGCTCGGTCCTCAGCCTCCAAACCGGCATGATAAGCAAGCGCAGAAATGCCGTGACGCTCAAGCGCTTCAGCAAGTTGTTCGGTGCCCTTTCGCGTCGCCGCATAGACGATGCCGCTTTCGCCTTTATGGGTTCGAATGAGGCTGACCAAGCGATCTGTTTTGTTTCCCGATTTTGGCTCAGCGCCGAGGGTCAGGTTTGGTCGATCAAAGCTCGCCACATGCAGAGTCGGATCGGTCAGGTCGAGTTGCTCAAGGATGTCCGCCCGGGTCCTGGCATCCGCCGTCGCCGTCACGGCCAAACGCGGGACTCCCGGAAAAGCCTCTTTCAACCGGCCAAGCGCACGATAGTCAGGGCGGAAATCGTGCCCCCATTGGCTGACACAGTGCGCTTCATCGACGGCGATCAGCGAGACATTGAGCTCCCGGAGCGCATTGAACAGGCCGCCAGACAGTCCCTCCGGCGAGACATAGAGCATATCCATATCGCCGTTTCGCGCGGCGCGAAGCGCGGCCACGCGATCTTCATAGTCGAGCGATGAATCAAGCCGTTCTGCCCGAACGCCCAATGCCTTCAAGGCATCAACTTGATCCGCCATAAGCGCGATCAGCGGTGAAACGATCAGCCCGACGCCATCGCGCAGCATGGATGGAATTTGATAACAGAGCGATTTCCCGCCGCCCGTTGGCAATACTGCCAGTCCGTCGCGGCCCGCTAAAACATCGCCGATGACATCGGCCTGTAACCCGCGAAAGTCGTCATACCCGTAAACCCGCTGCAACAGGGCGCGCGCGGATTCCAGGGTCAGATCATCAGACGAGTTCATGTGACCGAACCTCAAAGGACTCGGGCAACAAAACAAGCGACCAGAAGGGGTCTTATGTCGTTTTTTCTAGCGCCTCGATCAGAAACGTATGGCGACGCGCGACCGCAGCTGCATCCTTGCTGTACCCGCCGCCCAGCACGCCAACGATGGGAACCCCAAGATCAAGACAGGATTGCGCGACCAACGTGTCTCTAGCTTGCAGCCCGTTATCTGAAAGCGAGAGTAGCCCCAATCGATCTTCTGTATGTGGGTCAACGCCTGCATTATAGAAAACCAGATCTGGCTTAGATGCCTCTAGCGCCTCGGCCACGAACGCTTTGGCAGCGTCGAGATACGCCTCGTCCGCCGTGCCCTTTTCCAATCCGACATCGAGATCTGATGGCGGTTTTTCGCGGGGCCAATTTTGTTCGCAATGCAGGCTCGCCGTAAACACGCGTGGATCATCCGCGAAAATTCGCGCGGTCCCGTCTCCATGATGGACATCTAAGTCCAAGACCGCAATGCGTTTCACGATGCCTTCTTGCAGAAGTGAAAGCGCCGCCACAGCGACATCATTGAAAACACAAAATCCTGCACCGCCTTCAAAGTCAGCATGATGACTGCCGCCCGCGAGATTGACGGCACGTCCGGTCTCTAGAGCACGCCGAGCGGCAAGTTCAGTTCCTCCGACAGACGCACAAGTTCTGGCGGCAATCGCTGGGGTCATCTCAAAGCCAACGCGCCGGGCTGATTTCGTATCAAGCGCGCTGGTCAATACCGAGCGCACGTAGGATGAAGCATGTGCCTGCTCCAAAGCCGCTTGCGTTGCGTGGCGCGGTTGTTCGAACGAATAACCACGTTCCGCGAGCAGTTCCGCGACAAGGGTGTATTTCCGCATTGGGAAACGGTGATCGTCCCCAACGGTTGCGGCATCATAGTCTGGATGATGGATAATCGATAGCACGCCCAGGGATATGGCGCTAAGTCTGCGGCGTACCAGTGCGATTCAACAGAAAGTGCCCATGCAGAGCTGCCACTGGCTTGTCGCGCTCGCTCTGCCAAGCTTCAGCGGTCACCGACGCCATGCGCCGCCCGAGTTTGATCACACGAGCTCGGCCATAGAGATCTTCAGCGCGGCCCTGCCTCAAATAGTCGACCGTAATGTTGATGGTTCTCGCGGGTCGTTCGACATCAGACACCAGGAAAAGCTGTGCCATTGCCGTCATTTCCAAAAAGGTTCCAATCGCGCCGCCATGCAGCGCTTTGATCGTGAAATTCCCGATCAGCTTGTCCTGGAACGGCAAGACCGTCGTCATGTCATCGCCTTTAATATCGCACCGCATGCCAAGCGTTTTCACAATCGGGACATTGGCGAGAAAGCCCTCCAACTGGGCGCCGCGGCTAAGGGGCTCACTCATTCTGGGACCCCCAAACTGGCTTTCGGGCGGGGCTTGTTGATTGCAAACGCGCCCTGCGCAGTGGCGATCACTTTGTCTCTGCTTTCATGGTAGGCCCAGGCCCGAGTAAACGCGACGGACTTGGTGACGTGGTAGCATTCAGCTTCACCGATAATATCGCGGCCACTATCCGCGGGACGCATGTAATCAATGCGCAAATCCAAGGTCGCGACAAAGCGAAATTCTTCCAATGATGCGGCGCAGGCCATACCGCTGAGATTGTCCAGCAGAGTTGTGATCGCGCCGCCATGGATCACTTGCGCTTCAACATCGCCAACCAAGTGTTCGGCGAAGGGCTGTACACCCCAGACTTGGCCGCGCTCAACGCGCGTGACTTTAAACCCCGTCTCGCGCGCCCAAGGAACGACCTGGGTCATTCCATCCATATGCTGGCGCATCAGATCAATGCGTTTGTCCAGACTGGATATGCTCTCGTCCATGACGTCCTCGTAAGTTGACGCGCCGTCCTAAATTGACGTCCACGTCATCGGCTATACCATCGTTTGAACCAGAGAAAACCGGTAACCTCACGGGAGGAACAGACATGGCATTCGACGCAGCGGCAGTAGGAAAAGCCTGTATTATCGGCGCGGGATGCAGCGGTTTCACGATGGCCAAACGCCTGAAGGATTACGGCGTTGAGTATGACTGTTTCGAAAAGTCCGACAATATTGGTGGCAATTGGTATTATAAGAACCCGAACGGTCTTTCGTCTTGCTATCAAAGCCTGCATATCGACACATCAAAATGGCGCTTAGCGTTCGAAGATTACACAGTTCCTGAAGACTGGCCGGACTTTCCACACCACAGTCAGCTGCTGCAGTATTTCCATGATTATGTGGATCATTTTGGCCTGCGCGAGACGATTACGTTCAATACGTCGGTCGACAAAGCAGTTCGCCGAGAAGATGGCGACTGGGATGTGACGCTATCGACCGGGGAAACGCGGACCTATCAGTGGCTATTTGTCGGCAATGGGCATCATTGGGACCCGCGCACGCCGGATGATTATGCAGGTCAGGACACGTTTGAAGGCTACCAAATCCATAGCCATCATTATGAGGATCCGTTCGATCCGTATGACTTTCGCGGCAAACGCGTCTTGGTGGTCGGTGCCGGTAATTCAGCCATGGATATCTCTTCAGAGTTATCGCAGCGCCCAATTGCCGAGAAATTGATCATTTCCATGCGCCGCGGGGTTTGGGTTCTGCCAAAGTATCTCGGCGGACAACCTGCCGACAAAGCCGTGCTGCCGAGCTGGATGCCGATGAGCGTTGGTCGGGCTTTGGCGCGGTCAAAAATCAAAAAAGAAATCGGTAATCCCGAGGATTATGGTCTGCCTAAGCCAGATCATGAGCCTTTAGATGCGCACCCGTCCGTTTCAGGCGAATTCCTGACCCGTGTCGGCTGCGGCGACATTAATGCAAAGGGCGCCATTGAGCGGTTTGAGCTAAATGCCGTTATCTTTAAGGATGGAAGCCGCGAGGAGATTGACGCCATTGTTTGGGCGACCGGCTACAATGTCTCCTTCCCATTTTTCGACGCCCCAGACCTGACGCCAGAAGACAATCGCTTGCCGCTGTTTAAGCGCATGGTGAAACCGGGTTATGAGAACCTATTCTTCCTCGCGCTAGCGCAACCACTGCCAACGCTCGTAAACTTTGCGGAGCAGCAGTCCAAACTCGCTGTCGCGGCGGTTATCGGCGAATATGCCTTCCCAGATCATGCTGAGATGGACCGGGTTACAGCAGCGGATGAAAAGACCCATACCGGGCATTTCTACCAAGCCGCGCGACACACCATGCAAGTTGATTTCAACACTTATGTAAGAGACCTGCATCAAGAGATAGAAAAGGGTCGGAAACGGGCCCGGGTGACAGCCTAACCTATCGGGAGCGGATCATGCGGAGACTATTTGGCGGGCTGGCCTTTGCCGGTGCTTTCGCGTGCGCCTCACCGCCCCCCGTGGTCCACTATCCTCAGCCCTCATCAGGACCCGTCGCAACCACGCCGAGCTCAACACCGGCTGGTCCGCGTGCCGCGCAGGGACCATTCCAGCCTGATTTTTATCTTTATGCTTGCACACCCTCATTCTCGAACCGGCCCGAAACAGATCGATCCGGACGGATCCTCGGTTACAATGCGCTGATTGTCGTGAACAATGTCATTCTGGCTGCTGCGCCGACAAATGGCGCCTGTATGACTTCCGGGTTCGGCCCCCGCTTTGGACGCATGCATAAGGGCATCGATCTGCAAGCCCGTCCGGCAGTCCCAATCTATTCAACCGCGCCCGGACGGGTGCTCGAGGTGAGCACGCAAACCGGCTTTGGGCGACAAGTGCTTATCGATCACGGCAACGGTGTGTTCACGCGGTATGGGCATCTTGCCTATTTCGCCGAAGGTCTGAAAGCCGGGCAACAAATCGGCTTTGGGCAGCCGCTTGGTCTGATGGGTGAAACTGGTAATGCGACCGCACTGCACGTCCACTACGAAGTCCTTACGGGCAATTACAACACGCCAAAAAAGTCCTGGGGATTGGATGCACATAACCCGCTAGACTTTCCGCGCTGGAGCGGATTGGATGGGTTAAGCTGATCATCAAGGGGACGGTCGTGTGCTCAACTTCCTAGATCCAAACACGCTGGCGCGAACCTATCGCGATCCCATCGCCTGGCTTATTCTAGCCGTCGACTTGTTTCCAATTATCGCTGTCCTAACCATGGGTTGGGGCGCAGTGGCACTGGTTTTCCTGTATTGGTTAGAGAACCTCATTATCGGGGCCGCAACGCTTGCTAAAATGACAGCAACCAGCACGAAGAACGGACCTGGCGGTCTAGTTGGGATGGCGTTTTTGGGGCCATTCTTCTTCATCCATTACGGCATGTTCTGTTTCGTGCATGGGGTCTTTGTGAGCCTATTTGCAAACCTATCGACTGGCGCGGATCCGGGCTTTCCAACTCCTTTTGGCTTGATCGATCAAGCTCTCAACTCTGGCCCAAGCATGCAGACATTCGTGTTGGCGATCATTGGCGTGCAGATCATTCTGTTCGTTCAAGACTATATGTTGCGCGGTGAGTACCGAGAGAGCTCTGTCGATAAAGAAATGATGGCCCCATATGGGCGGATCATCGTGCTGCATTTCGGAATATTTGCGGGAGCGTTTGCAATGGCAGCGCTCGGTGAACCGATGCTTGGTGTTCTAGCTCTCATTATGTTGCGTGCACTTTGGGGCGTTTTCCTCACAGTCCGGCGGCGAATGCGCCTCGACGATGCACTGCAAACAAAAAGTTGACGTTCCGTCACCAATCTGAGCAGACTGTACGCCGTTGAGGGAAAAAGAGATTCTATGACGGCGACGATCGAACCCGAAGTCCGTATGGGCAAACGCGCGCGTGCGAAGGAAGCAAATCGCAAAGCGATTCTAGAGGCGGCCCGTGTTGTGTTTGCTCGGATTGGCTACGAAGCGACCAATATTCGCGACATCATTCGCGAAACCGATCTCGCCAGCGGGACGTTCTACAATTACTTCAAATCAAAAGAGGAAGTGTTTGAAGCGCTGGCCAATGATAGTGTCGCCCGCTTCCGCCCGCTGCTCCAAAAGGTGCGCGAAGAAGCAAAAGACCTGGAATCCTATCTCTATGCCGCGTTCAGCGCTTACTTCACCTTCCTGGCGGAAGAGAATGACGATGCCATCCAAGGCGGGGCGCCGCATATGAGTTTGATTGGCGTGCGCGTCGACACGCCAGAGATGCAAACTGTGTCGGAAGAGATTGCTGCAGACCTCGAAATCGTCATGGACAAGGTCGGCCTCGGAAAGCTCGACATCGACTACATCACGGCGGCGGCCATTGGTATGGCACGCGAGATGGGCGACCATATGCTTCAACGCCGCCCAGTTGACCCTAAGGGAGCCACTGAATTTGCCGCAAAATTCGCGCTCGCTGGGATCGAAGAGCTTGCCAAATCTAGCCACTAGGTCAGATTAGTGCCCAGACAATAAATGAGTTTGGGAGGACCGCAGCCATGAGCTTGCAGGCGACTATTGCGAAACTTCTTTTAAAGCTTCCGGCTAGTTGGAAAGTCAAAATGGCGGGCGGTGAACCCGTTGTACTTGGCGGCCGGACTCTCGATCCGAACTTTCAATTCTTGGCCCATGGCGCAGCAAGCCAACCGCCCATGTCGTCCCTGGAGCCAGAAGTCGCTCAAGCCGCTGCGATCGAGGGCCTAGCAATGTTTGCAGCGAAGCCTGAGCCTGGCGTGTCATGGGAAGACACCACCATTCCTGGCCAAGGCACTCATCAAATCCCAGTGCGTATCTATCGGCCAGCGCAGCAAAACCCTGATGCGCCCATGCTCGCCTATTGGCACATGGGCGGAGGAGTGATTCTAGATATCGAAGCCTGTCACGCCTTCTGCACCATGGTGTCAAAGATCGCGCAATGCCCGGTCGTTTCCGTGGATTATCGCTTGGCCCCGCAACACAAATTCCCGGCTGGCCTGGAAGACTGTATCGCGGCTTATGATTGGACGCTTAAAAATGCGGAAAAGTACGGCGCACCTGCCGGACGCGCCGCGATCGGCGGCGACAGCATGGGCGGCAATTTCAGTGCGATCATCGCACAAGAATCGACCCGTCGCGGCATGCCGAAACCGGACCTGCAGCTCCTCCTCTATCCGGCTACGGACCTTGTCACAGAATTCGATTCAGCCACGACCTATGGCGAAACCTACCCACTTTCGACCGACACAATGCAATGGTTCATGCAGCAATATTTGCCGGAGGGTTTCGATCGCTCGAATGTTTTGTTGTCTCCAGCGCAAGAGACACGTCTCGATGGGCTACCGCCAGCCGTGATTGCCACTGCGGGCTTTGACCCATTGGTCGATGACGGCGCCGCTTATGCCAAGAAACTTGAAGCCGCCGGCGTTGACGTAACCTTCAAGTGCTTCGACAGCTTAGCTCATGGCTTCACCGCCTTCACGGCGGTCGCGCCTGCTGCACGTGAGGCGTGCCTGGAAATTGCGGGCATGGTTCGCGACGCCTACGCCGCCCTATGATGCGCGCTCTCGTTTGTCACGCTCTATCAGACGATTTTTCAGGCGTAGAGGTCAGAGAGGTTGCCGTCCCCGAACCAGGGCCAGGTCAAGTCCGGATCAAGGTGCGCGCGACCAGCATCAATTTTCCCGATCTTTTGCTGTGCCAAGGCAAGTATCAGCTAAAATTGGAGCCCCCGTTTACGCCGGGCATGGACATTGCGGGTGTGATTGATGCCCTCGGCGAGGGGGTCGATCAGTTCAACCTTGGTGATGAGGTTTGCGGCGGCGCCCGATTTGGTGGCTTCGCCGACTATGCCGTCGTCAACGCAGATGGGCTCCAGCAAAAGCCTGACTCCATGAGTTTCGAGCAAGCCGCATCCTATTCCGCAGCTTACCTCACTGCGTATGTGGCTCTGGTTCGGCGCGGAAGATTGCAAGCGGGAGAAACCCTTCTGGTCCATGGCGCCAGCGGCGGGGTTGGCATGGCGGCGGTCGATGTTGGCAAACTGCTCGGCGCAACAGTCATCGCGACGGGCGGCAGCGACGAGAAACTTGCAAGAGTAAAAGACTATGGCGCCGATCATGCCATCAACACAGCGGATGGGTTCCGAACCAGAGTCAAAGACCTGACCGATGGGCGCGGCGCCGATGTGATCTATGACCCAGTCGGGGGAGATGTGTTTGATGAGAGCGTGCGCTGCATCGCTTTTGACGGGCGTTTGCTTGTGATTGGGTTTACGTCTGGGCGTATCGCCAATGTCGCCACGAATATGCCTCTAATTAAAGGCTTCTCGGTGGTCGGAGTTCGCGCCGGCGAATATGGCCGCCAGTTTCCTGATCGCGGGCGAGAAAATGTCGAACAGATTTGGGGCTGGGCGCGCGAAGGCAAAACGCGGCCTTACGTGCATGCTAGTCTGCCTTTAGAACAGACGGTAGAAGGCTTTCGAGAGCTTCAGAATCGTAAGGTTGTAGGAAAGCTGATCATCACACCTTGATGGAATCGGCACCTCTAAACCAAGGATTGCCAATCATTTCCGTTGTCTCGGAGATTAAAAAAGTTTCAATGAAACTTGAAAAAAATTATGGTTAACAAGGCTTTGCAGCATGCTGCGAGATCAACGCTCCCCCGTTACAAAGACTTAGCTTTTTACGCCGACTAAATCCCGTAGTACGAACGTTGAAGTGAGTATGAGGGACGGTTTTATGAGTGCGTTACGCTTTCCAAAAGCATCCGTAATTGTTGCTGCAAGTTTGTTCGCCGCCGCGTGTGGCGGTGGCGGTGGAGACGGGTCTTCTGTACCCCCTACTCCACCTGTTTCAGGGGGTGGTGGAGGCGGCGGAGGAGGCGGTGCTCCTCCCGCTGAACCATCCTCCAAGATCGACAGCGAAGTGGAAGCTTCACGTTTCCTTGCCCGCGCGACATTTGGCGGTTCGAAAAGCGAGATCGCCTCATTGAATGGCGGCGATGCAGCGGACTGGATCGCCTCAGAATTCTCGAAGAGTACAACGCTTACGATGCCAGAGCTGTTGGCACAGCCACGTAACCCTGATGGTCGACTAGATTATTTCCGGATCGACGAACTCTATTGGGATCACATCGTAACAGCGAATGACCAATTGCGTCAGCGGATGGCCTTCGCGCTCTCGCAGATCCTGGTGTATTCTGACGTCGCCGATTCTGATCAACCCACGCGCGCCTATTATCAAGACATCATGATCCGCAACGCGTTCGGGAACTATCGCGACTTGCTTGAAGAGGTCACCTATTCTCCCGCTATGGGACAGTGGCTGACCTATCTCAGAAACCGAAAAGGCGATCCGGGTGCGGGTCGCATGCCGGACGAAAACTATGCTCGCGAAATCCTACAGTTGTTTTCGATTGGCTTGATCGAGCTGAATATGGACGGGACTCCCAAGCTCGACGCTCAAGGGCAGCAAGTCGAGACCTATACCAATGACGACATTGAAGGTCTTGCCCGCGTGTTTACAGGTCTGTCTTTCGCAGGCGGTGATTTTTGGGATGACCCACAAGACGGCCCCATCAATCCAATGGAAATGTATCCCGAGCATCATTCCGAGCTCTCAAAATCATTCCTTGGCACGACGATTCCAGAGGGCACGTCGGGCACGGAAAGCATCGATCGCGCGCTTGATACGATATTCGAACATCCAAATGTTGCGCCATTCGTATCTCGCCAGCTGATCCAAAGGTTCACGCAATCAGACCCGTCTCCGGCTTATGTCGGACGCGTCTCGAATGCCTTTGAAACAGGCCGCTATACCGCAGCGGGGGGACGCACGTTTGGGAATGGCCAGCGAGGCGATTTACAGGCAACGCTCGCTGCTGTTCTATTGGACGATTCAACATTCCTTGACGAACCTAGCGGCGGTACCGTCCTCAGCGGGAAAGTCCGCGAACCTATTCTGCGCTTCACACATTGGGCCCGAGCGTTTGATGTCAGCGGTGTAGATGCCGGGAATGAGCGGCGGTTGCGCAATACGCGGAGTTCAGAGGACGCCTTGGGCCAGCAGGCTTTCCGTTCCCCCTCCGTGTTCAACTTCTATCGCCCTGGCTACGTCGCCCCAGGTACCAATGCAGGGGATCGCAATATCACCGTGCCGGAGTTTCAGATCGTCAATGAGAGTAGCTCGGTGGGCTATCTGAACTTCATGACTGATTTTGCTTTCGACAGAGCCTCACAACGCGATGGGGATATTGCGACTTACACGCCGGACTATAGCGACGAACTCGCTCTTGTAGATGATCCGACCGCTCTGGTGGATCATTTAGACGGTCTTTTGACCGGCGGGCGCATGGCAGCGACCGAGAAAGCCGACATTGTTGATATTATCAGCACCGTCGAAATCCGAACCAATAGCCCTGAGAACACAGCGGCCGATCAAGAAGATATGGTCCAAACAGCGGTCGCACTGGTTCTAAACTCACCGTCTTACGCGGTCACTTGGTAGGTCTGAAGGAGATAAAAATGGCCAATATTTCACGTCGCCACGTCCTTGCAGGCCTCGGTACCGCAGGTTTCGCAAGCAGCCTCGGCACCATGTCGGGCCTCGGTTTCAATAATGCTTGGGCCGCCAACACGAGCGGATACAAAGCTATGGTTTGTATCTTCCTGAAAGGCGGAATGGACGGATCCGACACGATCCTCCCCTATGATCAGGCATCATACAATCAGTTGCGCAGTGCCCGCGGCGGACTGTTCGACGCCTACAACTCAGACTCTTCGAACTCCACGCGAAACCGCGCTAATCTGTTACAGATGAACCTCGACAATGCCGGTCAGTTTGGCGGGCGCCAATTCGGGATGCCACTGCAACTCGCACCCCTGCATTCTATGTTTGAAGCTGGTGATCTTGCGGTGGTCGGCAATGTCGGCCCACTGATCGAACCAACCACACGCGCCGCTATGGACAATAATTCAGCGATCCTGCCGAAACGTTTGTTCTCTCACAATGATCAGCAATCGACCTGGATGTCGTTTGGCGTCGAAGGCGCCAATCGCGGCTGGGGTGGACGGATCATGGATCGCGTCGTTGCATCATCGCCAAATCAAAACCGAATTTTCTCAGCAATTGCGACCAGCTCAAACGATGTCTTCCTCGCGGGTGAGGATGTGACCCAGTTTAAAGTTGGATCCAGTGGAATCGCGGAACCAAACCTCTACGATAATCGAGGATTGCTCGGCTACAATGACGGTGATGATGCCGCTCGAGATAAGATCCGGGCCTTTCTGACAAAGCGCGATTTCCAAAGCCAAAATATCTTTGAGCAAGACATGGCCACGGCAACGGCAAAAGCCGTCGAAAATTCAGCACAGTTTGCGCAGGCTCAAGAGAATGCGACGCCGTTCGCAACCGAATTCCAGGATGATAGCGTTTCGCGCCAAATGCGATCAGTGGCTGAAACGATCAAGATCCGTCAATTCCTGAACGTGTCACGGCAAATGTTCTATGTCTCGACCGGTGGTTATGACACGCACAGCAATCAGTCAGGCAGCATCGGCAACCTTCATACCCAGCTCGCTGCAGCGATCTCCTCCTTCCGTCAGGCAATGCTTGAAATTGGTGAATGGAACAATGTTGTGGTGTTCACCGCGTCCGACTTCGGCCGGACTGTGATTGATAATGGAGACGGCACCGACCACGGTTGGGGCGGTCACCACCTCGTCGCGGGTGGAGCTGTTCAGGGCAAACGTCTATATGGCGAAATTCCGCTCGCAGATGTCAATAGCAGCTCTTACACGAAGTCTCGCGGGCGTCTGATCCCCACCACATCGGTTGAACAATACGCCGCGACAATGGGGTCATGGTTTGGACTGGATAGCGGCGAGCTTCGCACGGCGCTGCCGAATTTGAATAATTTCAATCAAACCGATCTCGGCTTCATGAGCGGTGCATCAAGCTAAGCCATTTGGGCTGCGATTGCGCTCAGCCCTTCGCGATATGTCGGATATTTTGGTCGCCACCCTGTGGCAGCCTTAATCCGGGCATTCGCGACGCGTTTGCACTCGGCATAAAAGCTGCGCCCCATCGGCGACAGATCCGCCTCATCAAAGTGAATGTCTGGCGGCGGCGTGACCCCAAGTAGGTTGGCCGCAAACTTAATCACATCTTGCGGCGGTGCCGCTTCGTCATCGCATAGATTGAAGGCGCCAAGCGCATCTGATTGTAAAAGTGAATTCAGGCCAGACGCAATATCCTCGACATGGATTCGGGAGAAGACTTGTCCGGGCTTTACAATGCGCCGGGCTTTACCCGTTTGAACGCGCTCTAAAGCTGATCGGCCAGGGCCGTAAATGCCAGGCAGCCTGACCAAGCGAACTCGATCATGCGCTCGAAGCCACCCCGCCTCCGCAACAGCGCGCCGTCGCCCTCGATCGGACACAGGGCGAACCTCTGACCACTCCATCGCCCAGCCCCCCAGCAAGTCGCCATAGACACCCGTGGTCGAGAGATAGGTCACGCTCGCGGCGCGCTTTGCGTTGGCGCCAAGCATCTCAAGCGCTGGGCACCCTGTCTCGCTTGGCGGCGCTGAAACCAGCAGATGCGCCCCATCAAGCGCTTGAAAAACATCTTCTTTTCCATCGATTGGAAGCGGTTTGATCTTGGTATTCTTTAGAGCAGCAAGGCTGCTTTCGGAGCGGACGGTTCCATAGACCGGTCCTTGCCAGAGTTCGGACAATGCTGTGGCAGAGTAACCCGGACCAAACAGAAAAAGGGGTTCTGACCGAACTGTCATTTGCACTCACCCTCTTTGCTCGCTACCGCCTCTGTAAAGGCTTTAGAAGAGAGCGCGTTCATGATTATCTCCCTTTTGGTATCAGGCATGCTACCAATGACGCAAACCGCGTCTGTCGACATTGCCCGCGCTGAACAAGTAAGACTCGAAAGCTGTTTGGCAAAGACGGAAAGCCAGCCAGAAGAGGCCTATGAGGACTCTCTCGCCTGGTTGAGTAGCGGTAATCGGCCAAAGGCGCGTTACTGCAACGCGGTGTCCCTACTCGCATTAGACCGACTGGCGGAAGGCGCTGCGCGGCTTGAAGCCTTGGCCACAGCCCCGGATGCGATATCAGCGGAGGACCGGACAACCTACCTCGTTCAAGCAGGCAATGCTTGGCTCAGCGCGAACTATCCACAGGCGGCGATTGTCGCGCTCACTGACGCACTGAAGCTGGAACGCGATGACCCAGAAATCTATAAGGACCGCGCTGCGGCCTATCTCGCCACCGAGCGCTGGATCGAAGGGGTCGACGATCTAAACACAGCCCTTGAAAAAGCTCCGGCGGATGCGGAAGCCCTCTCTCTGCGGGCTCGCGCGCATCTGGCGACAGAGAATTATCGGGCTGCAAAAATCGATATGGAAGCGGCGCTGAACTATGACCCGGAAAACCTAGAGATCTTGGTTTTGCGGGGTCAAATTCGAGAAGCGATCCGGCTCTCCGAACTCAATTAGAGCCAAGTACACAGGCGTCTAATCCATCGCGCTGAACCACATTCATACGCGCTTGGATCGTCGCGGTGCGTTGACGAACGTAAGGCCCGGCTGGATTGACGCGCCACTTGTTTGGACTTGGCAATACGGCCGCTAGGCGAGCCGCTTCAAACGCCGTTAAGTCGCGCGCGGGTTTGCCAAATCGACCATAGGCTGCCGCCTCAGCACCGTAGAGTCCGTCGCCCCATTCAGCGACATTCAAATAGACTTCCATCACGCGGGCCTTGCCCCAGAAGCCATCGATGAAAAGCGCCATCCAGCTCTCGCCCGCTTTACGCGGAAAGCCGCCGCCATTCCAGAAGAAGACATTTTTCGCGGTCTGCTGCGTGAGCGTGGAAGCGCCGCGAAGGCGTCCTCTGCGTTCGCGCTCGTCGAGCGCGTCCTGGATCGCCTCGAAATCCAGTCCAGAGTGAGCACAGAACTTAGTATCCTCGGCGGCAATCACGGCGCGGATCAAATGGGGTGATACCTGTTCGATTGGCACCCAAGTGTTGTAGACCGTAGTGCCCTGCAAAATACGACCTGCCATATTCGCAGTACCCGGCGGCGGCGCCAAAAATAAGATCAGAGCATAGATGTGCACGGTGACGAACAGGCCTGCCAAGAACTTGACGCCCCACCAGAACCAACGCCCAATTCTCATCGACGACAGCGTTCTCCCACATCTTTCAGATCCAAATCCCGTTGTTCGAGGAGCCGCGATATGGGCGCTAGGACGCCTTGATT
>JBCBGS010000055.1:0-15612 GCA_038526515.1 Pseudomonadota bacterium | reverse complement strand
GCAATTCCCGGGATGATCAAAGTGCCATGATCGACATCATTCTGAGTGAGACGCGCCGCATTGCGCAGAACGTTCTGAATCGCCTCATGCAAGTGATCTTGATCAGCCTCGATGTCCGGCAAAGACGGATCGTAGAGCCGCACGATCGAAATTTTTCCGCGATGAGCCGCTTCTTCCGCCGCGATCACGCGATCGAGCAATTCGTGGATGTTCAACGCTTCCTTGGCCGGCGAGGAAAAGAGCTCAAATGCAGATAGACGGGATACCAACCGCTCAATGCGGCGCGTCTCACTCAGAATGATGTCGATCATGGCACTTTGATCATCCCGGGAATTGCGGGAGAGCAACTGCGCCGCGCCTGAGATCCCTGCCAGCGGGTTCTTCACTTCATGGCCAAGAATTCTGCCAAAGGCGGCAACGCCAGCCGGGTTGTTGTTCACAACCGCTGCATCGTTGGCTTCGGTCATCCCGATTACAATACTGCCATCGGCCAGCGGACGAAGTCTTAGATCTAACACCCTTTGCTTTCGAAGCGATGGGCCATTCAATGGAATTGCGTGCGCTGAGACGTCTCCATTGAGCGCTTGAGCTTTGTCGATCAAATCGAAGATCGGAGAGTCGTGAAACAAAATCTCGCTCAACGGCTTGCGATACATGGCTCGCTCGGAATGCCCTAGGAATGCCTGTGCTTCCGGATTAGCGGCACTGACACGGCGTCGCTCGTCCAGACCCAACAACGCGAATGGCGCGAGCCCAATCAAATCCAATGCCGTCATCATGCCGCCACCTTAAATTTCTGCCCCTCATACACGTCGCGCAGCGCAGCGATCAGCACACTCGATTCCTCTAGTCGACAAAGGTCTGCTCGAAGCTGTCTGCGTTCGCTATCATCCATAGGAAGGTCTACTTTATCGATGTGCGCCGCTACATGTTTACGAACGATGCGAAGCCCCAACGAAGCGCCGTAAAGGGCCTGACTATCTTCGATCTGCTTGCAGAGACCATCGAGCTGGTCGGACAAGCTAGGCGCATGAAATTCACGCTTATGGAGCGCCGCGTCGACCTCACTCACCAACCAAGGTTGCCCCATGGCGGAGCGCCCGATCATAACGCCATATGCGCCTGATGCTTCGAGCGCCGATCGCGCATCCTCGACTGACCCGATGTCCCCATTGGCGATCACGGGAACTGGCAGAGCATCGACGGTATCGCGAATTGCGGACCAGTCAGCCTGGCCTTTGTAAAACTGGCAGCGTGTTCGCCCATGGATTGTGACCAGTTGAATTCCAAGGTCCACCGCTGCACCGCAGAGTTCAGGAGCATTGAGAAGCGTGTGATCCCAGCCAAGACGAGTCTTAAGCGTGACAGGAAGACCGGCAGCGCCCTTCACGGTGGCTTGAATGATCTCAAGCGCCAGCTCTGGTTCCCGCATAAGTGCCGACCCTGAGTTCCCACCTGTGACTTGGCGGGATGGACACCCCATATTGATGTCTATGACGTCCACACCTGCGTCAACGAGGATCCGCGCACCCTCGAGCATATCCTCTGGACGACGCCCTGCGAGCTGAACAATCCAGAGCCCTCGGCCCTCATGCCGACAAGTTTTACGAACCACATCTGGGCGCGCTGCAGCCAGTGCTTCGCCTGCCACCATTTCAGATACGACGATTGGCGCGCCATAGCGGACGGCTTGGCGTCTGAATGCAACGTCGGTAGAGCCCGACATGGGTGCGAGCCAAACCTTCTCTGCCTGAAAAAAAGGCATTTTCATCATGACAAATGTAAAATCACACTTTTGCACTGCACAAAAGTGGAGCACTGGAATTGTGCCATGCGTTCCTGCAACACATGTGGCTTTTTTATCGCAACGGGTTATTCAGCCAACATGAAAACAGCTGCGATCATTGTAGCCGCCGGACGTGGCGAGCGTGCCGGGGGCGATCTACCGAAACAGTTACGCCAGCTTGGGGGACGTTCAGTCCTCCAATGGTCTGTTGACGCTCTTTGCAGGCATCCTGAAATTGATCAATGCGTTTTGGTCGTCCCTATCGGCCAAGTCGGCGAGTACCAGGCCCTGATCGATGGAGACGTGACGATCACTGAAGGTGGCGAGACACGCTCAGCTTCCGTTCGGTCTGGCCTGAAGGCCTGCAGCATCGAAGAAAATGGGGTTGTCCTCATACATGACGCTGCGCGGCCGGGACTTAAAGCAAAGACTATTTCCGCGCTGATTTCTGCGCTCGCGGATGCTGATGCCGCAGCCCCAGCCCTACCCGTCGCCGACGCTTTGAAGAAAAAGACTGGCCAATCCCTTTCGACGGTTGATCGCTCTGAGCTTTACCGGGTTCAAACACCGCAAGCCTTTCAATTAAGCGCGATCAAGCGCGCCTTAGGTGATGATCAGGACCTTGTGGACGATTTGGCAGCTATCGAGGCATTAGATGGAAAAGTGACGTTCGTCGCGGGGGACGAGTGCCTCGCAAAGATTACATACCCAGAAGATCATGCTCGCTTGGAGAAATTGCTAATGCCCGCCCCCCCCGCTCCACGTTTCGGCACTGGATACGATGTCCACGCTTTAGAGCCAGGTGACGGCGTGACACTTTGCGGTGTGAAAATTCCTCACTCACACAGTTTGGCAGGGCACTCAGATGCCGATGTTGCCTGGCATGCGCTCACCGATGCAATTTTGGGCGGCGCAGCGCTGGGCGATATCGGTGACCATTTCCCGCCGACTGACCCGCAATGGAAAGGCGCGCCGTCAGCTCTTTTTCTGAAACATGCCGTCGATATCGTCCGCGACGCCGGCTGGGCGCTCACCAGTTGCGATCTGACGTTGATTTGTGAAGCCCCCAAAATCAAACCGCACCGAGAGACCATGCGTCAGCGCACCGCTGAAGTGACCGGTCTCGCTCTAGACGCGGTTAGCGTTAAAGCGACGACAACAGAAGGGCTTGGTTTCACCGGCCGAAAAGAGGGCATCGCCGCGCAAGCAAGTGCGGTCTTGGTTCCCCTAGCGTCATAACTCTAAAGTCAGAAAAATGTTCCCAGATCGCATTCGAAATCTCGCGCTCCTCGTCATGGATGAAGCCATGGAACGACGGGTCAAAATCGTCACTGCTGAGAGTTGCACAGGCGGCCTAATCGCCGGACTGTTCACTGAATTTGCCGGGTCTTCAAAAATTCTTGAGCGCGGCTTCGTTACTTACTCAAACCAATCGAAGGCCGAAATCTTGGGCGTCGCAGGGGATGTGCTCGCGGACTATGGTGCTGTTTCAGAGCCAGTAGCCCGCCTCATGGCGGAAGGAGCTATGGAACAGAGCCGTGCAAATCTGGCGATCGCCGTCACCGGAATCGCCGGCCCAGGTGGCGGCACACCAATGAAGCCGGTCGGCACCGTGCACCTGGCATGTGCCCGGGAAAACAAGGCGATGATGCATGAGATGCTCATGCTCGGAGACATCGGACGCTATGAAATCCGCATGGCAACGATTGAAGCGGCACTCAATATGATCCGCGCGCAAATTTAAAATTGCGCTAGGGCGTCGCCCTTCCCCGTGTTATTCTGAAAAGAAAAGACGGAGGAAACATGGCTTACGACGCGAATTCGGAATTCACGCGCTTTGAACCGCATCTGCTCTCACCCGCGATTGGAGCTGAGCTCATTGGCGCTGATCTCGCCAATTTTGATGACACTTTAGTTGATGAGGTTCGCGCCGCGCTTTTGAAATACAAAGTCGTCTTCTTCCGCGATCAACATGACCTCACGCGCGAGAAACACATCGAATTCGCTAATCGTTTTGGTGATTTGGAAATCCACCCCGCGACTCCCAAAGATCAGCCTGATCCAGAAATTCTCAGAATTGCGCACGGCCCAAACTCAAAAGGCCAGGAAAACAACTGGCACTCTGACGTCACCTGGCGCGCCGAGCCGTCTCTTGGTTCCATCCTTCGCGCAATCGAACTTCCTGAAGTCGGCGGCGATACATTATTTTCGAATATGGTTATGGCCTACGACGATCTCGACGAGGACCTGAAAGAACGTCTCTGCAAAATGACGGCAGTGCACGACATCGCGCGTGTTTTTGCGAAACGGCTGAATAAGGATACGTCGGCGCTGCACGATAAGTTCCCACCACAAGAACACCCGGTCATTCGCACACATCCTGAAACCGGAGAGCGCGGCATTTATGTGAATATCGCCTTTACGGACTATATCGTAGGCATGGACAAGGCTGAGAGCGATGAGCTCCTCAACTTCCTATACCGACGCGCATGGTTGCCTGAATATCAGTGTCGGTTCCGTTGGGCGCCCGGCTCGCTCGCCTTCTGGGACAACCGCGCTTGTCAGCACTACGCTGCCAGTGACTATTTCCCGAATGTACGGATTATGGAACGCGTCACAGTCGCAGGTGATCGGCCTTATTTTTCGGCCTAGTCTCTTTCTTCTTCGACCGTTTCTTGAGATGCCTGACACACCGCGCGATGCTCGTCGGTCTGCGCGCGCGTGTTCATTTCTATCGCCAGCTTGACCATCTGCGCCCCCTGCTCGTTCTTTGTGGGCAGGCTTAGGTCTAACCAGTCACCGTCTTTAATGGTTATGCGATAGTGCGCCTTGCTCTCATCTTCGATAATTTCAGGGAATGAGAAATCGCAAATTTCTCCGATCTTGCCCCACCATGCGCGCAACTCACCGGAACTTTCCCACCATCCACCAATGTATTCATTGGTTAGCATGGCGCCCCCTTCGCTGATCGCAAAATTACCACTCGAATAGAATTGAAGGATCTCTTCTTGCTCTAGCAGGAAGCCCTGCTCCTCCAACCAAGCCCGTTGTGCATCGGTAACGTTGGAGCCCGGGATAATATTTCGGCTAATTCCGTTCGCTTCCGCAATCTCATCCCAGTCAATCGCCCTATCTTGATCACAGAAAGCCTGAATTTCCGGGCGCATTTTTCTACCGTTGATCGCCTTCATCCGAGAGAGAAAGCGTTGGTGCAGATCACCCTCTATCGACAACCACAGCTGAATGGACGACTCGTCACCCGGCGAGTGCACGGAGACAATTGCAGGCTCAATTGCGTTACCTTCTTGAACATCTTTCACTTCGCATATTTCGCCAAGCTTAATCCAAACTGAGCTTTGTTCACCGTCCTCTTGCCACCATCCCACAACATATAAGTCGGTCAGCAAGCTACCCCCGTCGGCAATCGAAAATGCACCATCCAAATTAAGGTACAAAGGCCGTTCACCCTTCATGAGATAGCCTTGCTCAGTCAGCCATAGCAAATGCTCTTCACTGACCTCAGCCCCTTTAATAATCGAAGTCGATAAGCCTACGGTGAGCACAGAAACTCCGAACGCGATAAACAGCAGCTGCGCCGTCGCGATCAGTTTTGCTCCCCATCTTAACCAGGTCACCCCGCCGATGGGTTGAGCCGTTTTCCGTGAAAGCTTGTGATAGCGAAAACTATTGCTCAGCATCCAAACAGTGAGACTTATGTACAAGCCGGCTCTGACCCAATCTGTTGCCCTCAACTCCACCCATCCCATCGCCCCAGACACGGGCGTGATGGCAAAGAATACAAGCAGAAGGAAACCAGCAATCCTTGAGCCTTGCCACGCCGCCAATGCCGACAGGAGAATACCTGACAAAAGTATGGCCAGCCCAAACATCTCTGAGCTATCAAATCCAGATTGCCCGCCTGCGAGCCTGATCAAGTTCGCGACCGCACCAATGATGGAAACCACGATGAAGAACGTCGCCACGCCTCGCATCCTGCGACGCGTCTTAATGCGTTCCTGGTCTAATTCGTCGGACAATCGTGGCTCCCCTAGACATCAAACGGATGTTCGCGCTCATCAAGGATACCTGCAGACCGCCACAATCAACACAAGCACTTTTTGAAGTCTACACGCGATAAAAATGCGCTTGCGCAAGATAGGCTGGCACAGTCTTCCTTATTCTACTATATGAGCGCCAAATTCATCTGCTTCGGGCCTTGAACCCGATTGGAGACTGCTATGATTGACCTCACTGAGCTCGCAGCGCGCGAGCCTGATCCAGCGCCTGGTGCGTTCAATTCACTCGGCTTTGCGAAACCTCCATCCGAAACCCGTGTCGTGGCGGCAATGTCCGGCGGCGTCGACTCATCTGTGGTTGCCGCCCTGCTGGCCGCACAGGGTTATGACGTGATCGGCATCACGCTGCAGCTTTATGATCATGGCGCTGCGATCGAAAAGAAAGGCGCGTGTTGCGCCGGGCAAGATATTCATGACGCACGAAATGTCGCCGACCAAATTGGCATTCCGCATTATGTGCTCGACTATGAAAGTCGATTCAAAGAACAGGTTATGGAAGACTTCGCTGACACCTATCTGTCCGGTGCCACGCCTATCCCCTGTATACGCTGCAACCAAACCGTGAAGTTCTCGGACTTATTGCGGACCGCGAAGGATCTTGGGGCAGATTGTCTGGCAACAGGTCATTATATCCGTCGGACTGACGGTCACGAAAATCCCGAATTGCATCGTGCTGCGGATGCCAGCCGTGATCAGTCTTACTTCCTATTCGCGACGACGAGCGAACAGCTGGAATATGTGCGCTTCCCACTCGGCGACTTACCCAAGTCGCAAGTACGAGAGCTCGCGGACCAATTTGCTCTGCCGGTGGCAGCGAAACCTGACAGTCAGGACATTTGCTTCGTCCCGGAAGGATCATACGCAAAAGTTGTTGAAAAACTGCGCCCTGGATCCGGACGCGGCGGTGAAATCGTTCACTTGGACGGCCGCGTACTGGGCGAGCACCAAGGGGTCATCCACTATACGATCGGCCAGCGCCGTGGGCTGGGTGTCGCCACGGGCGAACCATTGTTCGTTGTCAAAATCGACGCTCCAGCGCGCCGTGTAATTGTTGGCCCGCGTGAAGCCTTGCTGACGGCTGGCCTAACGATGGAAGAGCTCAACTGGCTCGGCGACGGCACGCTCGAAGAAGCTTGTGCACGTGGCGAACCCGCCTTGGTGCGCGTACGTTCGACAAGAGAACCTGCGCGAGGGCGCCTGGGGCTTCATGAGGGTCACCCTGCTGTCTGGTTCGACAATCCAGAAGAAGGGGTCGCACGCGGCCAAGCAAGCGTCCTCTATGATGCTGAAGGCTCCACACGGATCCTCGGCGGCGGCTTCATTGCATCAACGATCGCCGCTGACGAACGGCTGCGCTAAGGGAATACGCGCATCTTTATCAAGAAGCGATTGTCGGTGAATTCCTGAAAACTTGAAGTCTGGTCGGTGAGCTCATATCCGCCCTCGATCCAGAGATTTTTGTTCAGCTTCCAATTGGCGCCTACGTTCAGATTGATGCGATCATCTTCGCGGTCGATATTCTCAAAATCGTAGCGTGCCAGACGAGCGCCGCCATTCACCGACACTTTGCGCGTTAGCGCTTGCTCGATGTTCAAACCCGCCGCGGTTTCAATCGCCGCATTGGTCGTAATCAGACCCGGGTCGAATATACTTCTATTCGCTGAGGCCGTGAGCAGCGTGCGATCTCCGATCAGCCAATCGACGTTTCCTGTAAAGTTTACATCGTCGATGTCTTCGAATGAATCTTCGTCATAAACGTACCGCTGATATCCCAGCCCGAAGTCTCCGCGCAGAGTGTCACCAATGTCAAAATCAACACCGGCGGATACGACCGTCCCGTCATAATCCCGATTGAATGCGTTAAAGATGTTGGGGGGACTGTAGTCTGAAACCGTTTGTGTCAGCTGGGTATAGACTGCCGTGCTCGGGCTGAGCGCATAAGCAAGCTTGAGGGATGCGATAAGTTCATCGCGATCTCTAAAATCTTGATCTTGGATGAGGCCGCTTCCGAGCTCCACGTCCTCAAAGTCATACGACTTGAAGTGCAGATCGCCGCCGAATTTGATCCGATTGAATGTATTGCTGAAGCCAATCCCTGCACCAATCCTCGCCACATCTGTTGGCTCAAGCGCGTCAGGGACGCTGGAAAGCGCGTGTCTGTCTTCCGCCTCATCGGCAGCGGTTAATTCTACTGAGACGCTCGAGTTTCCGTTCATATCCAAGCGTCCGCGCAGACCGAAATCGATTTCAGTTCGCCCCTCGCTCGTCAGCTCAGAATACTCGACGTGTCTGATCTTTACATCGCTCAACAATTCGTGCCGCGACCAGTTCGAACGCACCGAGATACCCGGCGCAAAGCCAACAAAGGAATCCAAAACCTCATTCAGATCGCTCGCCACGACATTGGAACTATGCCCTGTCGAAAACTCGACCTCCGGCAACACGTCGAATCCCTGCGCATCAATCGGAAGCGGCTCAAGCTCAGGGCTGGTATTAAGGCGTAAAGGCTCGTCGTTTGCACGATCCAAAATACTGACGCGGGATTGTTCCTGGCTTCCGGCATTCAGGCAGGTGAACAGAAGCGTCGCTACACCGAGCGAGAAAAACTTATCTGAAATCATGAGAGCAACGTCCAAACTCTTGCTAATCTTTGGTCGGATTAGGCCGGATTGTGTTTGGATCGATTTAACTTGGACAGTGAAATCTTTGTCACTCGTTTACCAAGCGAAGTAATGCCTTTGCCCTGCTCTATTGTGACGGTCGAACGTACCGTCGATCTGCCTCAATTCGGAAGGCGTCGATAATTTTCTCAACTGCTAGTCTTGAATTCGTGCGAGCAAGCAATCGCAGAACAGGGTTTTTGAATTCATAATCGATAAAACAATGCACCCGTGTTTTCCCATCATCACGGGGGTCGAATTGCCAGCGATTGCGCAGGTGCCGAAATGGGCCGCTTTCAAGCTTAACGTCTATCTTTCGAGAGATGGGATCGCCCTTGACATAAGTCGCAAACTTCTCATCGAAGCCACTAAACCGGACGGATGCCTTTCCCAAACATGTGTACGAATCAGTTGGAACGCCTTGTTCCTCAGTCACATCGACACGCGTGATCCATTTTATGAACTCTGGGTACTTCCGGATATCCAGGACCAACGCATACAGATCGTCTGCACGATGAGGGATCAGAACTTGTTCTGAAACTCTAGGCATTTTCGCCGAGCTGAGCCTCTCGTGCGGCTCGCAACCGAGCAAAGTCTTCCCCAGCATGATGACTGGATCGCGTCAGTGGCGATGCTGACACCATCAAGAACCCTTTCGAACGAGCAATCTCCTCATACGCCGCGAATTCATCCGGGCTGACATAACGGTCGACTGCCGCATGCTTCCGGGTTGGTTGCAAATATTGCCCGATCGTGAGGAAATCGATGCCGGCCGACCGCATATCGTCCATGACCTGCATGACTTCTTCTTTGCTCTCACCAAGACCGACCATCAAACCTGACTTCGTAAACTGGTTCGGGTCGCGGTCTTTGACCTTTTCTAGCAAGCGGAGCGAATGAAAGTACCGCGCGCCCGGACGGATGCTGAGATAAAGCCGCGGGACCGTCTCCAGATTATGATTGAAGACATCGGGCTTGGCATCGATGACCTTCGCCTCCCAACCATCCTTGCGCAGAAAATCTGGAGTTAGAATTTCAATCGTCGTCGTAGGTGATGCTTCGCGGATCGCATTGATCGTGTGAACGAAATGCATCGCTCCGCCATCCTCAAGATCATCTCGATCCACGGACGTAATCACGACGTGCTGTAGTCCCATCTCCGCGACAGCTTGAGCGACGCGTTGAGGCTCATCCTCTTCCAGCGGCGCAGGCTTTCCTGTGATCACGTTACAAAACGAACAGGCGCGCGTGCAAGTATCGCCCATAATCATCATGGTTGCGTGCTTTTTGTCCCAACACTCACCAATGTTGGGGCATCCAGCTTCTTCACAGACGGTGACGAGGCCCTTCGATTTCACGATCTCTCGCGTTTCCGCATAGCCTTTGGACGTCGGCGCTTTCACACGAATCCAATCGGGTTTCCGCAACAGTGGCGTGTCTGGGCGGTTTCGTTTTTCCGGATGCCGGAACTGGGGCTTGTTATCTATGAGCGTAGCCATGTGGCTTAAATGGAGTGGATTGCCGAAAACTGCAAGCTGCGCTGCGGCATACCTCCCCTGCTTGTCCTCACAAATGTGAGCAAAAAGTCTTGCGCTGCTCACTGACTGTGACAGTTTGTTGCAAACCGTTAAGAGTTCAACCCAGGGCAGGACCATGACCGCATCCGCAATCCCAGCTCCTCTTGAGTGGCGCGCCAATCGCGCAAAAACTGACATCTTCTCCGCGATCATTCGCGCGTCGAAACAGTTCGGCGGCAAGACTGTTGCAATTGTTGATGGCGACGGCACCGAGGTGGATTACAAGACGGTTCTGCGCGGATCGTTCGCTCTCGGGTCAGCACTGGGCAAAAAGTTCAAGAAAGACGAAACCGTCGGCGTTATGTTGCCAACTGGCGCGGGCGCCGTGATTGCTTTCTGCGCTATTCATGCATCGGGACGCTTGCCTGCAATGCTGAACTTCACAGCAGGCTCCGCAAACATCAAGTCGGCCATGAAAGCCGCAAAGATCACAAAGATCGTGACAGCGCATAAGTTCATCGAGCTCGGCGGTCTCGAGGCGCTTATCGAAGAGCTTAGTGACGTTGCTGAGTTCATCTATCTCGAGGATGTTCGCGAAGGCCTCGGCCTAATGGACAAAGTTGCAGGTGGCTTGGGACCGATCATGCCGGGCCTGTTTCATAGCAAAAAGAACCATACCAAACCTGGCGTGGTGCTCTTTACGTCCGGCACCGAGGGTGAGCCAAAAGGCGTCGTTCTATCGCACCACAATATCGTGGCGAATGTGGAACAAGTTCGCTCCCATATCGGCCTCGACCCGGATAATGATATTGTCTTCAATCCGCTGCCCACATTCCATTGCTTCGGCCTGACAGTCGGCGCGATCCTGCCCCTCATCGCCGGCATTAAGGCTGTGTTCCACCCGAGCCCGCTTCAACCTCGTGAAATCGCGGGACGGATCGAAGAAACTGGCGCGACGATCCTGCTAGCAACCGACACTTTCATCGGTCAGTACACGCGCGTTGCCAAGGAAGGCATGATGGACTCGGTACGGCTAGCGGTGTGCGGCGCTGAACGGGTCCGCGATGAAACCCGCGCTTTTGTTCGGAAGAAGTTCGATATCGAAATTCTAGAAGGATATGGCGCAACGGAAGCAGCTCCTGTGGTTGCCGCCAATCAAATGGAATTCAATAAGCCTGGAACGGTCGGACGCTTAATGTCTGATATGGAATACGAACTTGTTCCAGTCGAAGGCATTGAAGAAGGCGGCAAACTGCGCATTCGCGGGCCGAATATCATGATGGGCTATATGCGCTCGTCCGCTCCGGGCGTGATCGAGCCACCACAAGATGGCTGGCACGACACCGGCGACATTTGCGTTGTTGATGACGATGACTGCATCCGCATCATGGGTCGCGTGAAACGCTTCGCCAAGATTGGTGGCGAGATGGTCTCTTTGGCTGTTGTCGAGAATTGCGCAAGCGCCATTTGGCCTGACGACATGCACGCCGCGGCCGCTATTCCGGATCCGCGAAAAGGGGAGCAAGTTGTTCTCCTATCAACGGCTAAAGACGCCGACCGCAGCGCCCTTCTCGCCTGGTGTCAGTCGCATGGTGTGTCGGAACTTTCCGTTCCACGCAAAGTCTTCCACGTTGACGAAGTCCCCGTGCTCGGAACCGGAAAAACTGACTATGGCGCCGTCAACACAATGGTCCGCACCCTGACGGATACAGCTTAAATTTTGGCCTCGTACGACCAGCCGTCGAAACCCGGAATTACACCGTCGGGCAACTCGCCCAGCAGTGTTTTGTAATCCAAATCAATGTGCAGATTGGTTAACACAGTCTTCCGTGGTCGGAGCTTTTCGACCCATTCGAGCGTTTGTCCGAGATGGGCATGCGAGGGGTGCGGTGTGTAGCGCAGCGCATCGATCATCAACAGATCAAGCCCCTCAAGCGCCTCTAAAGTCGCCTCTGGGAATCCATTCAGGTCGTTGCAATAGGCAACGTCCCCGATCCGAAAACCGAGTGACCGAATATAGCCATGTTCTTGATCGAGTGGCGTGAGTTCAATCTTTCCACCAGGCCCGTTGACTTGAAAGGACTCATAAGGCGTCAGGAAAGGTTGAAGATCATAGATCGCCGGGTATCCATTCTCGCCCTTGAAGACATACTTGAATTTGTTGACCAACGTTTTTGATGTCGGCGCATCCATATACGCCTTCACTTGCGCCCGATTTCGAATGGCGAGCGCGCGGACATCATCTATTCCATGAGTTTGGTCAGCATGATCATGGGTGAACACCACAGCATCTAAACGCGTAACCTTCGCAGCTAATAATTGCTCGCGCATATCCGGAGAGGTGTCGATCAAGACAGTCGTAACGGATCCCGGATCTGCCTCGTCCCAAGCTTCCACAAGCGCTGAACACCGAGTGCGCCGATTCTTTGGTTCATTGGGATCACATGCCCCCCAATCGCCTCCAACGCGTGGAACACCTCCAGACGAGCCGGTTCCGAGAAGCGTGAATTTGATACGGTGAAACCTCATGAGACGCGCGCAAACAGTCGAAGAGCGTTTGTTTCACACTGATCGGCAATGTCTTCACGAGTCATACCATGAAGCTCTGCGAGCGCATCGGCGACATATGGCAAGTAGGCAGGCTCATTCCGACGCCCACGATACGGCATTGGCGTTAGATATGGGCAATCTGTCTCGAGAATAACACGATCTAGGGGAACGTCTTTGATCACCGCGCGTACATCTTTCGCACTTTTGAACGAAAGAATGCCGGAAACGGAGATATAGGCCCCTAACGCCAATCCGCGTCGACATAAATCTGGGCCACCCGTGTAGCAGTGCAATAGTATTGGAAACGCCCCGCGTTTCGTTTCGTCTTCCAAGATATCGGCCGTCAGGTCATCCGCTTCGCGCGTATGGACGATGACTGGCAAACCCGTTTCCCGAGCGGCTGTTATATGCGTTCGAAAACTTGCTTCTTGTTGGTCCTGAGGGCTGTATCCATAATGTAGATCCATACCTGTCTCACCAATCGCAACAACGTTCTCGTTTTGCGATGCAGTGATGAGATCTTCGGGTTTGGTATCTGTGAAATCTTTCGCGTGGTGTGGATGTGTCCCGACACTGCACCAGATGTCTTTATTGGCACCGGCGATCTCACTCACGCGCGGAAAACTATCCAGACGCTCACAAATCGCGAGCATCCGCGTCACGCCCGCCTCCCGAGCTCTCGTGAGAACCTCTTCCAGATCTTCAGCATAAGCCTCTGCGTGCAGGTTTACATGGGTATCAAACATGGGCTCAGGCGCTTACAGCCTTCACGCCATCTTGCAAGACGGAAAACAGCTTCGTAGCGGTCTGCAGAGGCGTCAGGTTCAGTTCTCCAGCCGTTGCGCGTACTTGGTGCATCCTAAGCCACGTTTGACTGAGCTCAGGATCTGCATCGGCTTTTTCGGCAACCCAAGTAAGCAATGTGTCGGTAAAGGCGTTTAGCGACCCCTCATCGACCAGCACAGAAGTCAGGGCCGCAGAGACGACGCCGCCAGATGGCTTGCGTACGTTCCGGAGTAACGCCCGCGCCGACTGAACTGCTTTCGCCCCAGCCGTTTGAGACAGCTCTATGCCGTATCCGGGTCGACCAGGTGCAAGATCCATCGCGAGGTCACTATTGCCCTCTTGAGAGCTAAGAACAGTCTTCGTGTGCTCGTCGGACAACGGGTAGAGGTGTAAGACCTGGCACCTCGACCGAATGGTCGGGAGGATTGGTTGCGTCGAATGTGAGATCAAGATTAGGAGCGCATTGTTCGGCGGCTCTTCAAGCGTTTTCAGAAGCGCGTTCATCCCAGACACGTTCATCTCATCCAAAGCATCGATCACGCCGACGCGCCAACCCGCCATGGCGGGTCGCAGGGTGAAGAACTGATTGAGCTCACGAATCTGTTCGACGGTGATATCTTGGCGCAGCTTCCCCTTCTCGTTCAAGCCGCGCTCAACCCATTTTAGATCGGGGTGTCCACCAGAAAGCACCAACTGCATCGTTTTATCGTCGCTACTCGCGTCTGGAGACTCGGCGCCGAGCATCAAACCCGCGATGCGCCGCGCAAATATAGACTTTCCAATCCCAGACGGCCCTTGGAAGATCCATCCATGATGTAAACGCCCAGAAGCGCGTGCAGCTAGGAAGCGATCCTCTTGCGCGCCGTGCCCCTGAAGTGGGAAAGCGGCCGTCATGGGTGCTCCAACCGAGCATCAATGGCGCTCACGGCTTCGACTAAAACTTGTTGTGGGGTTTGGAGCGCATCAATGACAACGCATCGATCAGGTTCGCCCTCGGCAATCTCCAAGAACGCGGCTCTGATACTCGCGTGAAACTCAAGGTCCTTTTGCTCGAAGACATCCTGAACGCCTCTCTCGCGCCGTCTCTCAGCCAGACTCTCTGGTGTCCCATCTAGGACTAAAGTTAAATCGGGTTGCGTTTCGCGGACTACCGCATGTTCGATCTTAAGAAGGGTTTCAATGTCTTGCCCGTCGACACGCTGATACGCCCTCGTTGAATCGGCAAATCTGTCACAGAGAACCCAGTCTCCACGCGCCAAGGCAGGGCGGATAAGTTTATTCAGGTGATCGTCTCGCGCTGTGTTCATAAGAAGTGCATGAGAGAGCGGCGACCACGTTTCTCCCGCTGGTGGATTTAACGCTAAGGCTCGCACCTCTTCCGCCAGCTTGGTGCCTCCGGGCTCACGGGTGACGATCACAGAGTGACCTCGAGCCCGCAACGCTTCTGACAAGCCGGCGATGAGTGTCGATTTCCCGGTGCCCTCCCCGCCTTCCAAAGTGATGAAATGCCCGCCCGCTTGCAAGGTACTACGCTCCGCCTTCAAGCATACGACTGAGGCCTTCAATAGATCGACCAATAAAGCCGAGGCGCGCAACGTCCTCCGTTGCCACCAAAGGCAGTTCGATCGGATCTTTCCCTTCAATCGTGACAACCAATGTCGCGATCTCGTCTCCAGCAGCGACAGGCGCCTGGATCAAGCTGTCATAGACAATCTCGGACTTCCCTTTAGCGAAAGCGCGTCGGTGAGCGGTGACGTTTAAGGACTCGGATAGTTTCACGCCGACGCTTCGAGACTCACCCATCCAGACATCAAGTTCCGCAATCCGCTTATTATCAGCTTCGATCGTGCGGGTCTCAAACGCGGAGAACGCCATTCGCATCAAGCGCTCGGCCTCTTGCGCGCGCGCTTGTTTGCTAGGGAGACCGTTGATGACAATCGTGCGGCGTGTGCCGTCTCTGATCGCAGACGCGGTTAGGCCATATCCGGCGATGTCTAGGTGACCGGTCTTAAGCCCATCAGCGCCTTCCATCCTGCCAAGCAATGGGTTTCTGTTCGCCTGGGTGTACGAACCCCACGTGTATTCGGGCTGGCTGTACCAAGCGTAGTACTCTGGATAGTCATCAATAATCAGCTTCGCGAGCCGCGCGAGATCAGCGGCGGACACAACGTGACCGTCGCCCTCCAATCCGGTCGTGTTCACAAAGTTCACGCTGGTCAAGCCAAGTTCCTGTGCCC
>JBCBGS010000054.1:0-15935 GCA_038526515.1 Pseudomonadota bacterium | reverse complement strand
GCTTATAGCTTTCAAGTCGGCGCACAGCGTTTGGAGACAGGATTAGCATGCCGTGGGCCGCTTCGCCGCCGAGCACTTTTTGCCAGCTATAAGTCACAACATCGAGCTTTTCCCACTCCATGTCCTGCGCGAAAACCGCTGAAGTCGCATCGCAGATCACGACACGATCTGGGTTCGGCTTAATCCAGTCAGCATTTGGGACGCGAACGCCAGAGGTCGTTCCGTTCCAAGTGAAAATGATATCCGCGTCGTCGCGCGCCTGCTCAAACGGCGGCAGCACGCCATAGTCGCCAACATGGATGTTGCAATCGACGAGCTTCAGCTCATTGACCGCATCCGTCACCCAGTCCTTGCCGAAGCTTTCCCAGGCAAACACGTCGACGGCACGCTGGCCGAGCATGGACCACATGCACATTTCAACCGCGCCGGTATCAGAGGCAGGAACGATCGCGACACGATAATCCTCGGGCAGACCGAGAATATCTTTAGTGCGTTCGATCGCTTGCTTCAGTTTCGCTTTCGCCGTCGCAGAACGGTGCGAGCGGCCAAGCGCTGCGGTTTCGAGTTTTTCGAGGGAAAATCCAGGACGCTTCGCGGTCGGTCCTGAAGAGAAAAGCGGACATGCTGGACGCACGTCGGGTTTGGCGACATCAGTCATCTGTTTGTACTCCTATCCTTACAGATAGGCTGACTCTCGTTGGGGAGAGCTGGCCCACCGCGCATATGGCGCAGGCAGGCCCAGAGTGCAAGGCCCGATTGTGGTGACGCTTATCCTGTCTGCTCTGCGATCCATTCTAGAACGACATCCTCACCGCTTTGATAGCTGTCAAAACCCTGATCTAAGGTCACGCTTGGGCTCAAATCGCCCGCAGGCACCTCGTACATTTCGTTCATGGTGTAACAGTAGGGCTCACCTTTGCAGCCCTTTTCCCAGTCATGATAGCCGGTGGCATAGTTCACATAATAGCCAGAGTTTGGAAGCCGGAAGCTGGATCCACGTTCGGCCCAGAATTGCTCGCGGTCTCCCATTTGCTCGCCAATGATCATCCCTCGCTCACCAGAATAGTATTTGAGCATGGCAGTGGTCACGATCGCCGCAGAGAACGTGTTCGGACCCGTTATAATGTAAACTGCGCCGTCCTCTTTGACTTTCTTCGGGGCGGCTTTCGAGAAGGCCATAGATTTCGTGTAATCGCCGCCATCATGCAGGCGGAAATCAACGACGAGATAATCGAGGCTCGCATCTGGGATGCCCGACAAGATCGCCTCATAGGCACCTTTGATGGACTGTTCGCCAGCTTTAAAGCCAGGCAGAGCGCGGATGTAGTAGCCACCATTTTCAAGTCCGTAGTCCAAAACTTGCTCAGGCTGTGTCAGGTAGCGCGGAAGGGTCGCTCCGTCTTTGTCCATCGCGTGGGCCCATCCCTGATAGGCTGGGTGCTCCGGATCCGGAACCAGCGTCTGCCATGCGCTGCGCCATGGGAGGTCGTCAGGGTTTTCGGCATCGCGTCCATCGAATGAAACGATTTCAGGGAGTCCCTCCTCAGAGATCAGCGTGAGATCAAGCTTATCAGGTGAAGCCGCATACCCTGCCGCATTGAGCAAATCCGGCGACTCTAGAATTAGCGTGCTATAGAGGGTCCGCCACGTTTTATTACCACCGCGATAGGCCTGTAATGACGCTTGCAACCGCTTAATCGGTATCCCATCAATCGCCTCCACGCGCCGGCCTATGGTATCGGCCTTATCCGATGCCGCACTCACGACATAGACTCCATCATTGAAGGCGTAGAGGCGCGCGCCAATCGTGTTGAATTCACTATATTGGGGGCGATAGCTCAAATTTGTGTGGCCATTGTCGCCAAGCGCAATAGCTTCGGCGAGCCCCAAATAAAACGCGGCATCCGATATTGTCTCAGAGGTTTCGCGAAGCGTATCGAGGGTCGTCGCAAAATCTGTTCGCGCTTGGTCTGAAAAAGAACGATCATACTTTGTCAGAGTCGTCAGATATTCGATGTCTTGAAGCCGCGCCTCGGCGACACTTGCCGGCGGATCAAATTTCGGCGACGCGACATTCGGCATGAACACCCACCACATGCGCGCAAACGGCCAATATAGCGGGAAGGTGAGGATGCTCAGAACGACCCAACCGATAAAACCGTATTTCAGTATTTTCAGCATGATCGCGTCCCCCACAATTTTTTTGGTTGTGCTTTTATCACATTACACAACCTGAATGCGGGGTGCGGGTCAACGGCACCAAGGTTCAAAGCGGCTACTTGAATCGAAAACGCTCGAACCGGGAGATCCGATCCGAGCGTTCATTTGACTGGTATTTTCCCGTTGAGTGCTTAGGCCGCAACGGCGACAGCAGCTTTCGCTCCGGGCATTTGCTCGAGCAGGAAGTCGTGGAAAGATTCCGCGCGCTGAATGAAGCGGTTAAATGGAAGCTTTGCCTTGAAAATCGCTTCTGGAGCGACATTGGCACCGCACTTCAGAGCGGTCGCAACTGCTTGATCGCGCTCTGGCTGAGCCGAGCATACGGCGATGCGGTGTTTGCCCATATTCGCGACGCGCGCGATGGTCATGTCACCATCAAAGCTATCTGGCAGGGTCAGATCGAGGACAACAAGGTCGAAACGTTCTAAACGGAGACGTGTTTCTGCCTCCATCAGGGTCGTAGCCATAACCAAATCGACCGGAACACGTGCGCGCGCTGCCTTATCTGCAGCCACCAACAACAACTCACGTACCGGTTCGTGATCTTCGACCCAAAGAACTTTCATTTAAATACCCTTACGACTCTACCAGTGTTTCCCCGGCGATCCTCGCCTAGCCCTCTTCTGAAACTCACTTTGCCACCAACGGATTACAGGATGGTAAAGCGAAAGTGACCAAAGTGTTGACAATGCTACAGGTTCGGCGGTGCTGACCGTTGACGTCGCCAAGCTGGCACGAACTGTGATAGTGTCTTAAAGATCACACGGATTCCCAATGGAGACGGGGCATTATGACGAGCAAAACGCTACCAGCAGCGTCCACCCACGCGGCCTTTTTGGCTGAGCTGGAAGCGAGTGACGATCATATTGTTGATCGACTTATAAAAGAACGTTGCCCAAGTTTTGTTGATCATTGGTCCTGGCCCATGGTTCGGCCGATGTTGTATGCCTTGCTTGGATACGACCGTGCGTGCCGCACATCAGATTATCTCCAAACCCTCAATGGCGGGGACAGTTTCGATCATCTTACCGAGGAACTCGCGGTTGATCTCACGCTGAACGAAATTGAAAAAATGCCGAAACAGGGCCGTTTGGTGGTGGCTGCCAATCACCCAACTGGCCTCGCTGACGGTGTTGCGGTTTGGGACGCGTTGCGGAGGGTCCGTAGAGATATTGTCTTTTTCGCCAATGCAGATGCGCTTCGGGTGAATCCTGGTTTTTCAGATGTCTTGATCCCGGTTGAGTGGGTGCTCGATAAACGATCGCCAGCCAAGACCCGCGAAACCCTTCGCCTTGCCAAGGAAGCCTTCGCAGAAGAAAAATGCGTGGTGATTTTCCCATCAGGGAAACTTGCAAAGAAAATAGACGGGGTCCTGACCGAGCAGGACTGGATGCCAACCGTTGTGAGTCTCGCGCGCAAACATAAAGCGCCGATCCAGCCGCTGAATCTCAAAGCCAAGAATTCCTGGCTCTACTATTTCTTTTCCAACGTGAATGGAGAGCTGCGCGACATCACGCTTTTCCATGAGCTACTCAATAAAAGCGGTAGCCCGTTTGAAATGACGTTTGGACCTTTGATTGAGCCGGAGCGCTTAGACGGCGACGCAAATGCGTTGACGCTCGCGCTGCGCGAATATGTGGCAACACACTTGGCGGCAGGTCCCGACACCAAGTTTGATCCATCACTGATTTAAGTCTTAAGCCTTTTTGGCGTCCGCAGTGAGAGCGCCGTGGCAATGCTTATACTTCTTGCCAGAGCCACATGGGCACGGCGCGTTGCGCGGTGTATTCGCCCAGCTTTCTTCAGCTTGAGCCACCATCGAATGCGGCGCCTGTTCAGCCACTTCCTGCGGTGTGCCCGGACGCTGATTGATACCTGTGTCAGGATCAAGGCTTGCCTCGAATGTACGCTGCGGTGGTGTTGGAACCGGACGCGGCTGCGGCGGTTGTACCTGCGCCGTCATCAGCCAACGGGTCACTTCCAGACGCATCTCTGAGAGCATGTCGTAGAAGAGCTTGAAGGCTTCTTCTTTAAACTCGTTCAGCGGATTACGCTGCCCGTATGAGCGCAAGTGGATCACAGAACGAAGTTGATCGATTTGCTGCAAGTGCTGACGCCAGCGTCCATCAAGAACCTGGAGCAAGATCTGCTTTTCAATCTGCCGAAATTGTCCGTCCGCGGCGAGATCGGTTTTGGCATTATAGGCTGTTGTGGCGGCTTCTTCGATGCGCTGACCAATCTCTACGTTCGCCACGCCTTCCTCGCCAGCCCACTCTGCGATTGGCAGGTCGAGCCCGAGAAGTTCCTTACACCGTTCGGTCAGGCCATCTGTGTCCCACAGCTCAGCATGCGCCTTTTCGGGCATGTGATGCGCGACGATCCCGTCAATTACGGACTCACGCATGCCTTCGATTTCGTCGAGGACACTTTCAGCGCGCATAAAATCGATGCGCTGCTCAAAGATCACCTTACGCTGATCATTGATGACATCGTCATATTTCAAAACATTCTTCCGAATGTCGAAATTGCGCGTCTCGATTTTCTTCTGCGAGGTCTCAATCGCCTTGTTCATCCAAGGGTGAGTGATGCCCTCGTCTTCCTTGATGCCGAGCCCCTTCATGATCGAATTGAGACGCTCCGCCGCAAATACGCGCATGAGATCATCGTCAACCGCGATGAAGAATTTCGATTTGCCTGGGTCACCTTGGCGTCCGGTACGGCCGCGCAACTGATTGTCGATCCGGCGGCTTTCGTGGCGCTCTGTACCCAGTACATAGAGACCGCCTGCATCGAGCGCTTTTTTCTTAGCGACTTCGATTTCAGCTTTGATTTGATCCGTGATCAGCTGGAGCTCGCCTTCGGACGGTTCGTTACCCGTTTTTTCAATGTGTTCTTGAACGGCTTTCGCAACTCGCATGTCCAAGTTGCCGCCGAGTTGAATATCCGTACCACGCCCCGCCATATTGGTCGCAACTGTCACTGCGCCAGGAACACCGGCATCAGCAACGATTTCAGCTTCTTGCGCATGGTGACGCGCGTTTAGAACTTTGTGCGGAATCTTCGCGGCGGTGAGATAGGTCGAAACGATTTCGGACTTCTCAATTGATGCTGTGCCGAGCAGGACAGGCTGACCCTTGGCGCGGGCTTCGCGCACTTCTTCGACAATGTCTTTGTATTTTGCAGCTGCGATCCGGTAGACAACATCATCTTCATCGATGCGCTGGATCTCGCGGTTCGTCGGCAACTCAAATGTCGCGAGAGAATAAATATCCGCGAATTCGGACGCTTCGGTCATCGCGGTCCCGGTCATGCCGCCGAGTTTCTCGTATAAGCGGAAATAGTTTTGGAATGTGATCGATGCCAGCGTTTGGTTCTCTGGCTTAATGTCGACATTCTCTTTGGCTTCGATGGCTTGGTGCAAACCTTCAGAGAGGCGGCGGCCTTCCATCATCCGGCCCGTAAACTCATCGATCAACATGACCTGGTCGTCTTTGACGATGTAATCTTTGTCGCGATGGAACAGCTTGTGCGCCTTCAAAGCCTGGTTTGAGTGGTGAACAATGGAAACGTTCGCGGGATCCCAAAGGGAGCCATCAAGAATGCCGTCTTCGTTCAGACGCTCTTCCATCTTCTCGAGGCCTTCCTCGGTGAAGACCACGGAGCGCATTTTCTCATCGAGATCCACATGCTCATCATCGAGCTCAGGAATGAAGCGATCAATCGTGCGATAAAGCTCAGAGCGATCATCCGTCGGACCGGAAATAATCAACGGCGTCCGCGCTTCATCGATGAGGATCGAGTCGACTTCGTCAACGATGGCATAAGCGTGTCCGCGCTGAACCATCTGATCCAGCGTATATTTCATATTATCGCGCAGATAATCGAAGCCGAACTCATTGTTTGTGCCGTAGGTGATATCGCACGCATAGGCTTCGCGGCGTTCATCATCTGACATCCGGCCGCCGCCAGGAACTTCGCCGCGGATCACACCAGTGCTCAGTCCCAAGAAGCCGTAAAGTTTGCCCATCCACTCCGCATCGCGAGAGGCAAGATAATCGTTCACGGTGACAACGTGGACGCCTTCGCCGCGCAGAGCGTTGAGATATACCGGTAGGGTCGCCACAAGCGTCTTACCTTCACCGGTCCGCATTTCTGCGATCGCCCCATTATGCAGCACCATGCCGCCGAGCAGCTGTACATCAAAATGGCGCATGCCGAGCGAGCGTTTCGCGCCCTCGCGTACGACGGCAAATGCTTCGTCGAGAATGTCATCTAGAGAGGCACCATCCGCGAGACGCTTGCGAAACTCATCTGTTTTTGCGCGGAGCGCTTGATCTGACAGCGCCTCAATCATTGGCTCAAGCGTGTTGATCTTTTGCACGCGGCGGCGCAGTGGCTTCAGCTGACGATCATTTACTGAACCGAAAATCTTCTGAGCTAGGGACAACATCTACGGATATACCACATTGTTTGAATTGACCCCAGAAATCACAAAAAGCTTTCCGAGGTGTGGACGCTGTTAAACAGGCATCCAAAACTGATCTCTCGACCATTGCCTCAAGCGGACTTAAGAACGCCACCGTGCTGTGTCAATTAGCCGAAAGCGGCAAAGGAATACACAATATGCAAATGAACCGACATTCGCTCATCCTCGCTGGAATTCTTGGCGCGGGCCTGGTCTGTTTAAGCGGCTGCAGTCCCCAATCCACCGTCCAAGCGCCTGTCGCGGTGATAGACAGCGAAACGGCCGCCGTTGTGAACGGTGAACCGATCTATATGATTGACGTCGAATTGGAGGCCGTAGCGCAGGGACAGATCGAGCCAAACTCTGATTTCGGGCCTACCCATCCGGAATTTCATCAAGTCTTGGACCAGCTCATCGATCAACGTCTATTGGCGCAAGAAGCGCTCCGCCGAAATTTAGATCAAGACCCGGAGGCGGCGCGGCGGCTCGCAGCGGGACGCGAGCGCCTACTTGGCAACATTCTGGTTGAAAGCCTTGTCGCAAACGAGGTCACGGATGACGCGATTGACCGCATGTATGAAGAGCAGGTCAAACTTCAGCAGCTCGATGACGAAGTTCGATTACGCCAGATCCTGGTTGAAACTCAGGAAGACGCCGCCAGCATTTATGATGAATTGCTGGGCGGACGCGATTTCGCCGAAGCGGCCCTCGAATATTCTCAAGATGTGAGAACTCGATTGGAAGGCGGCGATCTCGGATGGATCAGCCCAAATGACCTGGTGGACCCTCTACCGGCGCGTATCGGCGATACGGTCACCGGTGAAATTTCTGCACCCTTTGAGTCCGTTGACGGATGGCTGATCGTGAAAGTAGACGAGCGGCGTACCACACCGCCGAAAACGAAGAGTGAGATGCGTCCGGAAATCATCACCTTCCTGACCTTCACCCAAATCAGCGACATCCTTCGAGAACTGCGCGCCCAGGCGGACGTGCAACAGCGCGACCCCGATGAATATCTCCAAGACTCTGAGACACCCGAAACGCCTGGTGATCCGGCGCAAGAAGAAGCTCCAACCCCATGAATTTAACTCCATCTCCTTTCGCGCCGGATAAGTTCCCAACGCTACCGGCGATTGCAGGCGTGCGCGCGGCCACCGGCTCTCGCGGTTTCTATGCGAGCCGAGGCTTAGAGCGCGATGATGTCTTTCTGTTCCACTTCGATGCTGGCACTTCATGTGCTGGCGTATTCACCCGCTCAGCCACGGCGTCTGCGGATGTCCTTTGGTGCCGTGATGCATTAGCTGGAGGGGGCGGCAAAGCATCTGGCCTGGTCGTCAATTCTGGTAACTCAAACGCGTTTACTGGGCCCAAAGGTGTTCTCAAGAATGACGCTACGCTGAACGCGATGGTCGATGCCCTGTCGACAGAAAAGCATCGCTGCTTCCTTGGCGCGACCGGTGTGATTGGTGAGCCTTTGCCCGATCCAAACTATGTTGGCAGCATCATCCCGGAGCTCGCGGAAAAGCTCTCAGACCCGGATTGGGAAGCCTGCGCAAAAGCGTTCATGACGACCGATACGTTTGCAAAGGGCGCAGGTTTCACGCGTAAAATTGATGACGTCCAGACCGCTTTTTCTGGCATTGCAAAAGGGTCTGGAATGATCGCGCCGAACATGGCGACGATGCTGGCTTATGTATTCACAGACGCCGCTGTATCGCCCGCACTTCTAGACATGGCCCTGCGCGAGGCCTGCGGTCAGAGCTTTAACGCGATTACCGTCGACAGCGACACGTCTACCTCTGACAGCCTCATGGTGTTTGCGACAGGCGCGAATGGCGCAGCCCCGATCTCAGACGCCTCAGACCCGCGCTTTGAAGCCTTCAAAACAGCCCTAAACGAGATTTGCCTCGAGCTGGCTTTGCTGATAGTTAAAGATGGCGAGGGCGCCACCAAATTCGTAACGATTGATGTTGAAGGCGCCGTCTCTTCCGCCTCTGCTCGAACCATAGCCGCGGATATCGCAAACAGCCCATTGGTAAAAACGGCACTCGCCGCAAATGACGCAAATTGGGGACGTGTGGTCATGGCAGTCGGGAAATCCGGCGAACCGATTGATCAGAGTGAACTTTCAATCTGGTTTGACGATGTCCGCGTGGCCGCTCAAGGCGCGCGCGCCGAAGACTATGACGAAGCGCGTGCAACCGCCGCTGTGACAAAACCCGAAATCCACATTCGCGTTCGCGTTGGCGACGGACCTGGAGCGTCTCGCGTTTACACTTGTGATCTGACCCATGCCTATGTCGACATTAATGGAGCTTATCGAACGTGAAGGTCGTTTATGTCTCTGCTGCCGCGCTCTTTAACGCTGATGGCCACGTCCTGCTCGCTCAGCGCCCAGAAGGAAAATCCATGGCTGGGCTTTGGGAGTTCCCGGGTGGTAAAATCGAAGCCGGTGAGACGCCAGAATGCGCATTGATTCGTGAACTGAAGGAAGAATTGGCGATTACGGTTAGCGAAGATCACCTCGAACCGATCACATTTGCAAGCCACACTTACGAGAGTTTTCACCTTTTCATGCCACTGTATGGCGTGAAGAGATGGATGGGGACGCCGCGTCCGACGGAAGGACAAACATTAGCTTGGGTCGCACCGCAAGATTTGCATCGCCATCCAGCACCGGCAGCCGATATCCCGCTTTTCGACGTGTTGGCATCGAGAGCTAAGAGCTGAATATAATGAAGACAATGAGCAATAAAGCACGCCGCTTTTTCAGCAATGAGTCTGGCGGAACAGCCGTCGAGTATGGCTTGATCATGGGGCTCATGACGCTTGCGCTGATCGGCGCGCTTTCAGCAACGGGTGACGGCACAAGCGATAAGTGGAACGATGTCGCGACCGATGTCACCACGGCCGTAAACAACTAAAACTGATTAGGGTCTCGCGGCGTGCCGCCTTGACCCCATTGCTCAGCAAGGCACCTTCGGCACAAAGCCGGAGGATCCCAATGAGCGCGCCAAAACCATTTGAAATTCGCGTCCCTCAATCGAAACTGGATGCCATTCGGGACCGCGTCGCGGCGTATGAATGGTTCCCGGAACCCGCGGGCTTGCCAGACTGGCAGCTCGGCATGTCGACCCCGGTCTTGAAGGATATTCAGTCCTATTGGCTTGAGACATATGATTGGCGTGCCGAAGAGGTCAAACTCAACACATATCCTCAATTCATCGCTGAAATTGCTGGCTTACCGATCCACTTCCTGCACGTGGTCGGCGAAGCCAAAGGAAAACGCCCACTGCTCCTAACACATGGCTGGCCTGGCTCGGTCTACGAGTTTTATGACTCGATCGGCCCCCTCGCCTTTCCAAGCCAACATGGCGGAAGCGCCGAAGATGCGTTCGACCTCGTCATCCCATCGCTGCCCGGCTATGGGTTCTCCGGAAAACCGAAAGCCCCGCTTGGACAACGCGCGACCGCAAAGCTTTGGAACACGCTGATGCAAGACGTGCTCGGCTATGACACTTATCTCGCGCAAGGCGGCGATTGGGGCGGCATGGTTACATCCTGGCTTGGCCTCGATCATGGCACGGTCGACGGCAAAGGCGGCTGCGACGCCATCCATCTCAACATGATCAGTTTGCGCCCGAACCCAACGGTTCCGCAATCGGATGAGGAGGCCGATTGGATGAAGCGCGCCCAAGCAGCCATGCAGCTTGAAGGCAGCTATCTGATGCAGCAGGCAACCAAGCCGCAAACCCTGGCCATGGCTCTGATGGACAGCCCGATGGGCACCGCCGCGTGGATCCTGGAAAAGTTCAATACCTGGTCAGACCTAAAGGGCGGTGAGCTATTCGATATCTATACCCGCGATCAGTTGCTCACGAATTTGATGATCTATCTGGTCAATGACGCCATTGCCACATCGGTTTGGTATTACGCCGCCTTCTTTGGCGAAGGTGGAGCCACACTCCCAGAAGGGACGCGATGTGAAACGCCGACCGGCTTCGCGAACTTCCCAGGCGAGACAGTCTACTTCCCGCCGCCTCGGTCATGGTGTGAGCGTGCTTACAACATCACGCATTGGACCGAGATGTCCCATGGCGGTCATTTCGCCGCGATGGAAGCGCCGGACCTCTTTGTTGATGAAGTGCGCGCTTGGGCGAACGGTCTCGCTTAACGTCCCGGCCGATAGGTTCGCTGCGCGTTTGCTTCTACGTCTTCACGTGTCAGCAAGGCTGGGCGCCATTCCTCAGCCGCGAAGAGCGGCGCTTGATCAGCATAGTGCGGAGACGTCTCATCGATCGTAGCGGCGCCATATTGGTGAATGACATCAGCGGTTTGATTGCCGTCAGCATCCCATTCAACAATGGCGATCCAAGTGTCTCCGGCGTTTGCTTTTAAGATTCCATCCTCGCCGATTTCAGACGGATAGATCGCGCGCAACACATCCGGCCCGCCGCTCACCGGCAGGCTGACCTCGCCGCGCACCAGGCGGTTCACTTCGCCCCACTCAGGGTCGATCTGACCATGATGCGTGTTTAGATATTCAACCGCTTGGCGGAAGGCATCAGCCGGTGTCGGCGCTGGAATCCCCGTCAGCTTTTCGGTCACCGCATGTATGGTTGTCAGCACGCCGAGCGCGGCGTGTCGGTCCGTCATGTCTGTTCCATAAGACCATTCGGCCAGGTGCTCTGCTGCTGCCTGAAGCCCTGCATCGCCACTCCAATCCTCTGCGAGGACCGCTTTCACGGTTTTGTCCGCCGTAGAGTCTTGAGCATACGCGTTGTCGAATTTGATCTCTAACAAGCTTTCGCGTGTGATCGGTGTGGTGCCATCGGTGAGCTCCATAATTCGCAACGATCGATTAGTTTGATCGGTTTGCAGCCCCATGGAACGCGGGAACATTTGAGGGGTTAAATTATCCGGCCCGTCTGTCGCGCTGAAAGGTTCATTATTCGCATCGAAGATCAGACCAGACTCAGGATTGCGGAGGATCGGCACGCGGTCATATGGCAGATAGCCATCCCAAATCACATCCGAACGGTCACCCGGCATATCTTTGGTCCAGTCCCAACCCGCTGCACGGTTCGGGTATTGTCCATTGTGAATGAGTGCGACGACGCCATCCTTATCCGCATAAACATAGTTCAAAGCCGGGACCGCATGGATCGCCATGGCGGCGTAAAACTCGTCCCAATTGCGGGCTTTCGCTGTGCGCATCCGTTGCTCGGTTTGGCGCATCGCGCCCATGCCCGCATATCGGATCGCATAAGTTCCCGTCTCCGTGCGGATCGCAGGGCCGTGTTCAGAGGTCAGCACTTCGCGTTTGGCCGGAAAGGCAAACGGCCCCCAAAGCTTGATCGCAAGCTCTGCCGTCTCAACCTCAAAGTCGCGCCACTCGCCGTCCAGCTTGTATTGGTTCGGATCATCCGGGTTCAATGTTAGGACATACACATCCGCCAAGTCTGGTTTGCTCACCGTGTTTGCCCAACCGAGATAGCGGTTGAACCCATGCAAGATACTTGGGGAACCAGGGAAAACGCCGCCATGGATATCGAGACCCTCTTCCGAAACCATATGCGCTTCCCACCACGCTACGGGCCCAGTCATTGGCTGGTGAGAGTTGATGATCAGACGCGTGGTCTCGTCATCAGATCGCCCAGGCGCCACGGCAAATGCGTTCGAGCCGCGCGGAGGTGCAGTCTTCGGTCCGACAATCCAGGAGCGACGTCCTGATGCCGGATCAAGAGAAATGCTCGCAACCCGCTCGTCATTGTAAACGTCGAGCAGAGTCTCATCGAAGCCGTAAAAGAAGGGCGTCCGAAACAGAGATCCGGCAAAGATGTCTTCGGGCTTGAACGGGACCAAGCCTTGCCAAGTCTGATCCAGGTTTTCAGACGCATAGAGATTGAGACCGTCGGCATAGGCCTGCGCATAGGCTTTCACATCATTCGGAACATCGCTCTCATAGCGTTCTTCAATTGTGTCCCAGACATTTAGAAGCTCAACCAAATAATCGGTCCGGGCAGCGTCCACACCGCGATATCGCCCCAGCACGCCGCGCGTTGCCGCGACGCTCTCTTGGATCGTTTCGAAATCATCTTCCGCGTGTGCATAAGCTAGCCCAAACGCAGCATCATTATCGGTCTTGCCATAGATGTGCGGCACGCCCCAATTGTCGCGAATGATCTCGACATCATAATTTGCGGCCGCCGCTGACAGCGCTTCAGCACTCGGATTTTTTGGGAGTGGATTCCAGGTATAGATGCCCGCCGCCAAGACGAGCACTCCGATGAGGGCCGCCGCCCCCATGACGATTTTTTTGATCATTCGATTTAGGCTTTCACGGGGGGTTCAGCATAAGACGCGGTCTGCCAAATCACCTCGTCTGGCGCTTGCAGCATCTGCATATACATCTCTTTCGGATACGCCTGATGCGGCTTGTCCGGGTCATAAGGCGGCTGTTTCACACTGCCCCCTTCGCCATCATATGGATCCGGGTTCATATAGGTCTCGGCTTCGTCGGCGCTGATCCCGACTTTTTCAAGCACGGCTGGATCGACCCAAGACTTCTGGTCAATCTCAACATCTGAGGTCGCGACCTCCAAGACAAGGTTCTCAGGCCCGCCGAAATAGATTGATTGGCACATGCCATGATTGATCGGGCCAATCACGTTCACGCCTTTTGTCCGAATACGATCGCGGATGGCGAGCAGCTGATCCGGCGTGTCCACTTTGAACGCCAAGTGCTGCATCGTCCCCGCCGCGCTCGGGCCTGCCCCAGTGCCAGAATGGGTAACGCCCATTTGGACCGGGATATCTTTCACCGCCGGCAATTGAACGACAGAGAAATAGCAATGATCATCCAAATGCAGGAAGGCATGGATCCCGCCCGGCACACCATGCATGTCGAAGATCGCGGAAAGCTTACATCCCAAAACATCTGAGAAGAACTCGATGTGGCTCTTTATGTCCGCCGACATAATGGCGAGGTGATGTATCCCTGTGGCTTTGACCATGGCGCCTACTCCCTTGTCTTTGCGTCATACTGGACTCGTGAGCTGAAAGCGCCAAGTCTTCACCCAGCGGGAGGTGAGCTATGGTCGAATTAATCCGAGAACCCTATTTGGTGCTGCACCAGGAAACGTCGGGCTTTAAAGACGTTTATGGCGGCGCCGGCGAAACCGTCGTGGTCGAATGCATGAAGATCGCGCCGAAGGACACCAAGGCGAAGTCCGTAATCGTCTTCTCTCACCCGATCGGCTCAGGGGCCTTCCTGCCCCTCGTTTCAGCCGTCGCTTATGCCGGGCATCATGTGATCTATTGCAACCCTCGCTATCGCGGGAATGACACCGCTCTGATCATGGAAAAGTGCGTCGCGGATTTGGGCGCCTGTTTGAAGCACGCCCGCGAAAAACTCGGCTATGAGCAGATCGTTCTAGGCGGCTGGTCCGGCGGTGGATCACTGTCTTTGTTCTATCAGGACCAGGCGGAGAACCCATCGATCACGCATACACCCGCCGGGGATGCGTACGATCTAACAAAATTAGGTCTGCCGCCAGTTCAAGGCATCATGCTGCTCGCCGCCCATATCAGCCGCGCGATGACGCTCACAGAGTGGATTGATCCATCAATCACTTCAGAAGCCGCGCCCTTCGACCGCAATCCAGAGCTCAACATTTACGATCCACAAAACCCGAACCAGCCTGCTTACACACCCGATTATGAAGCCCGGTACCGCGCCGAGCAGATCGCTCGCAATCGCAGGATCACGGATGGGGTCAAACAGACCCTAGAGGATCTCCGCAAAGCTGGGGATGTCAACGCAGAGCGCGCCTTCACGGTGCATGGGACAATGGCGGATTTACGCTGGACAGACCCGACGCAGGACCCCTCGGATCGGCGCCCTCATGCATGCTATCTTGGCGAGCCGAAAGTCGCGAATGACGGCCCGGTCGGATTGGCCCGGTTCTCAACGCTGCGATCCTGGCTAAGCCAATGGGGTTATGACACCACCAACGCCACAGGGCTTGGCAATGCGGCGCGGATTAGCTGCCCGGTCCTCGTCATCAACAACACGGCCGACCTCGCCTGCACGCCGAGCCATGCGCAGCGCTTGTTCGATGCTGTCGGCCATGACGATAAAGAGCATCACGACGTCAAAGACGCAGATCATTATTATATTGAGCGGCCAGACCTGCTGCCGGAAGCGGTGAGGATCTGTACCGAATGGATGCAACGAAAAGGCTTTGTTGGCTGATTTTCGTTTGGCGATTACTCTTACCTCAACTAGCCTAACCGAATGAACGAAGCTGCGACCCTCGCCAAACATATCGACGCCGCTGACAGAGTGGTTGTTTTCACGGGTGCTGGGATCTCAACCGAGAGCGGGATTCCCGATTTCCGATCACCCGGCGGCGTCTGGTCGAAGATGCAACCGATCTATTTCCAGGATTTTGTCTCTGACCGTGAGGCGCGTCGTGAAGGCTGGCGGCGTGTGTTCGAACGCACCGCAGGTTGGGTCGGCGCAGCACCAAATGCTGGGCATCACGCCATCGCTAAGCTCGTCGACATGGGCAAAGTGACCAGTGTGATCACACAGAATGTCGACAATCTGCACCAGGATGGCGGCGTCCCGGATGAGAAGGTTATCGAGGTCCACGGCAACGCGTCTTACGCGAAGTGCCTCAATTGCGGGAAACGCCACGACTATGAAATCTTGCGTCCACGTTGGGAGGCAGATGAAGATATTACCTGCGATTTTTGCGGCGGCCTGGTGAAGTCAGCGACAATCTCCTTCGGACAAGCCATGCCCGAAGACAAAATGATGTTTGCAGAAAGCGAGGCCGTCTCGTGCGATCTCATGATCGCAATCGGTTCGTCTCTGGTGGTGTATCCAGCGGCCAATATTCCCCTGATCGCGAAACAGAACGGCGCCAAATATATCATCATCAATCGCGAAGAAACCGAGCATGATGTCTATGCCGACCTGGTGATCCATACGGAGATTGGCCCCCTTCTGCGCGAGACCATGACCGAGCTGGGATCGCCCCTGGAATGAAGGAGGCTTGGCGTAAAGCGTTACGGTTTGCTGCCCTTCCCGGCGCCGCGTGTGTTCGCTTTGAGCGAAGAAATTCCATCGAAGATGGCACGCCGACTGTGCACTATACCCTCCGATCCGAAACCCAGTCCGGAGCCCCGATTGGAGATGACCGCGACTATGACCTCCTTAAAGCCGCGATGGCGCCGCTCG
>JBCBGS010000053.1:0-16270 GCA_038526515.1 Pseudomonadota bacterium | reverse complement strand
CTGTCTGCGTGGCCGGCTCGCTTATCTGAGTTATGCGACCGTTCGGATCAACCAAAAGCCAGGAAGTGGTTTCGTCACGTGTGACGAGGCCTTTTTTGGAAATGGTTGAGGTGCTTTTTCCTTCGTAGATCTTGTATGCGCTGTCAAAGAAGTGGCTCACGTCACTGAGGGTCGGATCTTTACTCGCGAGTACGGCATCATCTTCAACCCCAAGCATTTTGAGCTTGTGGTCTATCAGCTCATCCAATTCGCTTAACTTCTGCGGGTGTAGCATCAGCTCATACGCAAGCTGAATCAGCCGGTCTTCATAGCGCATGATGAATAGCTTTCCGAAAGACCATCCGCACAACGAAGCTCGCGGCCGGTATTTTAACGAGGTGGATACCTCAACGTACGTTGTGGGTGACCGAAGGGTCAATGTCCCAAATGGCGTCCTGAGTGTGATTGGTGTCTCAAAGCGTGTTGAGCCTTCGTTCAAGTATGTTCGATTTTTACCTGGCCACCCGGCGCATTATCCCAGCTGGGACATTCGAGGATACTCTCATTCTGGCAGATCCGTTTCTTTTCAAGCCCATAAGGAGAAACGGCATGAATAAACTAAAACTGAGCGCGCTTGGGTGTTCAGCATTGTTCGCGATTGCAGCCTACGGTGGCGCAGAACAGGCACAAGCGGAAAGCGATGTAGAGCTCAAAATGAGCTATGCAGAGAAGTGTATTGAACGCGGCGGTGATAAGACTGTCTGCACATGTCTGGGTGATGCTTACAAAAGTGAGCTGAACGATAATCTGTACGCGATCCTAACGCTCAATTTCATTGGCGATACTGACGCCGCTTCGAAACTGACCTCTGAGTATATATCTTCTGACCCTGACGCTGCGGCGACTATGGGGAGCGCGCTGAGCGCGGCCACGGAAAAGGCTAGCGAACAGTGCGGTTAGTCTAAGATCGCTCGAAAAACTCACTGTATCTGCTTTTCTTAGCGGGGCGACTTCGCTACCCCTCGGCGCATGGTCGCCCCGCCTTTCTCGGAACAATCGGCGCGCAATTTCATCTTAGGCTGCCAAATGTACCAGTTGGGACACGCCCCGCAAAATGATCCCCGTAGAACGTCCTCATGATCGAAATGAAAGGACCAATTCGGTGAAAAGATCTTTGCAAACAAAACTTCTAGGCGCTGCGTTGATTGCAAGCCTTTGTGCCTCTGGCGCGCAGGCCCAGAGCTTTGGCGACCGCTTCAAAAAACTCGCTAAAAAAGAAGCGACGGAGAAAGTCGAAGAGGTTATCAACGACGCTGCTGGTCAGTCCGCATCAGAAGCGCCGATTGGCAGCGCCAGCGCATCTGGCGGCGCGTCTATCGCACCACCATCACAAGAGCTGATGGACCTGACCCAGTGTTCAGACCTCAAAGTCTCGAACGTAATGGTTGGCAAGCTTGGTGAGTTCACCTTTCAACAAGGTTTGTCCCAAGAAGAGCGAACGGGTTTTATCAACCGAAGAGCCGTAACTCCTACCAATGGCTGCATTCTACCATCGCTCGATTCATACGAGGCGATTTATATGGAAGTCGATACTGCGAAGTTCAAAGCTATGGGGAGTTTTGAGCTGCAGTGCGTGAACAGCGCGACCAAGAAGAATGCGAACGACCCGCTCCCGACGCGAGGCATGAGCCACATTTCGGAAAAACACATGATGCTCAACTGCGGAAATTCAGAAGGGATTGAGCAGTGTATCAGCGGTTCAAATTCGGACCGTGCAAATGCGTGGGCAGAAGTTCTTGAATCTCGCGGCACCACCATGTTGAGCGTGCACGCGCCTGTCTATCACAATGATCCAGGCACCAATATTTACTGCCAGTATTACAATCCAAGTTCTGGAAAAAGCCTGTTCGGCTTCCAGTTCTTGCGTCGCGACGGATAAGCGCCAGCTCATCTCAACTCCAAAGGGGTGGTGTCGCGAGAAGCGCGCATCACCTCTTCTGATCCAAACAATCTGAGGAATAGAAAAATGACCCTCATTCGAATTTGCATTGCTATCCTAGCCACGAGCTTATGCGCGAGCACAGCCATGGCACAAACCAATGCCGCCTGCGTCGGGATTGCTGACCATGTGCAAACGGTACTGAAAAACGGCGCTGCTCCCGATATGTCACTCAACCCGAGTTTGCAAAAATTCAAAGACGCGCAAGCCGCGGCGTTGGATGTCAAAATCAAACAAGCCGCAGAAGGCTATGGTTTGGACGTAGACGCCATGCGCGCTGAATCTGCGCAGGAACGCGCCACGATGAAAGAGCAACTCGTTGCCCGTTACGGCGATGACAAGCTCTATCAAGACTATGTTGTGATGCTCACAAACTGCGTAAAAGCGTCCAGCGAAGTGGAGATGGGGCAAACCCAGGCCGAGTTTATGGCGACGATCAACGCGCTCCGGCGCATTATCGGCTAACTCGCTCTCTCTTTGTCAGATCAACCGGTTTGTGGGAGCGCTTCGTTTCCCACAAACCTGAGCTGGCTGACGAGTTTAAACATAGGCGGCGTGGCTATGGAGCGCACAATCAAAGATCGAACGTATTCAGTAAAAAGGTTCCCAAATGTGGGGTACGTTTTCTGGCTTTTGAATCCGGCTATTATGATCAATGAACTGATCTTGGGGCAAAGGATTCCGCAGGAGACTTTGGTCGAAACAGATGTCCCGAGTGGGACTCTACCGAAAGAGTATGTTGAGTGTAGCGAATGTGGCCAACTGACAGATTTGGAGCTTTGGCCGCAGGTTGGGAAAAAGTTCGGAAACTGGTTTGGTTTGGCGTGCCCCACGTGCGGGTCGAAGCTTCCGACGTCCCTAAACGTTTGGTCGCGTTTGTGTGTTATCATACTCTTTCCGCTGGTATTTTTTCTGAAGGCGAAATTTCAGGACCGCGCGCTTTCCCAGCAGGTTCTTATCCTTCGTGGTTCTGAGCCTCAACGGGCCTCAGCAAAAGGAGCCCAGAAAGTGATAAAGCGTGGCGTTTTGTTCGGCGCTGCTATGGCCGTCGTATTGTTTTTCGCGTCTTTAGCCGAACTTGGGAGCATGAGCCCCTCAATCATAATCGGTCTCGTCGGAGGGGGAGCTTCAGGTCTTCTATTTGGAGGCCTGATGTATTTCTTCGCGCATAAAATCTGATGGCTTGAGCTCAACAGTGTTCCAGCGCTGACCGAAGTATCTCTGCGAATCTAACGCGTGAGAGACGGGGGGCGGCGCTTCAGAGCAACGGGCCGGACGGCAACGCTCGACCGAATACTCGAAACTTTATCTGATCTAGAGAGACGCTCGGTCAAAAATCGCTCGAACTCATCAAGGCCATCGACAGCAACCCGTATTAGATAGTCCGCGTCTCCGGTCATGAGGTAGCAATCCATAACCTCAGGAGATTTCGCCATCGACTCTTCGAACGCATCTAAAGATTCACGATTTTGATCGATCAAAGATACCCACGTGAAGACAGTCATCGAACCGCCCAATCGTGTTTCATTGAGGACGGCCTGATACCCTGTAATCAACTCGCTTTGTTCAAGGCGTCGAATTCGCTTCGCGGTCGGCGTTTGCGACAGCCCCACTTGTTCGGCGAGCTCAGAGATGCTGATACGCCCATTCTCAGCGAGAATTCGCATGATTTTGATGTCGAGATGATCAATCGTAGTCAATTTCACTCCTTAGGGATGGAATTGTAGAGGATTGACAATGTATGTCAGCAATTTCCGCTGAATAAAAGTCGATATAGCTTCTGTGCACGCGATATGAGTTCACGCGTGCCCGCGGGTCGACGATTGGCTCAGCACTCGCTTTTTCTACAGCTATCGGACTAAGAACGACTTCAGCCCGTTCTAGAGAGTACACATTTTGCCCAACTCCATTGATCAATTGAAATCCGTTGAGCAACGGCTCCTCTGGCTCGCGTCATGGATGGTCCACAATGCCAACCATCTTCGGGAAAAGTCAGACGGGGATGTGAAAGTCGGCGGCCATCAGGCGTCATGTGCTTCGATGGTTTCGATTATGACGGCGCTCTATTTCCATACCCTGCGACCTGAGGACCGGATTGCGGTAAAACCGCATGCATCCCCTGTCTTCCATGCCATGCAATACATCATGGGCAATCAGAGCCTGGAGAACATCAAGAACTTTCGTGGCCTGGGCGGTGCACAATCCTATCCGAGCCGAACCAAGGATGTTGATGATGTCGATTTTTCCACGGGTTCGGTTGGGCTTGGTGTTGCCGAAACCGCGTTCGCCTCAATCGTCCAGGACTACCTGTCAGAAAAACCATGGAGTGAAGATCGCCCACTTGGTCGAATGGTTGCCTTAGTCGGTGACGCAGAGCTCGACGAGGGCAATGTCTATGAATGCCTACAAGAAGGCTGGAAGCATGATCTGCGTAACACTTGGTGGGTTATCGATTATAATCGTCAAAGCCTAGACGGCGTTGTGCGCGAAGGATTGTGGGAAAAAATTGAAGCCATCTTCAAAGCGTTTGGTTGGCGAACCGTCATCCTGCGCCACGGTGTCTTGCAACGCGCTGCCTTTGAAGAACCAGGTGGCGAGGCACTCAAAGCCTGGATACAGGCGTGCCCGAACGATGATTATTCCGCCCTGACATATCAAGGGGGCAAAGCGTGGCGCGCCCGGCTTATGAACGACATTGGCGACCAGGGCGCAGTCTCAAAGCTCTTAAACGAACGTTCTGACGATGAGCTTTCTGCTTTGATGAACAATCTCGGCGGCCAGTGCGTTGAAACGCTCGCGGACGCGTTTGATGCAATCGTGGATGATCAGCCCACCGTCTTTTTGGCGTATACGATTAAAGGGTGGGGGACACCGTTGGCAGGGCACAAGGATAATCACGCCGGTCTGATGAACCCGTCGCAAATGGCTGATTTCCAAAAGCATATGGGCGTCCCGGAAGGCGCGGAATGGGAGCCACTCGCGACGATTGATAACCCGCGAGGTCTGCAATCCTTTCTGGATGACGTGGCCTTTTTCAAGGATGGCACCAGACGTTTCACGGCGCCCGTTATTCCAGCACCGGGACCGGTATTTCTGGATGACCGGGTCCAGTCTACACAGGCCGGCTTTGGCAAAATCCTCGACCAATTGGCAAAATCAAACGCACCGATTGCGGACCGAATTTTGACAACATCACCGGACGTAACGGCCTCCACGAACCTTGGCCCATGGGTCAACCGCCGCAGCCTGTTCGCGCGTACAGCGAAGGGCGATACGTTTCGAGAGCAACGCATTCCCTCAACCCAAAAATGGAATTTTGCGCCGAATGGGCAGCATATCGAACTCGGTATCGCTGAGATGAACCTATTCCTCCTGCTTGGCGCCGCAGGCCTGTCACACAGCTTGTTTGGTGAACGGCTTATACCGATCGGGACCGTCTATGATCCGTTCATCGCGCGAGGCCTCGATGCCATGAACTATGCTTGCTATCAGGACGCCCGATTTATGATTGTCGGAACGCCATCGGGCGTCACTTTGGCGCCGGAAGGCGGCGCGCATCAATCGATTGGAGCCCAACTCATCGGGATGAGCCAAGATGGACTGGTCAGTTTTGAGCCCGCTTATCTCGACGAACTATCGATCATTATGGATTGGTCGTTTGACTATTTGCAGCGCGATGGGGAAGGCGATCCAGACGAACGAACTTGGCTGCGAGATGAGACGGGCGGGTCCGTCTATTTGCGCTTAACGACGCGCGTCTTGGAGCAGCTTGGTATTAAGTCTCGCGACGATGAAGAGTTTCGTCGCGGCGTCATTGATGGGGCATATTGGTTGCGCGAGCCCGGTCCAAACTGCGAAGTCGTGATTGCTTATCAGGGCTGTGTCGCACCCGAAGCGATTGAGGCGGCGGGACGGATTGGAAACGATCGACGCGATATTGGCGTCCTCGCTGTGACGTCTTCAGACCGACTTAACTCAGGTTGGACGGCGGCGCGGCGTGCCAGAGCCCGCGGACAGAACGAGGCCGTCAGCCAGATCGAGCGCCTTATGGCGCCGGTTGGACAAAATGCGACGCTGATTACCGTCACGGATGGCCATCCAGCGGCGCTCGCATGGATTGGCGGCGTTAAAGGACATAAAACCGTTCCGCTTGGCGTGGAGCACTTTGGCCAGACTGGGACGGTATCGGATTTGTACAAGCATTTCCAAATCGACGCGAATGCCATAGTTGCCGCCGCGAGCCACTTGTCTCCCGGGCGTCCGATTTAAACTGTTGCAACCCGCGAACTGAACGTCCCGTAGAAAGCCCATGTAGAGAGGAACCTAAGAGGCGCCGCTGACCATTTCCTCATAGGCCTCGGTGGCTTCAAGCCAATCCACTTCGGCTTGGTCTAAGTCGTTCACCTGTGCGGCACGGTCGCGCATCAAGTCTTGCAGGGCCTCAGACGCTAGGCCCGGGGTTGCTAAATCCGCATCGATGTCCTCGATCCGTTTTGACGCTTGAGCCATCCTTTGTTCAGCTTTTTTAGCTTTATCCTTCAACGGTTGCGCAGCTTTGCGAGCTTCGGATGCACGACGTCGCGCCTCGGCTTTATCAACTGGAGCAACTGGCTTTTCCGCGGCAGGCGCGGCGGCCGAGGTCACGGATTTGTTTCTCTTATCCTTCGCTGCATCCTGGTCGCGGTCGGCCTTAAGCACCAGCGCGCGATAGTCTTGCAAGTCGCCATCATAGCGTACCGCCTTACCATCTTTGACGAGCCAAAGCTGATCTGCTGTTGCCTCGGCGAGATAGACGTCATGCGTGATCAGCAATACCGCGCCTTGGAAGTCGTTGAGGGCGTAGATCAGCGCTTCGCGGCTGTCGATATCCAGGTGAGAGGTCGGCTCATCCAGGATCAGAACATGCGGCTGCTCAATCGCCATCAAACCGAGCAAGAGCCGGACCTTCTCACCGCCCGATAGTTTGTCGACTTTGGTTTCGACTTTCTCGTGTGAAAAGCCCATTCCGGCCGCAACGGCGCGCTGGCGAGCGATGCTGGTCTCACGCGGCAAAGCTCGGCGCACGTGGTCCAGCACAGTCTCGCCCAGTGTGAGCTCATCCATTTGATCTTGCGAGAAATAGCCGATGGTCACCGCTTTCGGCATAACACGCTCTCCGCCCATCAGAGGCAGACGTTCAGCGATTGATTTGACCAAAGTCGTTTTACCTTGGCCATTGGTTCCGACGATCGCGATGCGGTCATCGGGATCGAGACGCAGGTTGACCTCATCCAGAATGATCGCGTCGTCGCCATAACCGAGAGTTGCGCCTTGTAATTCCAACATAGGCGGCGCCAACTTGCCTTCTGGTGTTGTGAAAGAGAACGGCGTGGTGCGTTCGCTAATCGGGATCGTAATGTCTTGCATGCGTTCGAGCATTTTGACCCGCGACTGGGCCTGACGTGCTTTTGACGCTTTAGCGCGGAAGCGGTCGACAAAGGCTTGTAAATGCGCGCGATCAGCTTCCTGTTTTGCGCGCTGGGCTTCCAATTGTGCGACTTTAGCAGCCCGTAGCTTCAGCCAATCATCATAGCCGCCCGGGCAGATCGAAAGCTGTCTATGCTCAAGCGCCATTGTATGGGTGACGCATCGGTTAAGCAGTTCTCGATCGTGCGAAACAATGATCACAGTATGCGGATAGCGTTTGATGTAGGCTTCAAGCCACGCCGCGCCCTCAAGATCGAGATAATTTGTTGGCTCGTCGAGCAAGAGAAGATCGGGTTCAGAGAATAGAACACCGGCAATCGCTGCCCGCATCCGCCACCCGCCTGAAAATTCCCGGGTTGGCCGTGCCAAGTCTGCGTGCGTGAAGCCTAAGCCCATCAAGACCTCTGCGGCGCGCGCCTCGGCGGACCACGCATCGATGTCGACCAATCGCGTGTGAATCTCAGCGATCCGGTTTGGGTCGGTTGCTGTGTCGGCTTCCGCCATCAGGGCCGCGCGCTCCTCGTCGCAGGCCAGGACGATGTCTAAGATGGTTTCGTCGCCAGGGGCGACTTCTTGGGCGACCCAACCAAGGCGGGCCCCCGTGCTGAGGCGAATTGAGCTGTCGCCGCTTGGGTTTTCAACATCTTCCCTAATCAGCCGGAGGAGCGTTGATTTACCCGTGCCGTTGCGGCCGACAAGTCCAACTTTCCAACCTCTCGAAATCGTCGCCGAGGCGCCCTCAAAGAGCGGCCTGGCTTCTACGCGGTAGTCGAGGTTTGAAATCGTCAGCATGATCGCCCGGGATGTAGCGTCTCATTCCATAAACACAATGGCGCATTGAGATGGGATGCATTGTTAAATCTACGCTTAACCCAATGCCTCCCGGACTTTGGGCATTATTCGTCGACTCACGGGCACTGAAACATCATCTTTCAGTCTCAATGAGCCCGTACCCGACGGGTCGCGGGTGAGGGCCTCAACAAACATGATATTGATCAAATGAGACCTATGCACGCGCAGAAAAATCGCTGGCAATGCATCTTCCAGCTCGTTCAGGCTGACCGAGTGTAACACGGTGCGTCCGCCGACCAGAGAGATCTCAGAATATCCGCCTGCACCCCGGCAGTGAACAATTTGGCTGGTTGCGATCCGTTCGATCTTTCCCGCGCTTTTAACATTAAGATGACTGGTCTCCGCGCGTTGTTCTACCTCGGCCAAGACCTGTTCCAACCGGTTTGCGCGAGCTTCCTCACTACGTCGCTCGCGTTCTTCAAACGCCAAGATGACGGCCTGTTCCAGAAACAAAAATAGCAGGAAGAGTGCCACTAGCAGGAAGAAAATGGTGTCGAGGAATAGGCCCCTAAACAGCGCGATTGCCAGCAGGAAAACGAGCAAAGAAATGAAGTGGAGGAACGCCCGGGGTCGATTTTGATAAGTCCAAACACCGGTGGCGATCAAAGCGCCCATCAGTGGCACAGACATCCCCATCAAGGCTTTGTAGTCGAACCCTCGAGTGCTCAATATTGCCAGCATGGAAACTCCAGCGAGCCCGCCCATCCAAAGCAGCGTGTTCTTTGCCTGGAACGTTCGAAAAATATGAAAAGCGATGCTCAAGCCAAAGGCGAGAGAGAAGCCCATAATTGCGATCAGGCGAATGTCATGGATCGGATAAGCGTAAGATACGAAACCGCGCAGCGTTTCGGAGAGCAATTGTCCGGCAGCAAACAAGCAGATCATGCTCAGTACTGCCGAGCGATCTCGAGACGTTCCAATCACTGCCATCAAACCGAAGTATAATGCGCCGAGCAAAAATAAGCTGAGCGTGACGAGGGAGAGGTCGAACCGTACAAAGGAAAAGTTTGAGAACGCTCCTGTCGGAGCGATCCCGACAAGGTGCAAGGGGCGATAAAGGTCGATCACGCCATGGTGCGCTGAAGCGAGGAAAACGACGTCATTTTCACCAACGCGAAACAAGTCTTGAGGCGGATATAGCTCGACATCCATTTTACCTGGGGTCTCGAGCGCTTTTTCTGCGGCCGGTTGCCCGTTGGAGCCGACGAATACGCCGTTTAAGTAAACCTTGCTGGCCATTTTGCCTGAGACGTAAAGCGACAGAGGCCCGCCATTTGTGCCGCGCGTCGATGCTAATTCTACGGTCGTCTTGACCCAGATCAGTGTCCCTTGCGGATCGATATCTTCGGCCCTCACGCGTTCGCATGGTGGCGCATTAAAATCGGGCGGACTGGTTTGTCCTGCGTCCGCTGGACACATTCTAACATCGTTAAAATCTAGGATGGCCAAATCGCCGATCTGCGCGTTTGCCGAGAACAAGAAAAGCTGACTCAGCAGCAGGACAGATAGAATTCGAAACATAACCCACCGTAGACGCGAATGGCGCCACCGGACACCGCCATTCGCCAGAAATTCACTACCGTTCGTTCAATCGGCGCATTTTTTTCTCCCATGATCTCTTAGGTTTAGCGCAATCCAAGCAATAGAGAGACGAACCTATGAAGATCCGGTCCATATTCCTCCCAGTCGCCGTTCTGGTGTCTTATGCCGCCTTAGCGAACGCACAAACTCGACCTGGCGAGACAGCCATAGTCTTCGAGTCAGAAGCTGGCGATACAGTCGATGCTTTTGAAGGCAGCCTCACCGTACCCGAAAATCATAGCGCCCCGGAAAGTCGCGACATCACCCTGAAATATGTTCGATTTCCCGCGACTGGGAATACATCGGGAGCGCCAATTATCTACCTGTCCGGAGGGCCTGGCGGTTCGGGTATTCAAACAGCGAAACACAGACGCTTCCCGCTCTTCATGGCGATGCGCGAGTTTGGAGATGTGATCGCCTTTGACCAGCGCGGTACAGGCGCTTCAAACGACTTGCCCAATTGCACATCGTCCCAGCACCTCAGCATGACTGAACCGACATCCGACCAAGACTTTTTCGCGCTCGAGCGTTCCGCTTTCGCCGAATGTATCGAATACTGGAAGTCCGAGAACATTGATGTGCATGGCTATACGACTACGCAGAGTGTGGCCGATCTCGATGCCTTGCGTCGTCATTTGGGGGCCGAGAAGGTTGATCTGTGGGGCATCTCTTATGGCTCACACCTCTCACTGGCGGCCTTACAGCAAATTGATGATCGCATTGGACGAGTGGTTATGACTGCGGTCGAAGGGCTCGACCAGACCGTGAAGCAACCCAGACGCGCTGACCAATACTTCGATCGGCTACAAGCGGCGATCGATACGGTACCAGCCGCAAAAGAGAAATACCCAGACGTGAAAGCTCTTATCGCGCGCGTTTTGGCTGGGCTGGAAGAGGAACCGCTTCTGGTCGAAGTCCCAATGCGTGATGGCAGCACCGCGCCTTTCCTGCTGCAGAAGCGACACCTACAAAAATTCACGTCTGCTTTGATAGCGGATCCTGCCCGCGCGGTTTGGATCTTAGATGTTTACCGTACCCTAGATGAAGGCGACACAGCGCCGCTCATCGCGTTGCTTCAGCGCGCAATTGACCCAACCGACACAGCCATCTCTTTTCGGCCCATGACCGTTCTCATGGATGTTGCTTCTGGTTCCAGCACGGAGCGGCGAGAGATGATCAATCAGCAGGCGGAGTCTGCGCTGATGGGGCCGCACATGAATTTCAGCGGTCACTTGGAAACCGTGGACCCATCGCTTGATCTTGGAGAGGTTTTTCGAACCGCGCCATCCTCAGCTGTGCCAACGCTTGTCATATCCGGCACTCTGGATGGACGGACCTATCCAAAGAGTGGCCTAGAAGCGACCGCTGGCCTTTCCAATCGGCAAATCGTGGTTGTCGAGAATGGTGGACATAACGTCTTTATGCAGTCACCCGAGGTTACGGACGTGATCCAAGAATTTATGCGCGGCGACTCTGTCGATGGACGTGTGATAAAAGTGGACCTTCCGGAGTTTTAGGCTTCTCCACACCGGACGCATACCCGTCATACAAATTTTTGGATTGAGATGTTTGCCCGTTCAACCGCATGCTCCCGCACAGAAAACTACGGAGCTTTAGGATGCACATCCTCAAACATCTCGACCTTATCCGATTCAGCAGGACGGCAAGACAGTTTGCATTGACTGCCGCGGCTGCATGGACACTCGCTGGCTGCGCCACGCTGATCCGCGGTCCAAATACAGACTTTAATGTTGTGACCGAGCCTCCCGGCGCCTCGGTCACCACAAATCTAGAAGTGGTGAAATGGGATCGATCAGATCCTGAGTACCACTCATGCTCCGCCACACCTTGCGCATTCGAAATCTCTAGAAAGTCAGAGTTCGAAGTCGTTGTGACGCTGGAGGGCTACCACCCAGCAACGGTGCAGGTTACCAGCGGTTTTGGGCGCGGCGGTGCGCAATCATCAGCCGCTGGAGCCGTTACAGGCGCTACGGGCGCCTACATTGTCTCCTATTCACTGATAAGTAGCACGGCATCCGCACTCAGTGCGGTTGCCACGGCGGGAATGTCGAGCTCAGCGGCATCCGCGGGTGCCGGCTCTGCGGCGGCGACGGGAGCCGCCGGTATCGGCGTTCTCTTCCTCGGTGTCGACTTGGTCTCTGGCGCGATGCTGGACCTACGTCCGAACCCGCTTGCGTTGGTCATGATCCCGATCGATCAACCTTTGCCTGAGATTGGGGATGAGTATCTCACCAGTGAAGATGCACTGGAGGAGGCCCTGAAAAAGTCTGCTCCGGGGAGCGAATGAGTTATTTCTTAGTGCCGTCAGTATGACGCGAACCCGTTTCCAGCATCATTTGGGGAGGGGGCTCATCCAGCCAGAAAACCCTGCCATTGTCGCTAATATTTTAAGGGTCACAAAAAAATCTGCTCGTCGAGTGAACCTTTTTGCGCGGCGCACGTAATCCCCATCAAGCGAATAAAAAAAGGCGATGGCGATGACCGGACGGGCTATACGAAAAACTGAGCAGGACGATCTTGCCGTCTTACTTCAGCGCGTCGCTTCGAAAGATAAGGCAGCGTTCCGAAATCTCTACAAAGCCACGTCCAGTCGCCTGTTAGCCTTGCTAATTAAGCAGTTGGGTAGCGAGCAGGAAGCGTCCGATGCTTTGCAACTTGTTTACATGGCGTTGTGGAAGCGAGCGAACCGTTACAATCCGGACAAAGGCAAAGCATTGACTTGGATGATCGTGGTCGCAAGAAACACCGCGATCGATATCATGCGCCGGCGGCGATACAATTTGGTCTCGGATGACGCCGTCCAAGAGATGGAAGATGGCGCTCCTTCGCTGCTAGAACGCGAGATGCTACGGAGCACGCGAGATGTTCTATCTGAACACTTAGAAACGCTGCCTGTAAAACAAAGAGAAGCCCTCCAACTTCACTATTTTGAGGACCTCACTTTCGATGAAGTGGCTGCGCGTATGAACGCTTCCCCCAATACCGCTCGATCATGGGGACGGCGCGGAATGATCAACCTACGTCAGAAATTGAAGGGCCGAAGTTTGAATGATTTCATCTAGCCCGAGATACGCGCAAGTAGATTATCCCAGCATCGCGCTTTTTCCCCCTAAAAACGGGGGAAAAACACTCGCGTTCAAGACGAATTTGCGCTTAGTAGAGCTCCAACGCTGTGTGGAGCGAGGGATGCCGCAAGGAGTCCGATCAGGTCAGAACTCCAACCGCGGTCGCCTGCAATTCGGCGACGCGGAACGCACGGCTGCGCAGTCAGCTGCGCTGGAGAGATTGCGAGATACGCAAGATCGACTGGCGTTTGAAGAATTGTACGTTTATTTCGCACCTCGATTGATCGTTTTCTTTGAACGACGAGGGCTTGAGTCGCGGCGAAGCCAAGAGATCATGCAAGATGTCATGGCGAAAATTTGGGAAAAAGCTCCCTTGTTTGACGCGCGTAAATCCTCGGCGCCGACTTGGATATTTACCCTTGCGCGCAATCAATTGATTGACGTGATCCGCAAAGAGAAACGCTCTGAGATCGATTACACCGATCCGGCTCTCACGCCGCACGAACCAGCTTCGCCTGACCAAGCTTTGCAGAGAAAAGAACGCGAGTTGGCCTTACAAAATGCCATAGCGTCGCTCCCAGAGGACCAGGCAATCGTTCTGACCGCCATCTATGTCGATGGCATGAAACAGGCCGTGTTGGCGGATAAGCTCGGAGTGCCGCTGAACACCATCAAATCGAGACTGCGTTTGGCGCTCAAAAAGATTCGTGCCTCTATGGAGGTCAGCCAATGAGCAAGTATGGATTACCAGACCATTTGCTGTCGGAGTATACCAGTGGTGCCTTGGACGCAGACTTTGAAGTCCTCGTCGCATCACACCTCGCCATCAGTACTGCGTCTCATGAGGATTTTAGGTTTCATCAGGAGATAGCTGGGGCCTTGCTCGCAGGGCTTTCGATCGACTCCGCGCAATCGTCCCCAACGCCGCCTTCGAACTTACTTGAGACCGTGTCGACCGCTTCAGCGGGACCTCAAATGGCGGCGCAGTCTGATGATATGGGCGAAGGTTTGCCCAATACTTTGATCGAATATTTGGAAACACTAACGGGCGCGAAAGCCCTTTATGAGCTCAACTGGGTTCCGTGTTTTGAAGGGATTGAGCGGGCAGTTCTGACCGAGGGGCCAGAGGGTGTTCGCGCACGAATTTTGAAGTGTGAGCCGGGAGCCGTCTTCCCGACCCATGGACATGGTTCTGAAGAAGTATCCCTGGTCCTGCACGGCGCATACACTGACGCTGGCACGCACTATGTTCGCGGCGATGTTCAATGCATTAGCGCGGATGAAACGCACTCGCCCATCATTGATGATAGTGAAATCTGCTTTGTCTTGGTCGTCTCCGAACTTCCGGCGATAATTCTGGACAAGAGCAAAGTTATTTAACGTGTTTTCCGAGACAAAAATCTGGCGATGATCGGTTAGATCATCGCCAGACATATTTTCAATCCTCGTTTCTGTTAGGTCTGATCAGGGACATCCACCGGATCAGAATTTGGATCGACCGCCGTGATCGTGCCGCTGTTTGGATCGATCGGCTCGCCGAACCGGTCGATGTCGAACGCGGCCTTAAAACCGCTACCGAAAGCTTCCGTTGGGTCCTCGCCACTCGGAGGCGGTGGCGGTGGAGGCGGAGGAGGTGGCGGAGGAGGGGGTGGGGGAGACATCACGGGAGGAACTCCGACTCCTCCATCCGATGACCCCGAGCACCCCCCGAGTGCCAAAACGGTAGCACTCGCGAGTAAGATTGCGCGGGAGAGGTTTGGATCTGATATTGGCATTATCAACCGCCTTTCTTAGTTGTTTGGGGAGCCAGCGATGGGATCATTCAGATATGGAAACACATCCTTCAGTTCGCTTGCGCTGATCGGTGCCCCATCGGTGAACGGAACAGTTCCAACTGCCGCGTCTGACGGGTCACAAAGACCAAGATTGATCAGGTCAGTGTCTGTGTCTTCGACAGCACCGTCGACGCCAAGCTCTGCTCCGAGTGGGACCGGATGGCAAAGCGCGCCCATAACCACGCGAAGCGCGATGTCGACTGTGTCATCACCCGGACGGCGACCGTTTGGGAAGCCGGCGAGATCCTCCGCAACTACACCGAAAGTACTCTGCTCGTCGCGCGGCGTCGCAGGCACACCCATGTTCAAGCGCATCATTTCAGATGGCACCACGTTCGCTGGGCTGTTTAGACCTGGAAAACCGGTCAGGAATGCCGCAATCAAATCTTCGCGCGGAAGGTTCGTAGGCGCGAGATCTGCGATATCCGTTCCCAAAGTCGAATTGACCGCGTCTCGGAAAAGGACGTCCAACAAGAAGGGAAGCGTCGGATTGGTGACATATTGTGCCAGTGCACCATCCTGGGTTGGCTCGGCAGCATTGAACAAGTCTTTGTCCGGCAATCCGATTACAAGCTCATTGACCAGAGGCGCAGACAGTCTGGATTGCTGAACGAAAGCACCTCCGAAGAGGGAAGGCTGTTCATAAGTTGGAGATGGATCTTCAATTTCCGCTTGTGGCAGGCTCGCAGTTGTCCAAGCCCCAATGATTCCATCTCCGTCGCTGTCGAGGCAGTCGATAGGGACCTCCAGCGCGATGGATGTGACATTCGCCCGGCCGATGAGATCGTCATTGGCGCGATCTTGTGTGATGCCGCCGGGAAAGACTGTTCCTGCTGCATCGAGGGGAACCGCGCCATCGATTGGCACGAAGTTCACGAGATCAAAGACTTCGCCCAGATTTACGGCGAATGCTTCAGCTCTCTGACCGACAAAGACGCGGCCCGAACCGCACCCAGGAATTGTAACGTCGTTGATGAAACCGTTTGCGTAAGAGGCGTAATCTGGGATCGTCTTATTCCCGATATTATCGAGCGGCTTTTGGAAGGTACCAAGCGAGCTACGCTCTCCGCTGCGACGATCGCCCGTCACCATGGACAGTTCATAGCTTTCGATCTCACCAAGCGTCGCGCTGTTTGGGCCTGTAACAGCTCCCGCCGCCCGCAATGGGATAGCGAGTGTTTCGTTACCAACTGGAACGGTAATTCCGGTTCCGTCGACGAGTTCGTTATCAAAATCGAACTGGAACGTGATGTCTTCTTCGGCATTTCCGTCAACATCGATATGGATTTCGTACAAGGCGTCCGGATCCATGGTGAAATAGTTCGGTCCGCCATATGGCGCCTGAATTGGCTGATAATTGGCGATGAATGTTACATAGTCCTGACGACCACTTTCATAGCTGCGGAACATATAGAAGTCCGTGCCATCAACTTTGGGCTGTTCCGTAATCGCCGGTGCTTCACGATAGATCG
>JBCBGS010000052.1:0-16628 GCA_038526515.1 Pseudomonadota bacterium | reverse complement strand
ACGAATGGGTATGACCGAATTGGCAAACTGATGTTTGATCGATAAGCCGGTGGTTATTGTGCAAAGCATGTATCTTTAGGCTTGATTCTTCAGCGCAGTTTTGCTTTACGACGCGCTTCGCAAGGTTTGCGGTCCTCAACCTCGGAATGAGCCGAGCAAGAGGGGCCATCGTGGAAGGGTTTTCCCGCCCATCCGCGCCGCAGACCAGAACTTTGGGAAAGACAATATGGCATTTTATGAGCACGTCCTCATCGCGAGGCCGGACATCTCACCTGCACAAGTTGAAGGTTTGATGGAAGAACTGTCGACATTCCTCGACAAGCAAGGCGCGAAAGTCGCTAAGTCCGAATATTGGGGACTTCGCAATCTTTCATACCCGATCAACAAGCAGCGTAAGGGACACTATTCCCTTCTGAACATCGACGGACCTGCTGAAGCAATCCACGAACTGGAGCGTCAGCATCGCATCTCCGACGACATCATGCGCTACATGACCATCAAAGTAGAAGAGCTCGACGAGAACCCTTCTCCTATGATGAGCCGTAAAAACCGTCGCGACGACTAGAAGAAGGAACACTTATCATGGCTTCTAGAAACACTACGGGCATGAACATCACCAATATTCCGGCACGCCGTTCTTTCGGCCGTCGCCGTAAGGTTGATCCGTTTTCCGGCGCGAAAGCTCCGAAAATCGACTACAAAGACGTGAAGCTTCTTCAGCGTTACATCTCTGAGAAGGGCAAAATCGTGCCATCTCGGATCACGGCTGTGAACTTCAAGAACCAGCGTAAACTGGCAAAAGCAATCAAGCGCGCGCGCATGCTTGCTCTGCTGCCATTCACCGTGAAGTAAGGGAGACAGACCAATGCAAGTTATTCTCCTCGAACGCGTTGAAAATCTTGGCGGCCTCGGCGACGAGGTTAGCGTGAAGAACGGCTTTGCCCGTAACTTCCTGCTGCCGAAAGGCAAAGCGCTGATCGCAAACAATCAGAACCGTGCCCGCTTCGAAGCGGAACGCGATGCGCTTGAAAAGCGTAACGCTGAAGCTCGCGACGCTGCGACAAAGTCTGGTGAAAGCCTCAACGGCAATACATTCGTGTTGATCCGTCAGTCTGGCGCAACCGGACAGCTTTACGGCTCTGTTTCTGCACGCGACATTGTCGAAGCTGCTGGAAACGCTGGTCACGCTATTAAGCGCGAGCAAGTTCGCTTGAACGCTCCGATCAAAACGCTCGGTCTGCATGAAGTCGGCATTCGTCTTCACGCGGAAGTCAGCGTTGATGTCACGATCAACGTCGCTCGTTCAGAAGATGAAGCTGAGCGTCAGGCAGCTGGTGAGAACATCATCGAAACGCTGCAAGCTGAGCAAATGGCTGCGGCGGAAGAGCAAGCTTCAGAAATGGCTGAAGCGGCTGCTGAACTCGACACAGCTCCAGAAGGCGACGAATAGGTCGATCTCTTCTGCAAAAAAGCAAAAAGGCCGCTCGTTTCCGGGCGGCCTTTTCTTTAATCGGTCAGGTTCTCGATTATTGCGTGATGCGTAGGGCGTTCACCTGGGCCGCGATCGATTGGAACGTGGCCGTGAGATCAAGCCCTTCAACGTGATAGTAATAGGATGTGCTGGTCGCGCACTCCTCTAGAATCCGATCAGGAAGCGAACCAGAGCGGATTTGAAAGCCGATCGTGAAGACCTGAACTCCGCGTGCCTTCGCTTCTTCGCACGCCTTCTTGAACCGGCCCACGCCACTATTGTTCGAAGACGATGTCGTTGCGCTCCCGCGACCCCGGGTCGTCTGCATGTTTTGACGGTTGCCTTGGTTGGAAATCGCGCTTGTGTGCGGCGCTCTATTCCAAGGTCGATTGGTATGCACGTTTCCAACGTCTGGATCTTCAGGCCGGTTTTGCGCGGTAATCGCACCGTCGGTCATAACGATCATCACTTTCTGCGACTCCAGAACATCGAATTCCAGCGGACGTCCTGGGTAATCGCCACCTAGCTCGCCGCGGAAGCTCGGAGAGAGGACTTTCAAGCCCCACATGGTCCCAATATCCATGCCGGTGCCGTCCGACAGTACCATGCCATTGAGATGGTTTTTCAGGGCGGTTGGATTGCTAGAGTTCAGGAAGACAGCGCTTGCATCCTCCGGGCACCACGGATGGTTGTTCCACCAACGCCAGAAGTCAGGAACTTGTCCGCGATCAGCGAGAGGTAACAGCTCTGTATCATAATCGTCTTGAATGGCCTCGATACAAGTCTCCCCATTCGTAAACCGGAACGGGCTCGTTTCGACATTCGTGCCGATGTCATAGTCGTCTTCATCCGGATCAACGATGGTTGTAGGCGCCAGCATCGGAACGGCGAACTTGTTGAAGAGCGAGTCCCCAATATTCACAGTGCCGCCAAACGGAACAACATTGATCGATGTGGTGCTAAGCGTATCGGGCGTCAGCATGATGTCGATAAAGTCGGTCGACGCCGCCTTCAAACTCGTCAGTCGGTTCCCTCGCATAGAAGATGAAATGTCGAGCACCATAGCGATCTCGATATTCGTGATCGATTGAACCGCAGTTGAATCGACCTCGATGGTGACCCGATCCTGGCCGAACATATACATGATCGCCGTATCCATCGTGAGACGGGCAGTCGCCGTCACGTCTTTGGAGTTCAACGCGACGTTCGAGACGACAGTCACTTCCAAATCAGCCGGGTCATAGCCAAATTGGCTGACCTGCGATTTCATCCAGTCTTCAATGAGCGCTTCTGGCTCATCCGTGTAAGATAGGTTTGCAGATGCCAGAACAGCCTGGTCCAAGAGCGAACTCATCTGGATCTTCGCCGATTGCATACGCGAAATATCGATTGCTGTTCCAGCAACCGCGAGTATTGGAACCAAGGCCAGAGCAAATATCATTACGACATTGCCGCGCTCGTTTTTGAATAGCTTGTTCAACATGATGATCATCCCACGCTTGGGGACGACTTACCAAAGAATGAACAACATCCACTTAAGGTTGTATCTTCAATTTTCGATGAAATTTAACAGAAATGAGAAGCCAACACCCTAGCCCGCGTGGGCTTCGTATCTGAATTCCATCATGCGCGTGAGCAGGTCGCTTTCATAATTTCCAGGTACCGTTTTCTGGCCAATGAGCCACGCGTAGACTTCCCAATCCGGCGTGGAGAGCAACCGCTCAAATTCCGAAAGATCATCTTCGTTCAAACCAGCAATATGTGCATCAGCGAACGACCCCATCAGCAGATCCATTTCCCGAAACCCACGACGCCATGCGCGAAATTTCAGCTTGCGCCGACGTTCGTTCAATTGGTCTGTACTCATGGCAAAATCTCCTGTCCTTTGGAGAGATAGTTCACCGCCTCGCTTCTGCACAGGGTTATCCTGTCGCGGCCTGCTATAGCTCTTGTAAGCCCGGATCGGTTTGGCCCATAAGAGCATTATGCGAGATGAGCGCCTCTTTCCTTTGTTTCAACCGCTAGATGCCCTACCCGGCATTGGGCCAAAGCTGAAACCGGTTCTTGAGCGCCTCGTGGGCGGAGAAACGGTTTGGGATCTGCTCATACATATGCCTGAGCGCTGGCTGGATCGGCGTCCTCGGGACAGTTTCGACGATGTCGTTCCTGACGAAATCGCGACGGTTCGTGGGGAAGTGCACGCAGTTAAAGCGCCATATAATGACCGCGCACCGACCCGCGTTCAAATGTTCGATGGATCAGGCTTCTTAACGCTCACATTCTTCCGTGCAGACGGGCGATGGCTACAGAGCCAATTTCCCGTCGGCAAGGAACGGATCGTTTCTGGAAAAGTGACCGAGTGGCAGGGCGAGCGACAGATGAGTCACCCCGATTTTATCTTAGACCCAGCCAAAGGCGAAAATCCTCCACCCGTTGAGCCCATCTATCCGCTTACGGCTGGGCTCACGAACAAACGAGTCCATGCGACTGCGAAGGCCGCTTTAGAGTTCGTTGATGAGGCGCTTCCGGAGTGGATCGATCCCCACCTGTTGGACGCGCAAGCGTGGCCAGGGTTCAAGTCGGCCCTCACTTGGGTTCATGCGCCCGAGGCGTTTGACGAGGATAAGATAGCGGCGGCGCGCAAGCGGTTGGCCTATGATGAAGCCTTAGCACGGGAGTTGAGTTTTGCTCGTGTCCGAACAACTCGCCGCGCGCAATCCGCAAATTCAGTCCCACCTCAAAGTGAAGCTTTGAATAGGCTCGTCAAAACGCTGCCTTACACGCCAACGAGCGCGCAAATTCGATCGACCAAGGAAATCATGGCGGACCTCGCAGAAAGCCATCCCATGCGACGTATACTCCAGGGCGATGTTGGGGCCGGTAAAACGCTCGTAGGGGCTTTCGCGGCTGTTCAGGCCGCAGAGGGCGGGTTTCAGACCGCGTTCATGGCGCCGACCGAGGTCTTAGCACGCCAACAATATGACACGCTGGACGCCCTACTCTCACCGCTTGGCTATGAGGTTGCCGTTCTGACTGGCCGGGATAAGGGAAAAACGCGGGAAGCGACACTCATGGGTCTGGCAGATGGGTCGATCCAAGTGATCGCTGGAACGCATGCCCTCTTTCAAGAAGGGGTCGCCTTCAAACGCCTCGCGATGGTGATCGTGGACGAGCAACACCGGTTCGGGGTTGCCGACCGCATGAAACTGATGAGCAAGGGTAAAGCTCCGCATATGCTGGTTATGTCCGCGACCCCAATCCCACGAACACTCGCGCAAACAGTACATGGCGATCTCGACGTCTCGATCCTGGACGAAAAACCCGCTGGCCGACAGCCGGTCGAAACAAGAGCCATTCCCGATACCCGCCTGAACGATGTTAAAGACGCGGTTGGGCGCGCGCTCGCGCGGGGGGAAAGGGTCTTTTGGGTTTGCCCGCGCGTAGACGCAGATGACGAAGACTCGAGCTCCGCAGTGTCTCGCGCTGCGATGCTACGAGATGCGCTGAACACGGATGTCGGCCTGGTTCATGGGCGCATGAAAGGCGAAGAGAAAGACGCCGCTCTGGAAGCTTTCCGAACCGGCAAGACCCGCGTTTTGGTCGCAACGACAGTAATTGAAGTTGGGGTCGATGTGCCAGAGGCCACGATTATGGTCATTGAACGCGCTGAGGGCTTTGGGTTGGCGCAACTTCACCAATTGCGCGGACGCGTCGGCCGGGGATCACAGAAGAGTTTCTGTCTCCTGCTTTACCGCGCCCCTCTGACAGAAATGGCGCGCGAACGATTGGATACGCTGCGCCAAACCGAAGACGGTTTCGAGATTGCCGAAGCCGACTTCCGACTTCGTGGCCCGGGTGACTTGCTCGGTAAAGCTCAATCCGGCCTGGTCGATTATCGCTTGATAAACCTTCCGGAGCATTCCGATCTAATCGAGACCGCACGCAAGGACGCGCAAAGCGCGGTCGAAACCGCGGATGCGATTTCGAAATCACGCGCTGAAGGCTTAGGCCTGCTCAGTCAACTTCTCAGTCCGGACCTCAGGTTCAGCGACTGATACTTGAGGATTTTCCGGATCAAAGTCCGGCACAACCAATCCGGCTGTCAGGATCATCTTGGCCCCCTCCTCAACCGTCATATCGAGCGCAATTGTCTCCGACTCTTCGACATAGATGAGAAAACCCGAGGTTGGGTTTGGCGTTGTTGGAACGAAGACGCCGATCTTACTTGTCCCAAGCTTAGTACCGATTTCGCCTTGAGCGTGAGACGACACAAACGCAATGCACCAAGAGTCTTTCTTCGGATATTCAACCATTACGCAGCGATCGAAACTCGCTTGTTGATTGTTGGCGAGGACTTCTGTCAGCTGCTTAATCGCCGCATACACGTTCTTCACGATTGGAATTCGGCTTAGAATTCGGTCCGTCGCCCTTAGCAAAGAGCGTCCTACCAAGTTCGCTGTAATGGCGCCCAAAATGGTCAGCGCCACGACCAAGACCAAAACACCAAAGCCCGGTATCGCATAGTTTGTGTAAGTCTCGGGCTGAAGCAGCGGCGGAAGCAATGGCTTCACGCGATTATCAATGAACGTAATCAGAAACTGCAGGATAAAGAAGGTTGCTGCCAAGGGCGCAGCGATCACCATGCCGGCGAAAAATCGTCCGCGCAGCCAAGCGAACAATCCCAACGGTTTGGGCTTATTCACATCTGAAATCATTTCTCCAGGGGTCTTACCCTTTGACATCGCATAATCCTTAGCCAGGCCTACCGCGCCGTTATAGCTTGGCGATACCTAGTTTGACGTTAATTGTGGCAAAGATGGGAAACAATTCTGACTTTGAAACCGGTCTTCACACTCTTTTCACAAGAGTTTTCGGAGACTCGCAGTCTCTTGAGACGTTCAAACGACTATCCGGCGGCGCCAGTCAGGAAACTTGGGCGCTCAGCAACGAGGATCATTCCTCAATCCTTAGGCGCGCGCCGGGTGGAACCAGCATGGCGCGTTCGTCTGCCGCCATCGGATTACCTGCAGAAGCCAAACTCATAGAAGCAGCGGGTCTAGCCGGGGTTCCCGTTCCAAAAGTGCTTCATGTTCTGACACCAGACGAAGGCCTGGGTGACGGCTTTCTGATGAGCCGCGTCCTGGGCGAGACGATTGCGCGGCCCATCCTGCGAAATGACGAATTCGCTGCGGCTAGAAGCAAGCTTGCCGCGCAATGCGGAAATGCGTTGGCGGATATCCATTCTATTCCTCTGGAGGGACTACCGAGCGAACTCCAACTCAGCGATGGCTTGGCCCAGATCGCTCAATATGAGGAAATTTATCGCGGCTTCGATGTTCCTCGCCCAGTTTTCGAACTCACTCTGCAATGGCTGAAATCGAATGCGCCAACGCCGCTTGAGGCTGTTCTGGTTCACGGGGATTTCCGGCTCGGCAATCTTATGATTGATGACAATGGTCTTGTTGCAGTTCTCGATTGGGAGCTCGCGCATTTGGGCGACCCCAGAGAAGATATCGCCTGGCTGTGCGTTAATTCATGGCGGTTTGGACAGAGCCAAAATCGCGTTGGCGGATTTGGTCAGATCTCCGACTTACTCGGCGCGTATAACCAAAAGCGCGGAACAGACTTCACCTCCAATGACATCGATTGGTGGGAAATGCTCGGCACCCTGAAATGGGGGATTATGTGCATGATCATGTATGAAGCGTACCGATCTGGCGCTGACCCGAGCGTCGAACGTGCTGCCATCGGACGCCGCGTCTCTGAAACGGAAATCGATCTCATCAACCTATTGGAGACGGCACATGCATGATCAGCCAAGCGTGTCGGAATTGGTCGCCGCCGTGAAGTCTTTCATTGATGACACCGCAGGTCCGCAACTCACAGGGCATGCTGCATTTCATGCCCGCGTTGCCAGCAATGCATTGGCGACCGTTTTGAGAGACTTAGAACAACGCCCAAGCGCAGAAGCAGAGGAACGCAAAGGCTTAATCGAACTCCTTGACGAGTCTGAGGAGCAATCAACGTCAGACCTCAATCGATTGCTCAGTCAGCGCATCCAGTCCGGACAGCTGACCACAATGACGCCAGGCCTCTTATCGCATTTGAAGAAAACTGTGATGGCACAAGTCGAGATTGATCAACCGCGATACTCCGGATTGAAAACAGCGAAGCGTTAAGCCGAACAGCTGCCACCGCCCAAGACGCAAAAGCTCGCACAGTATGAGTGATTAAGTGACACGTCTTGCCGAGCCTCTTCCAGCGTATGGCCGAGGTCAAACCGCTCATCATATGGCACCAGCGTGCAGGCCACGACCGACGCTTTTCCGGCGCCCTTGCGCTTTACGACCATTCTCTGAGACGCGCACATCAGCTCATTAGGATCCTTGTTTAGGATCCCCCAGCACGCTGTTGTAATTTCTGGCGGGTCGCCATCGGGTTTCATTTCCGGAAATAGAACCAGCTCGCTTGGATTGTTCTGGTCGATTGCCAAACCTTCCCGCGCAATCAGATCAGCGTAGCCAACTCGGGCGACCTGCTCATCCTCACCCCAGATCGTTCGGCCAGCGAGGGCAAGTTTAAACTCGTTCTCTGACAACCAACGCAGGCCTTTGATGGCCAGCGCGAAGGACCCCTCGCCGCGCTCTTGGTCATGAAACTCTTCTGAAAAATGGTCGAGACTTACGCGCATCGTCAAACGATCCCCGAACGCCTCCAACAATTGCATCAACCCGCCCTTAATTCGCGGACGCATCATCGGTTGCATCGCGTTGGTGAGCATCAACACTGAGTGGCCTCGCTCGAGAACAACACGCAGAATGTCGAGCATTTCAGGCGCCATAAACGGCTCGCCGCCCGTGAATCCGATTTCGATATTGCGCTCACCGGCGGCGTCGAGTTCATCCAAAAACGGGGTCACGTCCGCGACCGTCAGATAGACAAGACGATCATTTTTAGGCGAGCTTTCAATATAGCAGTTTACGCACTCAATATTGCAGAGCGTGCCGGTATTGAACCAAAGGGTTTTGGTAGCACCATAAGAAACGGTTGCGCGTGTTTCACCTTTAACGGTGACCTTCGGATCCTGAAATTTCTCAATAAGAACAGTGTCGGGCATTTGGTGTGTCTAAGTGATTTGTCCGAAAAGCGAAGTCACAATGGCGTTAGTCGTTGGAAGCTCTCAACTCAGTTGCTCTGGCTCTGGACCTTCTTCGAGAAAAGAAATGACCGCGTCCCAATGTGCGAGGGCGTCCACATCCCCCATGGCCGCGACTTCTGCAGCCCTCAGCGTCGCAATCACGCTGGCATCATCACCATACTGGGTCAGCAGGGCCATGGCGGCATCCCGAGCGCTCGTATCTGCTGTACTCATCGCCAGTGCTCCTTGATCCAAGGTGTTGGTCGGACATGCTTGTAGATCTTCTTGTGAAGGGGGGCTTGCCACCTACCATCGCGCGCCTCGTCAGGATCTGGACGCCCCGTAAAGGCAACAATTTTGGTTTCTTCGGGTAGCTTTGGCGTCTGGAACCAGTTCAGTGGAAACTTCGGCATAAGCGAATGTTTGAAGCTGACGCACCACTCTTCCGGCCAATAGACTTTATTGGGAGTCATTGCGGAGACGTATTGTTGGCTTGCTCGAAACTCTGCGTGAATAGGCGCGCTATCTTTCATGTACTTTTCGAAAATCTCGGTATGCTCACCGATTGTCCACTTATAGACAGACGTATTGCCAATCCCCATCCCCTTTTGGGTCCAATTCTCCGCGATGCACATTTCGCCGGGATGGAACTCCCAAAATGGGTCCATATTTCCCGTGACGATGAGATCCACATCTAGAAATAATACTTCGCCTTCGAGGCCGCCGAGACCTGCCTGCCAAAGCGAGATCTTGCGCCACGGCAACCATCGAAATTTGTCAGGCAAATCAATTGGCGGAAGCGGTTGATATTCAACCTCAGGCAACAGGCCCTCTTTGTCGTCAGTGAAACAGACAAAGCGGAGATCACCCGTCACGTTTCGGCGGACCATATTATAGAGGCGGTTGGCAAAGTGAGCCGGATAGCGCTCGCCCCATTTCATGCAAATCACGGTCTTTGTCATGCTCTCTGCCTAGTCGGTTTCCACATGCCGCGCCAGCGTCAGATGTGGCGGACTGCAGTTTCCAAATTTTTTTGCAATCCGATCGGGAAAGTGTGTCGTATCAATATCATACAGCTTAAGCGCGTGGAGGAACCGTCATTACTAACGCATCATCAGCGCCCGTAATAATGTGGTTTCGCCGAGATTTACGTCTCGATGATAACCCGGCCTTGGGCGCCGCATGTGCTGCCAGCGGCGGAAACGTCATTTGCCTCTATATTCTCGAGGAAACGAACGAAGGCCGCGCTTTGGGTGGTGCCTCAAAATGGTGGCTCGATAAATCACTCCAGTCGCTGAAAGACAGCATTGAAAACCTTGGAGGTGCGCTCACACTTCGCGCTGGCGACGCCAAATCTGTCCTTGAGAATGTTATCTCCGAAACAGGCGCGACGGCAGTGTTCTGGAACCGGCGCTATGAGCAACCGGGCCGCGACATTGATACGGATATCAAAGCGCACCTGAAAGAGTCCGGCATACAGGCCGAAAGCTTCAACGGAACTGTCCTTACAGAACCATGGACTCAAAAAACGGGGTCTGGCGGATATTATAAAGTCTACTCTCCCTACTGGCGTGCGGTCCAAGCGAATTATGAGTTGCCTGCGCAAGTGCTTGCACCCGCAAACTTCCAAAATGTGCCTGTCACATCTGACAGTCTTCCAGACTGGGAACTGCATCCATCGCAGCCAGATTGGTCGACCGGGTTCGATGGGGCTTGGACGCCTGGTGAAGAGGGGGCAAAAGCGCGGCTCTCTGATTTCTTACGCAACTCCGTGTCGGACTATAACGAAGATCGCAATCGCCCAGACTTAGAACGCGGCACGTCTGGTCTCTCTCCGCATTTGGCCTTCGGGGAAATATCACCCGCGCAAATTTGGCGCGCGACCAAATCCAAAATGGACGCTGGAGAGGTTGGCGAAAAAGGAGCACACACCTTCCTTTCGGAAGTTGTCTGGCGCGATTTTGCCTACGTCTTGCTCTATCATAATCCAGAGCTCGCGACTGAGAACTTCAAGCCCGACTTCAATTTGATGCCATGGCGCGAAGATGAAGAGAACCTGGTCGCCTGGCAAAAGGGACTCACCGGGTATCCAATCGTTGATGCTGGGATGCGCCAGCTCTGGCACACGGGTTGGATGCACAATCGTGTCCGTATGATCGTCGCAAGCTTTCTCACCAAGCATCTCCTCCTTCATTGGCGACATGGCGAAGACTGGTTCTGGGATACGCTTGTTGATGCAGACCCGGCGTCGAATAGCGCAAGCTGGCAATGGACAGCGGGATCCGGCGCGGATGCCGCCCCCTATTTCCGTGTCTTCAATCCGATCACCCAGGGCGAAAAGTTTGATGAGAGCGGCGACTATGTTCGCAAATGGTGTCCTGAACTCGCTGAACTACCACGCAAGTATCTCTATCAACCTTGGGAAGCAGGTCCCCTCATCTTGCACCAAGCCGGTGTCAAACTCGGCGAGACCTACCCGAAACCAATTGTAGATCACAAGTCTGGGCGCCAACGCGCGCTCGATGCCTATGAGACCCTCAAAGAGAGACGAGACGCAGCATGAAACGGATAGCCATTATCGGATCTGGAATCTCTGGCCTGGGCGCGGCGTACGCGCTGAAGGATACGGCTGATATTACCGTCTATGAGGCAAATGACCGGGCGGGTGGTCATGCTCACACAATGGACGTTGATTATGACGGAACACCCATCATTGTCGATGTTGGCTTCATCGTCTACAACGCTCTGAACTATCCGAACTTGATTGGCTTCTTCGAAGCTCTGGGCGTCGAGACAGAAGCCAGTGATATGAGCTTCGCGGTCTCTAATCCAGACGGCTATGAGTGGGCCTCAACGCTCAACGGCATCTTTGCGCAACGTCGCAACTTCTTTCGCCCAAAGTTCCATCGTTTCTGGCGGACAATTCTAAAATTCAATGATCTTGCGCGTGAAGAACTCCATGCCGGGAAGATCCAGGACGTTTCGCTTGGGTCCTGGCTTAGCAAACACGGGTTTGATCAGGATTTCCTCGACAATTACATTCTCCCGATGGGCGGCGCCATTTGGTCGACGCCTGAAGCAGAGATGATGGACTATCCTGCGATCAGCTTTTTCCAATTCTTCGAAAATCATCGACTCATGCACAAGGAACGCCCGAAGTGGCGGACTGTGACGGGTGGTTCGCGCAATTACGTTTCGAAAGTTGAAGCACTTCTGGGCGATCGCCTACGATTGAACACGGGCGTTCAATCCATTCGACCGTTTGGCGATAAAGCTCGAATTGATCTCAAAAATGGTCCGACATCCGTCTATGATGATGTCATTCTCGCGACGCATTCAGACACCGCGCTCGATCTCCTGGATCCTGCGTTTGAAAGCAAAAACTTCCTGCTGCGATCGGTTCGGTATCGGCCGAATACAATCTACCTCCACCGAGATGAAAGCCTCATGCCAAAGAAGAAAGCGGCATGGGCGAGCTGGAACGTGATCAAACAGAACACCCCAGAAATGTGCCTCACCTACTGGATGAATAAGCTTCAGAACTTGCCCGAAGACAAAACTCTCTTCGTCACCCTGAACCCAGAAACGCCTCCAGCCGCAGATCTCACATTCGCAACGATGGAAAAAGCTCACCCGCAGTTTGATGCGCCAGCGGAAGCAGCGGTGCGTGCGCTGAAACGCGAGCAAGGACAGGATAAGATCTGGCTTGCCGGAGCCTGGATGGGCAGCGGCTTCCATGAGGATGGGCTGAAGTCAGGATTATCGTGCGCCCTGTCACTCGGCGGCCAAGTGCCTTGGACCGCGGAGGGCGTCGAAGTCGCCTCCGCCATGACGGATGCCCCGAAAACTGATAAAATCGCGCTCGGAGCCCTATAATCGTGACGGAGCAACCCGCCCTTTCAATCCTCAAAGGACACACCGTTCATCAACGGTCGATCCCCTTTGTGCATCGGTTTAAATACGGGTTGGCCATGATCGATATCGATATCGATCGACTGGATGAAGCAAGCCGGCAAAGCGCGCTCTTTGCAGTCGATCGCTCAAGCCTTTTCTGTTTTAATCGGAAGGACCATGGCGCGCGCCTAGATGGACCTCTAAGACCCTGGGCTGAAGAGCAATTTGAGAATGCGGGTGTGCAGCTTGATGGCGGCGCAATCCGGCTCGTCACCTTCCCACGGCACGCATTCTATAAGTTTGCCCCTATCTCACTATGGCTCGGCCATGGCCCAGATGGCGCTCTCAGGGGCATTCTCTACGAGGTCAATAATACATTCGGCGAAACGCATACCTATGTCGCTGCGACGCCCGAACCGTCTCGGCATCAGCATGACACGGATAAAGCGTTTCATGTCTCTCCCTTTTTTGACGTTTCAGGCGCCTACGAATTCACTTTAAAGCGCAGCGAGGCGCAGCTCAGTTTGGTGGTCGCGACCAAAACCAAGTCGGGTCAGTCGCACGTTGCGACCATTTCGGCAAAATCATCTCCTGTGACGAGCGCAGCCTTTTTAGGCGTGGCGCTCACCAAACCATTCTCAACACTTGGCGTGACGGCTGCGATCCATTGGCAGGCGCTGAAGCTTTGGCTCAAGGGTGCGAAATATCATTCGAAACCAAAGCAGTCGCCAGTGCGTACAACAATAGCAACATCAAGAAGTGCTGCCCCACAAACAGCACCAATTCCGGAGACGACGGCATGAGCTTCACCACCCTAGACCGCGACATTGAACAGCAATCCAACCTAATCCATGCCTCACCAGAGACGCTGCGAAGGCTCTCGGGAATTCCAGCTGGGTTTAGGCTTGCAGGTATGATGGTTTTGCGGGCGAAGCGTGGAACGATCCGGTTTGATTTGCCAGACGGCCGTAGCGTTCTGTTTGATCACGGTGAGCCCGGCCCAAACGCCGTCGTCCAAGTTCATAATTTTGACTTCGCCAAGCGAGCGATCGCTGGCGGCGATGTGGGGTTCGCCGAAAGCTATATGGATCAGGAATGGTCGACCCCTGATCTCACATCCGTACTCGAGTTTTTCTCTGAGAATTTTGAAGCTGCAGGTCAGCTCGCGGTTGGTGGCTTCATGGTGCGTATGACGAACATGGTACGCCACATCTTCAACCGGAATTCTAAAGCCGGCTCGAAGCGCAATATCGAAGCCCATTATGACCTTGGAAACGAGTTCTATGAACTGTGGCTCGACGAGACCATGACCTACTCATCTGCGCTCTACACCGATCAAAACCTCTCTCTGGAGCAAGCCCAAAACGCAAAATATGGTCGCATCGTCGACGAACTCGGCGTGGGTCAAGACGATTCCGTTCTGGAAATTGGCTGTGGTTGGGGCGGGTTCGCAGAATATGCTGCCAAAGAGCGCGGCGCGAACGTCACATGTTTGACCATTTCACCGTCCCAACGCGATTGGGCTCTAAAACGCATTCAACGCGAAGGGTTAGGCGAGAAAGTTTCGATCCGTTTGGAAGACTACCGCGATCATCAAGGTAAGTATGATGGCATCGCATCCATCGAAATGTTCGAAGCGGTCGGAGAAAGTTTCTGGCCGAGCTATTTCTCTAAAGTGTCTGAGAGCTTAAACCCCGGCGCCAAGGCCGCTCTACAGATCATCACAATCCAAGACTCCCTATTCCCGCGCTACAGAAAGCGCGCCGACTTCATCCAACGCTATATCTTCCCGGGCGGCATGCTGCCGAGCGAGCTGGCGCTGCGCGAGCAGGTCATGGATGCTGGGCTTCAAATCGAACAGACTCACTATTTTGGGCCGGACTATGCCAAGACGCTCCGCATCTGGGCCAAGGCCTTTGAGGAAAAGTGGGGGCAGATTGCGCCGCTGGGCTTTGACGAACGCTTCCGCCGGATGTGGCGTTTCTACCTGAGCTATTGCGAGGCAGGCTTTGACAATGGCCGGATCAATGTCGGTCACTTCACGCTTCGCAACGCCTAGACGTTCACCGCCGAAATCAAATTGATATCATCGCCTATCCGCATGACTCCTTGCGGATAGGCTTTTCTAGGCCCGAATAGACCGCGAAGAAGACGTGGGCTTTCTTGCGAGCTGAACCATCGCCTGCTTTGGAAAATGATTTTGCGGGACGGGCCTTAGTAGAGGCTATTCAAAACATACTCTATGTTTTGGCCTCGAACTTCAAACGCCAGTTTCACCCAGCGCGATTGATTATCGTACCAAAGATCGACTGTAATATCCGACTTCAGTCGGTAGTGCGTGGCGTCGACGTCTTGCCCATTCACTTGAACGACATCTTCACCTAGCGTCTCAACCTGAATGTCCAATACTTCGCCGGTTTCAGTCGACAGCATCTGCCCTTGGTATACTTGCAACCGGTTCCAATGGCTCGATGGGATGGTCGTCAGGGGTAACGCTCCGTCGAACTTTGTCCCATCGACGACCAATTGATCATCCTCGACTTCGGCGACAACTTCACCCTTGCGCCCATCATTGTTAGATTTGCCGGATAGCGACACAAGTTTGCCATCGATCCAGTTTTCGACGCTGTCCAATCGATACTTAAACGCTGTAATCGGTCCGAACTTGACCTGTAAGTCCACATCCGTCGTGACAGTGAGTTCGCCGTTCTCCGCGCGTTCGAAAGAGAGCTTGTGCGCGCCAAACGGTTTGCCTTTGCGCAGCACCGTGAAATCAATCACAGCACCATCTGTCGCCACCCACGGCGCAGGCATAGATGCTAGTTCCGCTGTTTCCTCAGCCTGAACTCCAAATGCGATAAAGGCCCCCAAAATGCCCGCAATCGCAAATCGCTTCATTAGCTAAATCTCCAAAATGACAACGCTTCTTGCGCCACATAGCAAATACACATGTCGGTCCCATGCGCCGCTGGGCGGTGGCGCACGCCAGGTCGACCAAGAACCAAATCGCCGCGCTGGTAGACGCCGTGTCCGTCTTCGAACTGTCCTTCAAGAACAACCGTCGCCTCTAGAGCGGAGTGACTATGCTCTGGCGCTGCTTGACCAGGGTCCAGTCGCATCAGTTTGCCCTTGCCCTTGCCACGCTTGGCATAGTGGACGCCGGATAGGCCCTTCTTCCATGGCACCGTTTCAAAGTCGCCTATTGCAAGCTCGAGTGCCTCGGGCAGAAATTCGTGCTCCGAAGCGCGCACTTCGTTCGCCCAAAGGTCGATGGAATCGCGGGTCGACTGCCAGATATTTGCAGTTGCTCTGCCTGTTTCAGACAGAAGAACATGCAATTCAGCAGCAAGCGCCATATCGGTAGAAAGGGCGCCACTCGCATGATCGAGCATAAAAGCGTGATAAGCGTCAGAATTCATTCAGCAAAACTCATGTGTCTGTTCTATAGCGTTCTACGTAACTCATTCCCATTTGGATCACCGAACCCCAGTTGAATTACTGCAGCGCAAAGCCTAGCGTGACGCAGAACCAAAAAGGCCAAACATGACCATCACCAACTCTGTCTTAGACTTGATCGGAAACACGCCCCTTTTGCGGCTAAATCGGCTCTCTGAAGAGACGGGATGCGAAATCCTCGGCAAGTGTGAATTCCTGAACCCAGGCCAATCTGTCAAAGATCGTCCAGCGCTCGGCATGGTCCGCGATGCAGAGGCTTCAGGGCTCCTAAAACCTGGCGGCACCATCGTTGAAGGAACAGCGGGCAATACGGGTATCGGCCTCGCGATGGTGGGCGCTGCGCTCGGCTACAAAGTCGTGATCGTCATGCCGCGCACGCAGTCGAAGGAAAAGAAAGACGCCGTCCGAAATCTTGGCGCCAAACTCGTCGAAGTAGATGCAGTCCCCTATTCCAATCCAAATCACTATGCGCGGTATTCGGGGCGTCTAGCGGAAGAACTCAATGAAAGCGAACCAAACGGTGCCATCTGGGCCAATCAGTTTGATAACCAAGCCAATCGAAAAGCTCACTACGAGACAATGGGACCAGAAATCTGGGAACAAACTGGCGGAAAAGTAGACGGTTTCATTTGCGCCGTTGGGTCGGGTGGTACGCTTGCAGGAACGGCC
>JBCBGS010000051.1:0-16745 GCA_038526515.1 Pseudomonadota bacterium | reverse complement strand
CCCGCATCCGCTCTGCCAGCGTGCCTTGTGGGTTGAACTCAAGTTCTAACTCACCTGACAAATATTGCTGCATGAACAGATCATTCTCACCCACATAGGACGAGCACATCTTGGCGATCTGTTTGGTTTGAAGCAGCAGGCCAAGGCCGAAATCATCGACGCCCGCATTGTTCGAATAGATGGTCAGGTTTTTCGTCCCGGCCTCCCGGATCGCGGCGATGGAAAGTTCTGGAATTCCGCATAGGCCGAAACCGCCGGCGGCAATGGTCATGCCGTCAAACAGAACGCCTTCGAGCGCAGCGGCGGCGCTTTCATAGACTTTGCTCATGGCCTCTCGTTACGTTGCGATACTTGCAAATGCAAGAGACCCGAGCGCGCATTTCGAGTGAACATATTCGCTCAGCGTATTCTGCGTCTTAATCGCCGGGATGGGACCGTTCGAGCCGGTCTAGATACTCCCTCAACATCGAGACACGTCGTGGACGGAAAGAGCGATCGGTCACGGTCATTTCAACGATCCGATCTATGCGGAATGAGCGATAAGCTGTCCGAAGCTCGCACCAGGCGAGCACAACAAGAGAGCGGTCAAAGAAGACGATGGCGAGCGGCTGGATGGCGCGACGTGTCTTGTTCTCATCAACGTCAGAATAATCGATTTCGATTACCTGCTCGTTGCGTGTCGCGTGGCGCAGGGTTTCGATATCGATCGAGATTTCGGGCCGGCAATAGAACCGTTTCGCATAAAGCACGGCGTGTTCAAACTCCGCCCGCATGCGCTCCGGCAAAGAGGCCTTGAGTTTGGAGAGGGCGTTCTCTGCGGCCTTTGCAAGGATCGGGTCGGCGACCTCAACCACTTCGCGCAGACCGAGCACCAGGGCCTCCATCTCGTCTCGGCTGAACATCATTGGGGGCAGAGCAGGGTCTTCCTGCAACGTGTAGCCATACCCGGCCTCGCCATCGATGAGCGCCCCGGACCGGCGGAGTGAGTCAATGTCGCGGTAGATGGTGCGAGGAGAGACCCCGAGCTCTTTGGATAGAGCATGCGCTTTCACCGGCGCCGGGAAGGTTCGCAGGCACTGCATCAATTGAAGAAGGCGGTCACTTTTAGCCATGCTTGACCATACCAAACACTGCTGACAGAAAGTGACAAGAGGGACGTGCTAGCCAGCTGTCAGCAGCAAGGATGTCTCCCAATGATAAAACTCACCGTCTATCCCGCAGCCTTTGAAGAACCCACCGCTAGCCCGTTTTGCATGAAGTCTTTGTGCATGTTGCAGGCTGCGGGCGTTCCGTTCGAAATCATCGAGACCGGTGACCCACGCAAAGCGCCCAAGGGCAAACTGCCCTTCATTCAGGTTGATGACATGGAAGTCCCGGACAGCGAGCAAATTCGCGCCTTCATCGAGACCATTACGGATGTGGATTTCGATGAGGGACTGTCAGAGCGTGACCGCGGGATTTCTCGCGCGCTCATTCGCATGGTGGAAGAGCATATCTATTTCTCAATTGTAGCGGACCGCTGGGGCGAGGATGACAATTGGGAGTATGTGAAGGCGGCCTTCTTCAATGAGATTCCGGGATTTATTCGCGGCTTTGTTACAGGTCACATTCGCAAACAAGCGCTGGCACAGGTTCGAGGGCAGGGGACTGGATTACATTCGGCCGAAGAGCGTTTTGACCGGGTGCGAAGAGACCTGATCGCGATCCGCGAAGTGCTCGGCGACAAACCCTTCTTGTTTGGGGACAAAGCTACAGCGGCCGACTTCAGCGTGGTTCCGATGCTACGCGCCGCCATCATCACGCCGGTGGAGAAAGCGACGGGGCGGTTCATCAAGCACGACAAGGTCCTGATGGCCTATGTCGAGCGGTTCATGGATCAGTATTACCCGAAACCGATTGCTGCTTAAGCGCTGAGTTTTTGCGCCATAAAAAAGGGCGGCTCGTGGGAGCCGCCCTTCGTGTTTTCGCAATGAGCGTTTGGACTAGAAGCCCATTCCGCCCATGTCTGGCATACCGCCGCCACCAGGCATTGCTGGCGCGTCTGCCTTAGGTGCTTCTGCGATGCCAGCTTCTGTCGTGATCAGAAGACCAGCAACAGATGCAGCGTTTTGAAGCGCAGAGCGAACAACTTTCGCTGGGTCGATGACGCCCATTTCGATCAGGTTGCCATACTCTTCAGTCTGAGCGTTAAAGCCGAAGCCTTTGCCTTTTCCGTTGCGGATCGTGTTCACAACGACAGAGCCTTCAACACCAGCGTTCTCAGAGATCTGACGGACTGGAGCTTCAAGAGCCTTTGCAACGATATCGATACCGGCTTGCTCGTCATCATTGTCGCCAGTGACGTCAATGTTGCCAGCAGCAGACAGAAGGGCTGTGCCGCCGCCTGCCAAGATGCCTTCTTCAACCGCAGCGCGGGTCGCGTTCAGCGCGTCATCGACACGGTCTTTACGCTCTTTCACTTCGATTTCAGTGGCGCCGCCAACTTTAATCACAGCAACACCGCCAGCGAGTTTCGCCAGACGCTCTTGCAGCTTTTCACGGTCATAATCAGAAGATGTGTCTTCGATTTGCTTGCGGATCTGGCCCACGCGCGCTTCGATGTCTTTCTTCTTGCCTGCACCATCAACGACAGTTGTGTCGTCTTTGGTGATGTTTACGCGCTTGGCTGTGCCGAGCATGTCGAGGCTTACGTTTTCAAGCTTGATGCCGAGGTCTTCAGAGATGACTTGGCCGCCTGTCAGGATCGCGATGTCCTGAAGCATCGCTTTACGACGGTCGCCAAAGCCTGGTGCTTTCACCGCAGCGATTTTCAGACCACCGCGCAGCTTGTTCACAACCAGCGTTGCAAGCGCTTCGCCGTCTACGTCTTCTGCAATGATGAGAAGTGGACGCTGAGACTGAACAACAGACTCAAGGATTGGCAGCATAGGCTGAAGGGAAGACAGCTTGCTTTCGTGGAGCAGGATGTATGGATCATCCAGCTCAGCTGTCATCTTGTCAGCATTGGTGACGAAGTAGGGAGACAGGTAGCCGCGATCGAACTGCATGCCTTCAACAACGTCGAGCTCAGTTTCGAGAGACTTGGCTTCTTCGACGGTGATCACACCCTCGTTGCCAACTTTTTCCATCGCCTTGGCGATCATCTCACCAATTTCGCTGTCGCCGTTCGCAGAGATAGAACCGACCATTGCGATTTCAGAATTGTCTTTCACTTTGCGCGAGTGGTGCGCGAGGTCTTTGACAACTTCAGCAGCCGCTTTGTCGATGCCGCGCTTAAGGTCCATTGGGTTCATGCCCGCAGAGACGCGCTTCATGCCTTCGCGAACGATCGCTTGCGCGAGAACAGTCGCAGTGGTTGTGCCGTCACCAGCGACATCGTTCGCTTTAGAGGCAACTTCGCGCAGCATTTGTGCGCCCATGTTCTCGAACTTATCCTCAAGCTCGATCTCTTTTGCGACAGTGACACCGTCTTTCGTTGTGCGCGGTGCGCCGAAAGACTTTTCGATGACCACGTTACGACCTTTAGGGCCGAGCGTGACTTTTACAGCGTCAGCCAGTGTGTCGACACCGGCGAGCATTTTTTCGCGCGCAGAGGCGCCGAATTTTACGTGCTTGGCAGCCATAATGCTTACCTTTCAAATTGAATGATTGGAAAAAATGGGAGGCGAGGCTTAGCCCTCGATCACACCCATGATGTCGCTTTCTTTCATGATCAGCAGGTCTTCACCGTCGATTTTCACCTCGGTGCCACCCCATTTGCCGAACAGGATTTTGTCGCCAGCTTTGACGTCGAGCGGAACGCGCTCATTGTCATCACCGATTGCGCCATTTCCGACAGCAAGGACTTCGCCTTCTTGCGGCTTTTCAGTAGCGGTGTCTGGAATAATGATGCCGCCAGCAGTTTTGGTGGCTTCTTCAACGCGGCGGACCAGGACACGGTCGCCAAGTGGACGGAACTTCATGAGCAAACCTCTTGTTCGTCAGTTCATTGTGTTTGTGTCGTTAGCCCGATGCGAGAATTAGCACTCACACCCCTCGACTGCTAACGATGCGGTGCAGTTAGGTCCGGCGGCCTTGCACGTCAACACTTTGATAAGAGATTTTTTGAGGTCTTGTGCGTTTCGCGTTAACGCCCGAGTTCCTGTTTCAGGAAAGCGTTCTCCTGGCGCAACAGCTGAAGTTCTTCAACCATCGGAGTCAGGCTTGCTGACAATTCAGCCTCAGTGAAGCGCGGCGTGATGAATTGCGGGCAATTCCAATCAAACGCTTCCACCTCAATCGTAAAAAGTCGTTCAACCTTGCCTTGCCCCTCGATCGCAAGCTCAGCGGCCAGGTCGGGATCTGCTTCTGCTTCTTGAACCGATGCGTGGCCGAGCATCTTTAGTCGGGCGCGGTTTGGGTAATCCATCAGAAACAGCGACACGCGCTGTTCGGTTTGCAGATTGCCGACAGAGACATATTGGCGATTACCGCGATAGTCCGCGAAACCGATTTTTGTATCGGATAGAACCTTTAGAAATCCGCGCGGTCCGCCGCGATGCTGAATGTACGGCCAGCCATCTTCGGAAACCGTTGCCATATAGAAACTGTCGCGCATCGAAATGAAGGCGGCCTCACGGTCGCCGATACCAGTTGGTGCCGGGCGCGCCGTCATTCCAGCGTACATCTCGCGAGATCCGCGTAACTCTTGCTCGGCCTTCACACGGTCTGTGAAGACAACGTCTCCGAAATGCTTCATCGCAGGCTCCTTGATTGGCCCGTATGTAGTTATGCCATTGCCAAATGGAACGCCCAGGTCGTCCATATGTCCTATGACAATTGTGTGAGGGCTCTCCGCGCCAGGCTAATTTGCTGCTTCGGCATCTATAGCTGCGGTGACAATTTGATAGAGTTCTTCTCGTTTCGCGTGTTCGCCGTCGACATCGCCGAGGGCGGTACGCCAACTGCTATTGGTTGCGATCACCAGCTTCCGGCTCGGATCAATATAGATGCCTTGGCCGAAGATTCCGTCTGCGGCGAACGCGCCCGTGTCATAGGTCCACCACTGATAGCCATAGCCGACCCCATCTTGGCCATATCCGATACGTTTCGTCGTGGCCCGATCCAGCCAATCATTTGGCACCAAATGTTCGCCATCAATCATGGCGCCATTCAGGATGAATTGACCGAAACGAGCAAAGTCGCGCGTTGCTGCCTGAATGCAGCAGCCGCTGATCTCAGTTCCATCATCGTTCAGGAGCCAGCTTGCGTCCTGCTGCATGCCATAGGGTTTCCAGATCTTCTCGGAGAGATATTCAGAGAGGGTTCGGCCCGTCGCTTCGCTGACCAAGACGCCAATTAGATTGGTTTCCCCTGTCGAATAGTTCCAGACCTCTCCAGCCGGGTGCGCACGAGGGAGCTTGGCCATATAACTTACGAGGTTGGAGCCGCCATCCTCGGCGACGTGTGTATTAAACAAGGCGACGTCTGAATTGGGGTCGGTATAGGTCTCGTCCCAAGCCACGCCGGATGACATGGTCAGGAGCTGTTCCACGGTCACATCATCATACGCAGAGTTCTCCAGACCTGAAATGTACTTCGAAACTGGATCATCGAGGCTTTCAATGTCGCCATCTTTCAGCGCGATCCCGACCAAAGTTGAGGTCAGCGACTTCGCAACCGAAAAGCTTGTCCAACGTCCATCGTCTTCAAACTCAAGACCATACCGCTCCAGGCGAACCACACCGTCTTGCACAACAACCAGTGACGCATGGCGCTGTTCTTTCATGTAGGCGTCGACGTCGATTGGTAAGGACAATTCAGAACCGGTTTCGAGCGGACGTACCGTACCTAATGCCGGAATGTCTCGAGATGCGACGAGGATCGGTACCTCATCCAGCATGCGAAAGCCTGCATCGCGCTGTCCCTCGGTCCAGAACAAGACTTCGGCATCGGTGGGAAGATTGGTGATCAATCGCCGCCAGTCAGATCCGATCATCCACCAGAAGATGGCGCCAATCAGTGCAACAATTCCGAGCCCAATCGCGAGTTTTCTCATCCGTGCTGCTCCAAGTCTCGATTATGATTTTGGTTTATAGTCTTCGTTTTTGAGATTCCAGATCGGGGTGCGAACCACCATCCAGATGATCAAGAGGGTCATGCCGCCGGCCGGAACTACGGCGATTTTATAAGGCCCAAACGCGTCCACGAGCCACCCCATGATCGCGGCTCCGAAGGGGGCGCCTGCCATAAAGCCCAGCTGATATATGGATAGGACCCGCGCCAATTGATCTTTCGGCGCTGCATCTTGAACAATCGAGCGGCTCATCGCGATCGATACCCCAGCCGATAAGCCCCAAGCGAATACGATGGCGAGGAACCCTTCGTGCGGGATTTTGGTCATCATTGGCAAGATTGCCAGCGACCCTAAGAGCTGCGCCGTTAGCAGCAACCGGCCTTGGCGCTTGATGTTTTTGAAAAGTGAGAGCGCTACCGAGGAGACGAATGCGCCGAGCCAGAATGTAACAAACATATCGCGGATGCCGTCGCCGGAGAGACCGTAAACATCGCGGTTGATAATCGGTAGAACGACCAGGAACGCGCCGATGACAAATATTCCGACACCGAACATCAAGACGGTCATGGCCCAAAGCTTTGCGTCTCCTGCGACCACTTTGAAGCCCTCGCCAATGTCTCCAAAGGCGGCGCCAAAGCCGGATCGACCGGTATTCACTTTGCGGCCCTTGGCAAGCATGAAGGCGAGGACAGCGCCCGCTGCAACGACAGCGCCTTGAAGCGCCATCAGGAACCAGCTGTCGATCGGCCCAACTCCGAAGCCGCCGAGCCAGTCGGGCATTTTGGTCATTTTGTCGGCATAGCCGCCAAGCACGAGGCCTGTAATCTGAGCGGCAAACTGCGCCAGCGTCGCAAAGGCGACCCCTTGCTGCAGGGTCACACCAGAGCCAACGCGGCCGCGTCGCTCCACAACTTCGTTCAGAATGGAGTCTCGCGCCGGCATCATAAACGCGCCAACAGTCCCGAGCGCGAGCCCGTAAGCGATCATGAGAGGATAAGAGAGATTGTCTGTCGCGAGCGCGAAGGCCAGCGCGAAGGCTGGTAGCGAGGCAAACACGTGTAGGATCATCAAAAGGGATTTTCCTGAAGCGCGTTCTGCAATGACTCCGCCGAGCAGCAAAAAGATCACGGAGGGACCTGATAATGCGAGGTTGGCGATGCCGAGTTCCGTACCGCCCAACCCCAATTTATTGGTGATCAAATAGGGAAACAGAACCATTTGCAGGCCGAAGGCGATGAACCAAGTGGCCTGCACCGATAGGTAAGCTGGTAACTCTACTTTCACGCCGCGTCTGGCTTTTTGGGCCATCATAGACTGCGCCGTTTCAAGCAAAGATGCGCCCGCACTCATGGCGGAACCCATGCCACTCAAGGGGGAACGCGCTTCTTCCAGGATATCTGGTTCATCGAGGTCTTCAGCCGTTTCTGGCTTTTCGCTCATATTTTTAGCCCTTGCTCCCAGCCGAACAAACTGTCGTGGGATTTGCGATCAGGCAACAGGAAAAATCCGTTCATAGCAAGCCTTTGTCTTGGAGCTGCCTCATCTGCGTGTTAGGTCTCGATCAACAACCAAGGAGAGACATCCATGCGAGCCATGCGTCAGTTGGGGAGTTGGGGGCTGGCTCTGTTTTTGATCGCCATGTTTGTTCAGGCGACCATTCATCCGCTGCCAAATCCGCCAGAGGGCAGCGTAAAGCTGTTTGATCCGCCAGGACAGAACATTGTCTTCGCGACGATTGCTGCGAACACGCAAATTCCATTGTTTGAACCCACCGGACGTATCCTAGTGGCGATTGGGGAGCTGCTGGCGGCGTTGCTGCTTTTATTGCCATTCACGCGCCGCTTAGGCGCAGTTCTGTCATTCCTCATCTTGTCAGGCGCTGTCGCATTTCACTTGATGCCGAGTGTTCTGGGGCGGGAAGTTCCGGTCTCGTTAGAGGCTGGCGCTGCCACGGATGGAGGTCAGCTCTTTGCGCTGGCAATCGCAATGTTGGCCGCGAGCATGCTTTTGTTTGTGATTCATCCGAAAAGAAACACCTGATAATCTCATCGGAAAATTAACGACTTCACGGCAAGGTTGTATGGATTCACAGCCGGAGTGGGGCGATGAGCGAAGTAAATCCAGTCGAAGAGACGCCGAACGAGACGGGTCATGCGCGCAAGATATTGCTGCGCCGTCTGATCGATTACATCGCGCTGCCGGGTTCTCAAGTTGCGCCGCAGGATCGCTCTATGGGCGGAGACATTCTGCTCGATATGCTATTCCACGCCACTGAAGAGGAGCGCTTTTTGTGCTCCAGCCGATTGTCCGTCATGAGCGAGGCGCCGCGGCGCGTGCTTCGCTATCTGGCGCAATGCAATCTCGAAATCGCGCAACCATTACTCGAAGTAAGTGAAGCTTTCGATAGTTCCGACTTGCTGGAGATTGTTGATCATGTGTCCGTCGAGCACCGGATTATGATTGCAAAGCGCAAGCGCGTTCCCGTCGCGGTCTCGGACCAGCTCGCCCGCCGCGGCGAGATTTCCGTCGTGAAAGCGCTTCTAGGTAATAAAGGCGCGGTTCTTTCAGAGACGGCGGTCGATGTATTAGTCGGGCGCTCGCGCAGCGAAGAAGGTCTCGTTGAACTCCTCATCACACGGCTTGAGCTGAAGCCAGCGCAAGCCATGGCAATGTTCTGGTGGTCAGACCGGGAAACCCGTCGGATCATCCTTCAACGCCACGCCGCTGACCGTTCTGAGATGGTCGGCATGTGCGGAGACGTTTTCGCGATTGCGGCCAAAGAAGGCTGGGCTGACCCCGTTGCGCGCAAAACGCTTCAACTTATTGAGCGACGCCAAAGAAACCGCGCCGCGATTGAGCGTAGTCCCTTTGATAGTTTGGAGCACGCGATTGAAGCCGCGGCCCAATCGGGGATGACGCCGGAGCTCGTTCAAGAGATCGGCTATCTCGCAGGTATCAAGCCGGTTACCAGCGCGAAAATTTTAAGCGATACAGGTGCTGATGGCATTGCTGTTCTTTGCAAGGCAACGGGCCTTAAGAAACCGTCTCTCAGAAATTTCTGGCTCGCCCTGAAGCGTCCATTGGAAGCCGAAGATGGCTCTGTCGATAAAATGTTCGCTCACTTGGAAGAGACTTACGATTTGCTGAGCGTGGCAAAGGCCCAAACGACTTTGCGGTATTGGAACTGGTCTCTGTCCTCGGCCTTCTCACCAAGCAGTTCAAAAGATTCCAACCTCGCCTCTGAGCAGGCAAACGATGAATCTACCTTCTCAACAGCACGCCGAACGGCAAGCCTGGTTTTCGGGAAGTAAGCAATTTTTCTCACATGACTTTTCGGTTTTGACTGGTCAAAACTTGATTCCAGTTCTAATTGCGCCTCTGATTGAGTAAGATTTGGGAGCGCAGGGCGCGTGGGCTACTTTCTTGGATTGATTGTTGTTCTGGTTGCGCTTTGGACCGGTTTGTCAGGCGAATACACGCTGACGAAGCCCCTGATCGCGAGCCTCGGTGCTATTTCTATTATTCTTTCTGGTCTGCTTGCCTACCGGTTTGATATCCTGGATCGCGAAGGGTCGCCCTATGCGCGACTGCCGCAGTTGCTGTCATATTGGGCTTGGTTAGTGGTTGAGATTTTCAAAGCCAATTGGGTCGTCATCAAAGCTTGCTTGCGTTCAACGCTCGATATCAACCCGGCTTTGGTCAAGGTGAAGACTGGTTGTGAGAGCGATCTTGCTCGGACCGTTTTTGCGAACTCCATTACCCTGACACCCGGCACGGTCAGTGTTGAGGTGGAAGGAAATAAGATCCTTGTGCACGCGCTTTACGAAGACTCTGCGGGTCCTGGCGCATTTGACGATATGGATCGCCGGTCACGTGAAGCTTGCGATGGAAAGGCGACGTCATGATTGGGGCCGCTGCGATTGCGCTCGTTGTCGCGATAGCATTGATGTTGATCCGCGCTTTGAGCGGTCCAACGCTATATGACCGCGTGTTGGCGGTGAACTCTATCGGGACCAAGATTATTCTATTGCTCGGCGTGATCGGATTTCTCACGGGTCGACCAGATTTTCTTGATATTTCAATACTTTACGCCTTGATCAATTTCGTGGCGACGATCGCCATCCTGAAATTCTTCCGCTACCGGTCGTTCCAAGTGTCTTTGACCCGCCGCGGCAAAGGAGGGACGAAATGACCGCTCTTCTCGACCTCTGGGCAGCCTTTCGGCCGGCGCTTGGATCTGCGCTCTTGCTCGTCGGCGCTGTGCTCGCCGTGATCGGCACGGTCGGTGTCTTGCGGTTCCCAGATTTCTACTCACGCCTCCACGCGGCCAGTATCACGGATACTGCTGCGGCGACGTTGGCCTTGGTGGGCATGGCTTTGCTCGCGCCGAGTTTTGCGGTCGTGTTCAAGCTGGCAGTTGTGTGGCTATTCTTATTCCTAACAGGCCCAACTTCGTCTCACGCCTTGGCCAACGCAGCGCACACGGCAGGATTGCAGCCTTTGATTGGGCGCGTTGGTAGCGAAAATGGAGGCGAAGGATGACCGGTTTCGAAGGTGCAACCCTCGCCATTGATCTTCTCAATATCACGCTGCTGACGATCTTGTTTGTGGTTGCCATCGCCATCGCACGTCTGCGTAGCCTTTTTGCGATTGTTATGTTGTCGGGGATTTACTCTCTGGTTTCGGCGACTTGGTTTGTTGCGCTTGATGCAGTTGATGTCGCTTTTACGGAAGCTGCTGTGGGCGCGGGTATCTCAACGGCGCTTTTCCTGGGCGCAATGGTTCTGACCTCGCGCACCGCGAAAGCGGAAAAGGGCGCAGCGCGCATTGTTCCGCTTTTGGTTGTCATCGCGACCGGTGCTATTTTGATCTATGCGACAATCGATTTGCCAGGATTTGGAGACCCAACGTCGCCTGCCAATACCGGCGTCGGTGTCGAATTCATTGAGCGGACTTATCCTGAAATTGCCATTCCGAACATCGTGACAGCCGTACTCGCAAGCTATCGAGGCTTCGATACGTTGGGCGAGGTGGGCGTGGTTTTCGCGGCGGGCCTTGCTGTATCGCTTTTGCTTGGATTTGGTGAGCGTTCGCTTGGTGCTAGCGTGCGCCAGGAGGACCGTCTGAACGCGCTCAAAAAAGATGAGGAGAAGTCATGAAGGGCGACCATCACGTCATTCTCCGCGTCGTCGCAAAAGCCTTGATCCCCATCATCGCTTTGTACGGTTTCTACGTTCACTTCCACGGTGAATACAGCCCTGGCGGCGGCTTCCAAGCTGGCGTCATCTTGGCAGTTTGTGTGATCCTATATTCGCTTATCTTCGGCATCGCACCGACCATGCGCGCCATCACGCCTGGCTTTGCGCGTTTCATCGCGGGCCTTGGATTCATAATTTATGTCGGTGTTGGCTTCTGGGCGCTCGCAATGGGCGGAAATTTCCTGGACTATGATGCCTTGTTCCGGGAGGAGCCCGGCGGGCATTTGGGACAGCATACGGGCATTATCGTCATCGAAATCGGCGTTCTCTTTGCCGTCGCAGGGTCGATGGTAACGATCTTCTACGCGTTCGCTGGACGTGTCAGCGAAATCCGGGATGAGGACTGGTAGACATGCTGGAATTCATTCTCGAACGCGGAAACTACTGGGCGATTATTGGCTTGATGATGATCGGCCTCTATATCGCGTTTGCTTCAACAAACCTGATTAAACGCTTGATTGGATTGGGGCTTTTTCAAACCTCCATCATTCTTTTCTATATCTCTTTGTCTCGTATTGATGGCGGCACTGCGCCGATCCTCTTCGGCAAAGACTATAAGAAAGACAAAGGCCACGGCGATGGGTATGGCGAGGCTGGAGAGCATGCAGGCGACGCCGCCGAGCACGGCGCGCACGCTGCCGATGCCGCCTATGGCGCCGCTAACGCCTACGGCGAGGCCGGCATGGCAAACGTTTATTCCAATCCATTGCCGCACGTTTTGATGCTGACAGCGATTGTGGTCGGCGTCGCGACTTTGGCGGTTGGTTTGGCGATTATTGTTCGAATTCGCGAGGCCTATGGCACGGTTGAAGCCGACGAAATTCGTGCGATGGATTTGGAAGTCGCAATCGCGGAAGCTGCAGCGGACGCTGAGCAACGTAAGGCAGGGGCGGCATGATCGAGCTCATTTCCTCTATGGTGCCCGACGCGCTCGCGGCACATGCGCCAGCATTGCTGATCGCGATCCCGATGCTGATGGCACCGATCGCGGCATTTATGCCAAGCGGCCGGATCGCTTGGATTCTGAGCATTCTGGCCACAGGCTTCTCGCTGGTCATGGCGATTGTTTTGCTGTCTCAAGTGCAATCGATCGAAGGCGGCGCTGTGATTTCATACGCCATGGGTGGTTGGCGACCGGATGCGGGGATTGAGTTCCGCATCGACGCGCTGAACTCCATGATCCTGCTCCTTGTTAGCGCGATTGGCTTTCTAGCCGCGATCTTCAGTTGGCCAACGGTGCTTGCAGAAATCCGCGAAGCGAAAACGGCGATGTTCTACTCGGCCTATCTTGTCTGCTTCACCGGATTGGCAGGCGTCGCATCAACGGGCGACGCGTTTAACCTGTTCGTCTTCCTCGAGATCAGCTCTATTGCGACTTATGTGCTCGTCGCTCTCGGCGCATCACGAGACCGACGCGCTTTGCCCGCCGCTGGTAATTACCTGCTGCTTGGGACGATAGGCGCGTCATTTTTCGTCGTCGGCGTGGGCTTCCTCTACGCGGCCACGGGCACGCTAAACATGGCTGAACTCGCGGTCCGCCTAGAGGCCGTTCAGGACAATAAAGCCGTGTTTGCTGGGTACGCCTTCATTGTCGTCGGTCTTGGTATCAAGGCGGCAATGTTCCCGCTGCACCAATGGCTTCCGAACGCCTATGCTTACAGCCCAAGCTTCGTCACCATGTTCTTGGCGGCGACCGCGACGAAAGTGGCGCTTTATGCGCTGGTCCGGTTCTTGTTCACAGTCTTCGGGCTGGAGTTCGCGTTTGAAGGCTCAACGCTAATCTGGATCCTGATGCCAATGGGTATCGCGGCCATGGTCGCCTGTTCTTTCCAGGCTGTGTTCCAGACGGATGTCCGTCGGACTTTGGCCTATTCGTCAGTCGCGCAGGTCGGCTACATGCTGCTAGGGATCTCGATTGGGACAGCCGCGGGTGTCTCCGCAGGTCTGTTCCACTTGGTCAATCACGCTTTGATCAAAGGCGCTTTGTTTATGGCGCTTGCGGGGGTCGTCCTGACGTATCAGGGAACGTCGCTGCAAGACATGCGCGGCCTCGGACGTAGCTCGCCATGGACCATGACGGCGTTTGCGATTGGGGCTGTGTCGCTGATCGGTGTGCCTTTGACGGCAGGTTTCCAGTCCAAATACGTATTGGTCACCGCCTTGTTCGAGCATGGTTGGTGGTGGGCCGTCGCTGTGGTGATGTTCTCAAGCTTGCTGGCCGTTGTTTACATGGGGCGGATTTTGGAAGCGGTCTTCTTCCGCGCGCCAACCAATCCAAATAAAAGACATAAAGAAGCGCCGCTCCTTATTTTGATCCCGCTTTGGATTCTTGCATTGGCCAACATTTGGGTCGGTGTGCAGGGCGGGTTTGTCGCCGGGCTCGCAGAAGGTGCTGCAGATTCTCTATTCATTGGAGGCGCATCATGAGCGGTGAATTCGCTATTGCAGCTGCCCTCATTCTCCCGCTGCTGATTGCTGCGGGGATTTGGCTCGTTGGTCGCATCCCTGATTTACGTGAAGGGGTCACGCTGGTTGGGGCAGGGGCGCTGTTCTTTGTCGCCATCACCATTGCTTTGAGAGTCAGCGCTGGCGAAGCAACTGAGCTCAGCCTTGGCGAAGCTGTACCGGGCTTGGAATTTGCCTTCCGTGCAGAGCCACTTGGCGCCCTCTTTGCGGTGGTTGCGAGCGGGCTCTGGATCGTCAACAGTTTCTATTCAATCGGCTATATGCGCGGCAACCGTGAGCGCAATCAGACCCGGTTCTATATGTGCTTTGCAATCGCACTGTTCGGCGCGATGGGCGTTGCACTGTCGGCCAACTTGTTCACGCTGTTTGTCTTCTATGAAATTCTGACGCTATCGACTTATCCATTGGTGGCGCACAAGGGCGATGCGAACGCTCAGCGCGGTGCACGCATTTATTTGATGACACTGCTAGGGACATCGATTGGTTTCCTTTTGGTCGCCGTCATCTGGACCGGCGCCTTGGCGGGTAGCTTGGACTTTGTGCCAGGTGGATTGCTCCAGCAGGCTGAAGGGCTCACCCCGGTGGTGGCAAGCGCCCTATTGATCCTGTTCGCGTTTGGGGTGGGTAAAGCGGCGCTTATGCCTTTCCACTTCTGGCTTCCGAACGCGATGGTTGCGCCGACACCAGTGTCAGCGCTCCTGCACGCGGTGGCGGTTGTTAAAGCGGGTGTGTTCACGATCCTCAAAGTCGCGATTTACGTCTTTGGAGAAGAGATCCTCAATGCCACGGCATCGCGAGAATTTATTCTCGGCGTCGCCTGTTTCACGATCGTCGTGGCGTCTTTGGTGGCGATGACGAAGGATAACTTGAAAGCGCGATTGGCTTATTCCACCGTGGCCCAGCTTGCCTATGTAACCTGCGGCGCCATGCTCGCGGACCCCGCAGGGTTCATGGGCGGATCGCTCCAGATCGCAGCACACGCGGTTGGCAAGATTACCCTCTTTATGTGTGCCGGTGCGATCTATGTCGCCACTGGAAAACAGAACATCTCCGAGATGAGGGGGCTCGGCAAACGAATGCCGCTGATCTTCATCGCGTTTTTGGTCGCATCGCTCTCGATTATTGGAATACCGCCGCTCGCTGGGGATTGGCCAAAATATGAGCTGATGCAAGGCGCAGCAGACGCTGGTCTGGATTACGTTCCTTACGTGCTGATCATTTCGTCGCTCTTGAACATCGCTTATCTGCTGCCGATCCCGATCTTGGCGCTGATGCCGCCGCCCGGAAGCGGTGAGCCAGCCCCGTATAAACGGCCAGGCGGTGCGCCAATGCTGACCGTCGCTGCGCCATGTTTCACGGCGCTGCTATGCTTCATCATGTTCTTCACGGTCGGACCGATCTCCGACTTCTTGGAGCCAGCTACCGGTGAGCGCGTGCCGTCGGCCTATATGACAACTGCAGGAGGTCAGCCATGAACCTTCCTCCCGAACGCGATTCCAGCGGGCGCTTCATAAAGCCTGAGCAGGATCTGCCGCCGCCGAGCGATCATGATATGCACCCTATGTCACGGCTGCTTTTTGGTTGGGTGAGTTCACCGCGCACGCCGATGATCCTGCTTGTGCTGACAGTTGTGATTGCGCTCGGCCTTGTGCTGATCGATTTCGCGGTCAACCGCCACGAATACCTGGACTTCGCGAATGCCAACGGTTTTTACGCGCTTTGGGGATTTGCAGCCTTTGCACTGGCCGTGCTGTCAGGCTGGCCGCTTGGGAAGCTCCTTCGCCGCGATGAAGACTATTATGGCGAAGCCGACACCACCCCACATGATGTGGAGCAAGACTCATGAGCGGTCTGATTGGACAGATCAATCCAGGGCTATTGCTGATCCTGGTTGGCTTCGCAGGGTGCTTGATCCCAGTGCAACGCGTTCGACAAGCCCTAATGGTCGCGACCCCAGTTGTCGCGATCCTGATGCTTGCTATGGCAGACCGTGGGACTGATCTCGCGACCGCATCGGTCATTGGCTTGGACTTGGTACTCTATAAAGTTGACAGTCTGTCCTTTATTTTCGGGCTAGCATTTCTGATCGCATCGCTTCTGAACGCGATCTACGCGCTCCATACGGACGATCGATTACAAGACGGCATGGCGCTCGCTTATGCTGGGGCTGCGGTCGCTGCGACGTTTGCGGGCGACTTAATGACCCTGTTTATCTTCTGGGAGATTACAGCCGTCAGCTCCGTTTTCTTGATCCTGCGCGCGGGAACCAAGGCGGCCTATCAGGCAGCAATGCGCTATCTCGGTGTGCAGATCTTCTCAGGCGTCCTTCTGCTGGATGGCCTCGCTTATGTCTACAAGTCGACGGGTAGCCTCTCGCTTGACGCGTTCACATCGTTTGACCAGCCCGGCGCGAAGTTCATCTTCGCAGCCTTCGCGATCAAAGCGGCATTCCCATTCCTTCACAATTGGCTGCAGGATGCGTATCCAAAGGCAACGGTCGTTGGCGCGGTCGTGCTGTCAGCCTTCACAACAAAGCTGGCTGTCTATGCGTTCGCGCGCATGTTCCCAGGCTTTGAGATGCTGATCTGGATCGGCGCCGTGATGACCGTCTTCCCGGTCTTCTTCGCGGTCATCGAGAACGATCTGCGCAAGGTCTTGTCTTACTCGCTCAACAACCAGCTCGGCTTCATGATCTGTGCAATCGGCATCGGGACGCCGCTGGCGATCAATGGCGCGGCAGCGCATGCCTTCGCGCACATCATCTATAAGGGCCTCTTGTTCATGAGCATGGGCGCGGTCCTGTATCGCGTCGGGACAGCTAAAGCGAGCGAGCTTGGTGGGCTCTACAAGTCTATGCCGTGGACCACGATCTTCTGTATTATTGGCGCGGTCTCGATCTCGGCCTTCCCGCTCTTCTCTGGCTTTGTTGCAAAAGCCATGAAATATCAAACGTCACCGGGAATGGC
>JBCBGS010000050.1:0-16892 GCA_038526515.1 Pseudomonadota bacterium | reverse complement strand
AGGCGAAGCTTATGAGACCGCCTTCACGAATATGTAAGTCGAGCCGCCGCATCTAACTCGGCTTACGCCCCATGCGTGCAAGCAGGCTGCTCGTATCCCACCGCTGGCCACCCATCGCTTGGATGTCGGCGTAGTACTGATCGACCATAGCTGTGACTGGCAAGCTCGCACCGTTTTCACGCGCTGTATCGAGTGCGATGCGGAGATCCTTTCGCATCCAATCGACCGCGAATCCGTGCTCATAGTGCCCGTCCCGCATTGTCTCCCACCGGTTTTCCATCTGCCAGCTTTGCGCGGCGCCGCCGCTGATCGCTTCAATCACTTTCGCAACATCGAGGCCTGCCTCGTCTGCGAAGTGCATGCCCTCGGCCAGCCCCTGCACGATCCCAGCGATACAGATCTGATTGACGGATTTCGCGAGCTGTCCGGCCCCGCTATCTCCAATCAAGGTCATACGCTTGCCATAGGCCTGCATAATCGGCTCAGCCTTCGCAAAAGCCTCTGCATCGCCGCCGCACATAATCGTTAGCTGGCCGTTCTCAGCGCCCGCCTGGCCGCCTGAAATCGGTGCGTCGACGAAAGCAGCGCCCTTCTCGCCGGATCGCGCGTAGAGCGTTCTTGCAAGGCCTGCGCTGGCCGTCGTGTGATCAACAATGACAGCCCCACTAGAGATGCTTGCTTCGAACGCATCGAAGACCGCCTGAACGTCTGGATCGTCGCCGAGGCAAAGCAGGATAAATTCAGCGCCAGACACAGCTTCAGAAGGCGTTGTCGCCGCTTGTCCATCATACTCTTTCGCCCAAGCTTCAGCTTTGGCGCCGGTTCGGTTCCAGACCGTTACATCGTGTCCGGCCTTCACCAAATGCCCGGCCATGGGATACCCCATGACGCCTAACCCAAGAAATGCCACGCGCGCCATTCGCACTCTCCTAATCTCGCAGCCGGTTGGATCGGATAAATTTCATTTAAATCGAACAACCGTTTCAAAACCGATATTCACCCTGATGCACTATTGAACGTCACCAGACCAGAAGGGTCTTTAGGGAAAAATATGGCTGTTGCTTATTCATCCCGGCGCACTCGGGGCAGAACGCCCACTGCGTCCGCCCGCAAGATGGGCACTTGGAAGCTCGCTTATGCAGACTTCCTAACGGCTTTATGCGCCTTTTTCCTGATCATGTGGATCATTCACGGCATCTCTGCCGGTGAGCGAGAGAACTTGGCACAACAGTTTGGGTCCGAGAAAACGGCGGAGGTAGCCATCACCACTGCTGACGCCGCCGTTTCCTCGGCCCTCGCTGACAATCTCCGAAATGATCCTGCTCTGGCATCTTTTGGGGCGTCGGTACGGATTACCGAAGAGCCTAACTTCATTCGCATCGACCTCTCAGACATGGCCGAACGGCCCCTGTTCGAAACAGGTGACGGGCTTCTCAACCCCACAGGTGAGCGGCTTGTTCGATTGGCCGGGGCGGCGATTGCAATGATCGATCTGCCGGTCATGATCGAAGGGCACACAGATTCTCACCCTAGTCTGACTGAAGGCTATTCAAACTGGGAACTGTCCGCCGATCGAGCCAATTCTGCACGCCGTTTGCTCATGGAAGCCGGCGTCGAAGAAACGCGCATCACCGGCGTCGCAGGTCTCGCCCATACGCAGCCGCTCCTACAGGACGCGCCGGAAGATGCCGCGAACCGCCGCATATCAATTGTTCTGGTCATTCGCGACGAGACAGCCTAACTAAAAGGCATTCGGCGAGAATCATCCAGGAGGCGGAATGACCGCAGACTTATTGGCTCACTGGCCCATGTGGGCGAGCCTGGCGGCCGTTGGGGTGACAATCATATTCTACATGCTCGATCGCTGGTCGATGGAGTTGGTTTCAATCAGTGTGATTGCGGCGCTGCTTCTCCTGTTCAGCCTTCCAGGTGCGACCGCGTTTGACGGCTCGGAGGTGACCGTCGCGGTCTTACTCTCTGGCTTTGCAAACCCCGCCTTGATTACGATCATGGCCCTACTCGTTGTGGGTCAGGGCTTGTTCCAAACGGGCGCATTAGAGGGCCCGACCAAAGCGCTTGTTCGATCCTATGATCGTCGGCCAGCTTTGACGCTTCTTGGGGCTTTTCTGGCGGTCTTCTTCACCAGCGCGTTCACGAACAACACGCCTGTCGTGATCATGTTCTTGCCAATCATGTCTGCGATTGCGGCTAGGATGGGAGCTTCGACCTCGCGGTTGATGATGCCGCTAAGCTTTGTCTCGATCTTTGCGGGGATGACGACCCTCATCGGGACATCAACAAACCTGCTCGCGGCGGATGCTTACGAGCGTCTCACGACCGAACAACTAGGCTTCTTCGATCAATCCGCATTTGGATTGATGCTGGCAGGCGTCGGAATGGTGTACCTGCTTATCGCATCACGAATTTTGCTGCCCAATCGCGAAGACTTCACTGAAACGATGATGAAGTCGGGCAAACAGTTTGTAGCTCAATTCGAGGTCACGCCCGGGCATTTCTTGGATGGCAAAGAAGCCATTGCGGGCATGTTTCCTGACCTCAAAGATATGACTGTGCGGATGATACAGCGCGGGGAACGCGCCCTACTTCCCCCCTATGATGAAGTCAGACTGCTCCCCGGCGATCTGGTCATTGTTGCGGCGACGCGCCAAGCTTTGACAGACTTGCTGTCCGACAAACCCGCAATGCTCGAAGACATTTGGCAAAGCGGTGTGCCGGAAACAGATGATGCGGGCGAGAGTCAACTCGGCTTGGTTGAAGCTGTTATTGCGCCCGGGTCTCGCATGGCCGGTCGAACTGTTGAGATGCTGGGGTTCCGCCGCCTGACACGGGCGGTCACGCTTGGCATTCAGCGTCGCAGCCGGATGATCCGAACCAAGCTCGGTGAGATCCGCCTTGAAGCCGGTGACACGCTCCTCCTGTGTGGCCCAATCAGTGCGTTCAGAGACTTGCGGACCAGCCGCGACCTTATCCTTCTCGAATGGTCACAAAGCGAGTTTCCAACGACGACACGCGCACAGGTCGCTCGCTTGATTACGATTGGAATGGTTGTCGCGGCCGCGACCGGCGTCGCATCGATCACGCTGGCCTCGATCGTTGCCGCCACACTGATGATCCTGCTTCAATGCTTGAACCATCGACAAGCCGCGCGCTCTTTGGATTTGAGGATCTATCTCGTAATTGCAGCTGCGCTTGCAATGGGCGCCGCACTTGAGAGTACGGGCGCCGCGGAGATGTTGGCGCAGGTCGTTGTCCTGCTCGCGTCACCATTCGGAACGTTGGCGGTTCTATCGGCAATTTTCTTCACCGTCGCGATCCTGACCAACATTTTGAGCAATGCGGCCACCGCTGTTTTGTTTACGCCGATTGCGATCTCTGCCGCTGAGCAGACGGGATCTGACCCTCTGCCATTCCTTTTGGCGGTTATTTACGCGGCGAACTGTGCCTTCGCGACACCCATTGCGTACCAAACGAATATGCTGGTTATGGGACCTGGACACTACAAATTTGGAGACTTTTTGAGGTTTGGTGGGCCACTGGTGATTTTGATGTGGGCGGCTTTCACGATTATCGCCCCTTGGCGCTTTGGCCTTTAGATGCGTAAAATACCGCTATGAAGTTAGATGAGTCGATCTTCCTACTCCCGGGCATCCGGCACGGTTTGCGTTTCTACGTAACCGGCGCGAGCCCGTGTCCGTATTTGCCAGGCCAGATCGAACGCAAGGGATTCACGCATCTCACTCAGGACAATCCGGACGCTTTGCACGATCAGCTCAGTCGCGCGGGCTTTCGTAGAAGCCAAGGCGTTGCCTATCGCCCGGCCTGTCCGACCTGCAATGCCTGTCGCTCGGTACGAGTAGACGTCCCAAACTTTTCCCCAAGCCGGAACCAACGACGGGTCATTCGGACAAATTCAGACTTGGTCAGACGGCCGGTCGAAGCAAAAGCTAACAGAGAATATTTCCGTTTGCTTAAGACCTATTTGCGAAGCCGTCATGACGGGGGCGGTATGTCAGACATGGGGTATCGCGAGTTCTGTGCGATGGTGAATGATAGTCCGGTTCAAACGCTGATGTTCGAATATCGCATTGGCGAAGTAGAGGATGCGCCTCTGGTGGCGGTGTCCTTGACCGACGTACTTCGCGACGGATTCTCCATGGTTTACACGTTCTTTGATCCAAGCCTGCGCCGCAGGAGTCTTGGGTCTTATATGATCTTGGATCATATAAAGCACGCCCGTGAGCTTGGCTTGCCGCATCTCTATTTGGGATACTGGATCAAGAATAGTGAGAAAATGGATTACAAGCGGCGCTTCCAGCCGCTTGAGGTGCTTGATGGCGGACGCTGGCGCCCTTTGGAAAATGAACAATAAATCAACGGGAGAAACCGGATGATCGACCGCCGTAAACTCTTAGGCGCGGCCACACTTGGCGCGGCAGGACTTGCAACAACGGCTTGCAGCCAATCTGCGAGTGAAGGGGATGGCGTAGCAGCCCCTGCTGTCCGACGCCAAAAGAAGCGCCTTACAATGACAACCACTTGGCCAAAGGATTTGCCCGGCCTTGGCGCGGCAGCCCAACGTGTTGCTGACCGCATCAACGAACTTTCCGATGGGCAGATGGAAGTGAACGTCTACGCCTCGGGCGAACTGGTTCCCGCATTTGAAGCCTTTGATGCGGTCGCGTCCGGCAATGCTGATATGTATCACGGCGCGGACTATTACTGGCAGTCGAAATCAAAGGCTTATAACTTCTTCACCGCTGTTCCGATGGGTATGACGGCCGCCGAAATAATGGGCTGGATCGATTTTGGTGGCGGGCAAGCGCTCTGGGAAGAACTGTCTGGCCAATATGGTGTTATCGCGTTCCAAGGCGCCAATACCGGTCATCAAATGGGCGGTTGGTTCCGAAAGGAGATAAATAGCCTCGACGATATTCGCGGTCTCAAGATGCGAATCCCCGGCCTGGGCGGCGACGTAATCCGTGCACTTGGCGGTGCGGCTGAAGCACTTCCCGGCAATGAGATCTATCAAGCTCTACAAACTGGCCGGATCGATGCCACCGAATGGGTTGGCCCCTGGAATGACTATTTCCTCGGCTTCCATCGCGAGGCCAAGTACCATTATGGCCCGGGTTTCCATGAGCCTGGCAGCGCGCTCGCAGTTGGGATCAATCGCAAGAAATGGGACAGCTTCACCTCTACAGAGCAAGCGATCATTCGCAGCGCTTGTAACGAGGTGAATCATCTTTCAGTCGGCGAATTCACATACCAAAACGGCATATATCTCGAAAAGCTCGTCAATGAAGAAGGCATCGAACTACGCCGCTTCCCTGATGAGGTAATGGCGCGGATGAAAGAGGCATCGGCTGATGTCAGAAGCGATGCTGGATCTGGCGGGGATCTCGAGCGTCGGATCTATGAGAGCTTCGAAGACGCCCTGAAGAAGATGCGCGGCTGGGCAAGCATTTCTGATGGACCATATTTGGCGTCACGCGAACTCTAATCCAAGAGACTCCACTAAGGGGCATAATGGGCGGAATACATGGAGAGTTTTGTTACCATCGCTGGAACGGGATTGCGGTATGCGGGATATGCCCTGCTGCCGTTGCTTATCCTTCCAGTCCTTTTGCTGATTTTGCCAAAGCCGTTGGCGGGTCCAGCGCGGCTGCTCCGCGCAATCATTGATCGAATAAGCGGCGCCGCGATGGGTGTTGCGGTGACAGCCGCCTTTCTCATTATCTTGATCCAGCTCGCCGCCGTTCTCTTGAGATATGTCTTCGGGCTCAGTTTCAGCTGGCTGAATGATAGCGTCATCTTCTCGTTCGCAATGATATTTATGCTCGGAGCGGCTGCGACCTTGCGGGATGATGGACACGTCCGCGTCGACATTTTGCGCCCACGTTTTGGCCCCAAAACCAAAGCTGGCATCGAGATGTTTGGATCGCTCGCCTTCATCGTCCCGATCGGTATCTTGATCCTGTATTCAGCATCGGGACTGATCGCCCGGACATGGACAGATCTAGAGCCATTCAATGAAAGTGATGGCCTGCCAATTCAGTATCTCTTCAAGACTCTCGTCCCCATCTTTGCCGTTCTGATGATCTCTCAGGCGCTGAGCCAAGCGCTGAAATCGGCAATGATCATTCGTGGTTTGGAAACCGACACCGAAGACGAACCGAATGCGGGGGGAGCAGTGTAATGGAACTCGAACTCCTCCTCGCTCTGGGCATGTTTTTAACTGCCATATTCGCCCTGCTGGCCGGATATCCTGTGGCGCTAACGCTAGGCGGCGTGGCGCTGATTTTTGGGCTTATCGGCGTTGAACTCGGCCTCATTCCGCTACCCATCCTGCGAAACCTTCCGAGCCGAATTCTTGGCTCAATGGAGAACCAGGTCCTGATCGCCGTCCCACTCTTTGTGCTTATGGGTGTGATCCTAGAACGCTCCCGCGTGGCGGATGACCTCCTCCAAACCGCGAGCCGCTTGCTAGCGCGTGTTCGAGGCGGGCTTGGTTATGCTGTCGTAATCGTCGGTGCGCTTCTGGCCGCCTCGACAGGAATTGTAGGCGCCACCGTCATCACAATGACCCTGATCGCTCTGCCGACCATGCTGCGCCAAGGCTATGATCCAAAACTCGCAACGGGCACGATCGCGGCGAGCGGTACGCTTGGACAAATCATTCCGCCGAGCATCGTTCTGATCTTGCTCGCGGATGCGGTGTCAAATGCCAACCAGTCCGCTGCCATGCGATCCGGTGGAGGCGCCGGCGTGGTCTCTGTTGGTGACCTATTCGCTGGAGCGTTATTGCCCGGCCTTATGCTGGTTGGACTATACCTTCTCTATCTTGTCATCACAGCAATCTTGAACCCGAGCGCAAGCCCAGCAGCGGAGATCGATGATGGCGCTGAACCTCTGACCGCGGCGGAAATTGCGCGAAGCCTAGGCGCCCCCCTACTCCTGATCATAGCCGTATTAGGATCCATCTTGGGCGGCCTTGCCTCCCCCACAGAGGCGTCAGCCATCGGCGCGGGCGGCGCGTTGCTACTCGCAGGATTGAGACTCGCGAAAGAGCACGGAAAGACCGGAGATCTTGGCAGTATTTGGGGCGCGTTTTTCAGTCTGATCCTGCTCGGCATCCTGTCTAACGTCATGAACCTCACCGCAAACCGTGAAGTGATCCCAACCGGCGACATGATTGGGATCGTCTTTGCAGGATTGCTCAGCTTGGTCTTTCTCGGGGGACTGTTGTCCGCCACCCGTGTTCTCATCCGCGCTAACCAGTTCGGCAGTGCTCTGACATCTGGCGCTCAGATTACGAGCATGGTGTTCCTGATCTTGATTGGCGCCAGCTTGTTTGCACTCGTCTTCCGCGCCTATGGCGGGGACCATTATGTAGAGGCACTTCTGACCAGCATTCCAGGCGGCCTGTGGGGTGCGCTCGCGGTCACGATGCTTGTGATGTTCATTCTCGGCTTCTTCTTGGACTTTATCGAGATTGTCTTCGTGGTGGTTCCGATCGTTGCACCGCCTCTAATCATACTTGGAGCAGATCCGGTTTGGCTCGCTATCTTGATGGCGCTTAACCTCCAGACCAGCTTCCTGACCCCGCCATTCGGGTTTGCACTGTTCTATTTGCGCGGTGCAGCGCCAGACGGCGTGGAAACCCTGGACATTTGGCGGGGTGCAATCCCGTTCATTGGACTTCAGCTGATTATGATTGCTCTGGTCGCTGCAATCCCTGCGCTCGCGACATGGCTTCCGTCGGTCCTAGGGTAGCCCAGCTTAGCTTCGACGGGGGCGCGCGAGCCAAAGCGCAAAAAGGCAAGCAATCGCATTTGTGATGAGCGTGACACCTAAGATCGTCAGAACCACAGAGGGCTCATCTAGCTCACCACCGGCCTGCTTTTGATAGACGCGGTTGAAATAGGATCTGTAGTTCAATCACAGGGTGAAGGCCCACCCCGCCGCGATCCATCCGGCTGAACTGATATCGCGGCGGAGGAGCGAGCTCCCGGATCCAAGCAGCATCAATCCAATCGCGATGAGGTCGACGAGATAAGCTGGAAATGGCTGGCCGTAGAGGACGTGATAGTAAGTTTCGCCAGCAAAATGCAAAAGCGCCGCCGCCATGGTTAGGATGGCGAACGGCGTTTCAAGCTTGGGTCTCATGTGAACCTTTAGAATTTGACTTCCGGCGGCGTGCTCATCGTCACGCGATCTTCCCCGAGGTCGAAGAATTCGCGCGGTTCAAAGTTGAAGCTGCCAGCAACGAGAGAGCCAGGGAACTGTTCGCGGGCCGTATTATAATCCTGCACAGCAGAGTTATAGAAACGGCGCGCCGCAGCGATCTTGTCTTCAATCACAGAAAGCTCGTCCTGGAGGTCTTTGAAGTTCTCATTGGCTTTCAGATCTGGATAGGCCTCTGCCAGCGCAAAAAGACGTCCCAGCGCTTGGCCGAGCATGCCTTCCGCAGCGCCCATTTCACCAGGCGTATTCGCGCTTACGGCGCCTTGGCGGGCTTGAATGACCGCATCCAAAGTTTCTTTCTCGTGCGCAGCGTAGCCTTTAACCGTCTCAACCAGGTTTGGAATGAGGTTTTGGCGCTGTTTGAGTTGAACATCGATGTCCGCAAACGCTTGGTTACAGCGTTGGCGCTTCGCGACGAGGCCGTTGTAAATTCCGATAATGAAAAACGCGAGCAGAACGACCAGTCCGAGCACGACGAAAAGCGGCGTCATTGAGATGTCTCCCTATAAATTCGATCCCAAACAATAGCTAATGGTGCTCTTGCCCTCGCGCAAGGCTCAAGCCTCGATCAGTGCCTTTGCTCGAGCGAAGACTTCTTCGAACATGTCCTCGGTAAGCCGTCGTGTATTGGTGTTGTAGCGAGAGCAATGGTAGCTCGATAACAGCGTGAGACCGCCAAGATCATACTCCGATCCGTGGCCAAACGGATGGTCTTTCAGGCGTAAGCCGAGCGCCCGCACCGTCGAATCATGACTGATTTTACCGAGGCAAAGCAAGACTTTCACGTGGTTTAAAGCATCTATCCGAGCCTTTAAAAACGGACGGCACTGGTTGATCTCGGCGCCAACCGGTTTGTTTTTCGGGGGCACGCACCTGACCGCATTCGTGATCATGGCGCTGTCCAGCTCGAGACCGTCATCCGGACGGCGGTCATACGTTCCGCGTGTAAACCCACACTTGCCAAGCGTGGCGTATAGGAGGTCCCCTGCCCAATCCCCTGTGAATGGACGCCCAGTTCGGTTTGCTCCCGTCATTCCTGGCGCGAGGCCGATCACCAGCAGTTTTGCGTTCGGGTCTCCAAAGCTCGGGACGGCCCCATTGAACCAGTCTGGCTCTTTCTCACGTTGGTCGAGAATGAACTGCCGCAGACGCGGACAAAGGTCACAATCCTTAGGGGCTTCAGGCAGGATTTTTGTCATCTTTTAGAGCCTCATCCCTGCGCCATTCGAACTTGCAACACTGCCGTGCCTAATTGAGCTCATTTTTCAATGCAAGTCCGGGTTGCGCTTGTCTGCTGCACTGCATATAAGGGCGGACTACAGGAGATTTACATGGCCCGTGTGACCGTTGAAGACTGCGTCGACAAAGTCCCAAACCGTTTTGATCTGATCCTTTTAGCGGCTCAGCGTTCGCGCATGATTCGTGAAGGTTCGCCTCTGACGGTTGATCGCGACAATGACAAAGACCCAGTCGTATCTCTCCGTGAGATCGCCGATGAGTCAGTCGATCTAAAAGTCATCAAAGAATCTCTCGTGGCTGAACTTCAAGAAGTTCGCCCAGGAGAGGAAGAAGAGCGCGAAGCAGATCGTCTCGCCCTTCAGTCCGCACCTGCTGCGACCGAAGAAGATGTTATGCGCGCTTACCAGGCCGAGCTTGAATCCGGCCGCGACGACCGAATGTAGGTGTGAATGGCAACTGCGACCGTCAAATCTGAAGATCGGTCGCGCGCTTCAAGGCCGCCGCGCGGAATACGTGATGACGAGCCTTTTCTAACGAAAGAAGAACTTGCCGGTATGGTGCTCGCCTATCAGCCTGATGCTGATCGCGCACTTTTACACTCGGCCTATGATTTTGCGCGCGAGAAACACGGTGACCAGCTCCGTCAGTCTGGTGACCCCTACTATTCTCACCCGGTCCGCGTGGCGACGCTCCTGGCATCGATCCGTCTTGACCAAGCAACGATTATGGCGGGCCTCCTCCATGATACGGTTGAAGACTGTGATGATGTCGATCTCGCCACAATCGAAACGCTCTTCGGTGACGATGTGGCTGAACTGGTCGACGGCGTCACAAAGCTTGGACAACTCGAATATCAGAGCGAAGCCAGCAAACAGGCCGAGAACTTCCAGAAATTCATTCTCGCCACTGTAAACGATACACGCGTTCTTCTGGTGAAGCTCGCAGATCGCCTGCACAATATGCGGACGCTGCACTATAAAAAGAAAGAAGAGTCTCGTCGCCGCGTCGCCCGCGAAACGATGGATCTTTACGCACCGCTCGCGCGCCGGATCGGCCTTCACTATGTCGCGTCTGAGATGGAGGATCTGTCTTTCCAGCACCTCAACTCTGAGGCCCGCGCGCAGATTTTGTCTCAACTCGAAGCTCTGGAATCTCGCAATAAGGACGATTTAGAACGCATTCGATTGGCGATCCGTCAGGTCATGGAGCGCGAAGGGATTGAGTGTCGGATCAAAGGGCGTCGGAAAGAGCCTTATTCGATCTGGCGCAAGCTTGAGAAGAAATCGATTTCATTCGAGGACGTGGCCGACATTTTCGGGTTCCGTGTCATCGTGGATACGACCTCGGAATGCTATAAAGCCTTGGGCGCCTTTCACACTGAATGGGCCTGTCTTCCGGATCGGTTCCGCGATTTCATCTCAGTCCCAAAGCCTAACGGCTATGCCTCGCTCCACACCACAGTACGTGCCAGCGGCAATCGATTAGTCGAACTACAGATCCGCACCGAGGAAATGGACAATACTGCCGAGCGCGGCGTGGCAGCTCACTGGAACTATAAGAACAGCGCATACGGCTTCGATATTGATAGCTCGCGCGCCGCTGGGCTTGATCCCGCGGCCAACCTGCGAGCATTTGGTGAACTGTTGACCCATGGCGGTGATGCCGAGGATTTCCTCGAGCACGCCAAGATGGAGATGTATCGGACACATGTGTTCGCGTTCACGCCGAAGGGGCGTTTGGTCCTCTTACCCGCAGGCTCAATGCCACTCGATTTTGCTTATGCCGTCCACACCGTGGTGGGCGACACTTGCGACGGCGCAAAGATCAATGGCGTCCCCCGCAATATGCGCACACCGCTTCAAAATGGCGACGTCGTTGAGATTGTCCGACGCGAAGACCCACGGCCGCTACCGGGTTATGAAACGCTCTGTGTCACAGGTCGCGCTCGGGCCGCTCAGCGAAAGCTACGCCGTGAGCTGGAAACCAAGCAGTTCGCAAACCTGGGCCGGAACATGCTGGAGCGGGCCATCCGCCAGCACGAAATCGATCCCGTCAGTGTGGATATGCGCAAAATCTCGGAACGCGCGGGCTTTGATGGCGTCCAAGCCATGTTTGAAGCCCTCGGCCGGAGCCATGACGAAGTCGGCCGAATTCTGAAACTCGCCTTCCCGGGTTTGGATGTGGTTCAGGAGAGCCCAAAGAATAAAGTCACCCTGGATGATGAACACGCCGCTAGCATGATCGCGGGTGAGAATCTCACACCTGGGGTTACCTTGCACCTTGCCGAATGCTGTCACCCAATTCCGGGTGATCGGATTGTTGGTTTACGACAGCCAGACAAAGGCCTTGTCGTTCACACGATCTATTGTGGCAAGGTTGCCGAGTTCGATGACCAACCCGATCTTTGGGTTGATCTTCAGTGGACAGAACTCGCAAAATCGGGTGTGCGCGCCGTTGGCCGCATATCCATCAACGCAGCGGACAGTAAAGGCGTTCTGGCGCAGCAGTGTAGCGTGGTCGCACAGGCAGGCGGAAACATTATTGGCGTTTCTACCCATGCCCGCGAACCCGGCTTCATGGAGCTCGTCTTCGACATTGAGGTCGAAGACTTACGACATCTGGAACAAATCAAAGCCGCATTGCGTGCCCTCGCCGTGGTCGAGCGCGTAGAACGGATCGAGGAGAGTGAGTTTGAATAATGAACAAGTGCTGCAGGTATTCCGCGACGCGGGCGCCCTGCTAGAGGGTCATTTTATCCTGTCATCTGGGCGCCGCAGCCCAATTTTCCTGCAAAAAGCGCTCGTATTTTCGCAGCCTGAACAATCCGCCAAACTTTGCGCGGCCCTAGCCGAGAAAGTCAAAGCACGCTTGGGCGAAATTGACGTCGTCGTCGGTCCCGCAATGGGCGGCGTGATCCCTAGCTATGAACTCGCGCGCCATCTCGGGTGCCGCGCTATCTTTGTAGAGCGCGTCGAAGGCGCGTTTGAGCTGCGCCGAAGTTTCGAGATCGGCGAGACTGACCGCGTCCTGATCGCGGAAGATATCGTCACCACCGGTCTGTCGTTCAGAGAGACTGTGGATGCATTGAAAAAACTGCCAGGAGAAGTCGTTGGTGGGTCATGCATTATTGATCGAAGCGGCGGCGAAGCAGATGTCGGATGCGACCTTGTTTCGCTCGCCGCAATCAAATTCCCAGATTATGACGCGAATGATCTACCCCCAGAACTCGAAGCCATACCGGCATACAAGCCTGGAAGCAGAGGCCTCAAAAAATGAGCGAACACCTTCGCCTTGGCGTAAACATCGATCACGTTGCGACCATTCGAAACGCGCGAGGCGGAGCGCATCCAGACATTATGCGAGCGGCTGAAATTGCCACTAAATGTGGCGCGGACGGTATTACCATTCACCTCCGTGAAGATCGCCGACACATCCGAGACGAAGACCTCGCTCGCGTGAAGGACGCAACAAATCTGCCGATCAATCTCGAGATGGCCGTGACAGATGAAATGATCTCGATCGGCGAGAAGTTTAAACCTCATGCAGCCTGCTTCGTTCCCGAGAAGCGGGAGGAGCGCACAACTGAAGGCGGGCTGAATGTTGCAGGCCTTCACAACCAGGTCGCCCCCGCGGTTGCACGCATGCGCGATGCAGGGTCTCGCGTTTCCCTCTTCATTGAACCAGACCCAGTACAAATCGCCGTGGCGGAAGTCCTCGGCGCCCCAGTTGTCGAGCTCCACACGGGAAAATATGCGGAGCTATGGCTCACCAGCGATAAAGCTGGTGTTGACGCAGAGCTCGAAAAACTGGCGCTGGCTGCGAGCGAGGCGGCCAGGCGTGGGATCGAGCCACATGCCGGACATGGTTTGACCTACGATAACGTTGGCCCCGTCGCTGCGATCCCCGAGCTGGCGGAGCTGAACATTGGGCATTTCCTCATCGGAGAAGCCGTCTTCGTTGGCTTAGAAGCGGCAATTCTCAAGATGCGCGAGCTGATGGACGAAGCCCGCTCATGATTATCGGCATTGGCAACGACCTCTGTAATATAGAGCGGATTAAGAGCTCGCTCGAACGGTTCGGCGAACGGTTTGAGAAGCGCTGCTTTACCGAAGGGGAAATTGCCAAAGCCCGACGTCGGCGTCTCGCAGCAGAGACTTATGCGAAACGCTTCGCGGCTAAAGAAGCCTGCGCGAAAGCCCTGGGCACTGGAGTCCCCCGCCGCGGTGTTCATTGGAAAATGATGGAAGTTGTTAATCTGCCTTCAGGAAAACCAACTTTAAACCTGACAGAAGGCGCATTGAAGCGCTTGCAAGAGATCACGCCAGAGGGGCTTGTTGCTCATGTCCACCTAACGATGACTGACGATCATCCTTGGGCGGAAGCGCAAGTAATAATTGAGGCCCTGCCTGCATGAAACGTCCGTCCCGTCCAAAACGCACCCGGCTTCGCGCCGCAGCCAAAGCCGCCAGTCAACCAACCTTGAGCCGCGAAAAACAGACCAAGCTCGAAACGGCCATTGGATACCGTTTCAAAGATAGCGAGCTGTTAAACCACGCCTTGATCCATCCAAGCCTGATCGACGAGTTTAAAGGCGGTGCTGGTTTCTCAAATCAGCGAATGGAGTTTCTCGGCGACCGCGTGTTGGGTCTGGTCGTTGCTGAGATTTTGATCAACAAATACCCCAAAGAGCGCGAAGGCTTCATGACCAAACACTTCCATAATTTGGTCAGTGGTCAAACCTGCGCGGAGGTCGGAACGAGCTTCAATCTTCGGGACTATCTGTTCATGGATTCAACCATGAAATCCAACACCCCAAACAAGTATGACAAAGCCGTTGCTGACGCGGTAGAGGCCCTGATCGCAGCTATTTATCTCGACGGCGGATTGGATTCGGCGGAGCGCTTCATCAAGATGTGCTGGACGTTCGATAGCCTCACCAAAGACGTTATTGATCCAAACACTAATCCAAAGACGCGGCTCAGCGATTGGTGCGGAGCTAACCGGTCTGCTTACGCCGTCTATGAGACAATCGGCACAAGTGGACCGCCTCATAATCCGATCTTTACTGTAAAGGCCTCTGTAGAAGGCCATGGCGAAGCGACCGCAAAAGGTGGTAACAAAGCTGAAGCTGAGCGCGCAGCCGCCAGTGCCCTTCTCGATCTCCTGGAAAAAACATGAGCGACACAGACCTCACCCTGCCCACCGAGGCAGATATCACCCATGCCGGCTTTGCCGCGATCATTGGCGCGCCAAACGCTGGCAAATCGACGCTGACCAATCATTTGGTGGGAACGAAAGTCGCGATTGTTACTCATAAAGTTCAAACAACGCGCTTCCCAATCCGCGGCGTTGCCCATGAGGGGACCTCGCAAATCGTATTGGTCGATACGCCCGGGATTTTCCGCGCGAAGAAACGCCTAGACCGCGCCATGGTGAAGGCAGCTTGGTCTGGCGCCGAAGAAGCGGACGCCGTAGTCCATTTGATCGACGCCTCGGCCTGGGTTGCAGACCAAAATGATGAAGCAACCGGCGCACAGAAACTCTCCGTCGAAGACGATCGACGCGTCATGGAAACGCTGAAAGAAACGGGGCAAAAAGCCTTCCTGGCCTTAAATAAAATCGATCTGTTCCCGCATGAGAAAGTCTTGCCGATCATGGCCGAGCTCAATGAAGCAGGCGTCTACGAAGACATTTTCATGATCTCTGCGTTGAACGGTGATGGCATCGCGCCTTTACTGTCCAAGCTGGCCTCCAGAATGCCAGAAGGGACGGCGCTTTATCCGCCGGAGCAAACCGCCGATCTGCCCATGCGTTTGCTTGCAGCTGAGGTCACACGCGAGAAGCTAATGCTTCGTTTGCACCAAGAATTGCCCTATCAATTAATGGTCGAAACAGAGAGCTGGGAGCCCTTCGACAATGGCTCGGTTCGTATTCGCCAGGCGGTAATCATTGCCCGTGAGCAGCATAAAGGCATGGTGCTTGGTAAAGGCGGTAGCGCCATCAAAGCGATTGGCAAAGCCGCTCGCGAAGAGCTAACAGAGATGCTGGGCCAGACGGTTCACCTCATTCTATTTGTCAAAGTCGACCCCAAATGGATGGAACGACGCGAAGCCTATCAATCGGTTGGCTTGGAGTTTGACGCCTAAGGAGGGTCCGAATGGAGTGGCGTGATCAAGCGCTGATACTCGGCGGACGTCGCTTCGGTGAAAGCGGGCTTATTCTAGACGTTTTAACAGCGAGTCGCGGACGTCGATCCGGACTTGTCTATGGCGGTGCGAGCAAGAAGAAGCGCGCGCAGTTCGAACCTGGCAACACAGTGGAGTTGAGCTGGACTGGTCGGCTGGAGGAACAGCTCGGGCGCTTCACCGTCGCCGAAGTGACCGTCAGCCGGGCTGGACGCTATCTCGACCGCCCAGAAGCCCTGTCTGCAATCACCACGATTTCAAGTCTATTGCGCGGCGCGGTGGATGAAGGCGACGCAGCGGGCTCTGCGCTTTTCGGGCCGACAGTGTTGCTTCTGGATGCGCTCGAGTCCTGGCCGGTTTGGCCCGCATTGTATGCGCGCTGGGAGCTGGGGCTCTTGTCGGCGCTCGGCTTCGGATTGGACCTCGATAAATGTGCTCTCTCAGGCGCGAATGATGGCCTGACGCATGTTTCGCCGAAGACAGGTCGCGCGGTGCGAGGCTCTGAGGCTGAGCATTATGTTGATCGCCTGTTTCCGTTGCCGGCCTTCCTAATCGATCCACGTGCGCTGGCCATGGCTGAGGATATCGAAAACGCCCTGCAACTGACTGGTTATTTCTTGGAAGAACGCCTCTTCTCCGCGGTGCATAAGCCTGTGCCACCAGCCCGCGCGCGCCTCGTTCCGAAATTGATTGGCTAAAACGCCTCGCCATTCAACTTTCGTTCAGACAAACCTGCGCAAGGGAGATCTGTGTTCAGGGGCAGCGATTAGATTAGAGGCTGATAATGAAAAACACAGTGCTTTTTGGCGCCATGAGCGTCGCCCTCCTAGGACTCGTTGGTTGTATTCACGTAGATGAAGGTGACTGGTCAGATTCCGAAGAAATTGCCCTCAACACCGAAACTGCTTTGCGCGTTTGTGGTGGACCAGGAACCGTCGAGAAAGTCACCGAAGACGGCTATACTTGCAAACAAGACTAAGCCTAGCGCTTTGTTTTAACGACACGTTTCGACGCTGCCCATGTCGAGATGAAAATGATCGGCATGGGCAGCGTCATAATCAGGGCCGAGCGTCGTTGAGAACAGGCGACAAGCCTTCTTATGGACCCGGGCTAAGTATTTCCCTGCATCACTTTTTTCTCGCCAATGCTGACGTACGCTGATTTGCGTCCCATCCTCCAAAACGAAGCCCGATAGATCAACCG
>JBCBGS010000049.1:0-17256 GCA_038526515.1 Pseudomonadota bacterium | reverse complement strand
GGGATTTTAAGCCATCTCGCATGACATATGTGAAGACGGCGCCAAAAGGCGGATTTTCGGCGAACCAGAAATTATCGCCATTGAACGCTTGCGCGCCGCCCGCTGGGCCCCACACATCGCCTTCAACATAAATCCAGCTGTCTCTCACTGGGAACAGCGTCGCTTCTGCGTCGCGGATCGAAGCTGCGTTCGTCCGTAATGGAGAATAATCATCCAGAACATAAATGCCGCGTCCGAAGGTTCCGACGACCAGGTCATTCTCGCGGCGCTGGATCTCTATATCGCGAACATCAATAGTCGGGAAATTCGACTTTAGCTGCGTCCAGTTTCGTCCGCGGTTCTGACTGTAGAATAGACCAAACTCGGTACCGACGAAAAGCAGGTTCGGATCGATATGGTCTTCGGCGATCGTATGAACGGATCCCCATTCTGGAAGGTCACCTGAAATATCGCGCCATGTTCGGCCGCGATCGTCGGTGCGGAACACATACGGTTTGTGGTCATTGCGCTTGTGATTATCGAACACAGCATAGGCAACATCGCCGTTATGCGATGACGTGATGATATCCTCGACCAAAGTCATAAACGGCACGCCGCGTGTGGTTTCGCTGCGGCGCCAGTTCACGCCATTGTCTTCACTAACAGAAATAACGCCATCATCAGTACCGACATAAAGCAGGCCTTCGACGAGAGGACTTTCGCTCAAGGCAATCGCGGCTCCAAAAATTGAGGTTGAGTCGTTCTTGGCGATTGCATCGACGCTCCACACACGGCCCATGACTTCCAAGGCATTTCGATCGATTTGGCGGGTGAGGTCTGGACTGATGATCTCCCAATTATCTCCGCGGTCGTTTGAGGCAAAAAGATACTCTGCTGCGTAATAGATACGATCCGGATTGTGCGGACTGATCAGCAGTGGTGTGTTCCAGTTCCACTTATAGGCAGGCTCGCCAGAGGCGGGCTGCGGGGTCAGGAAAACTCGCTCATGCGTTCGGCGGTCGTAGCGAACCAAGCCACCATACTGATACTGCGCATAAACGATGTTCGGGTCGCGCGGATCGATTTGGGGTTTGTAACCGTCGCCGCCCAAAACAATGTGCCAGTCGGAGTTTACAATGCCGTGCACCAAGTCTGTTCGGGATGGACCACAGAGGGAGTTATTGTCCTGCGTGCCTCCACAAATATTGTAGAAGGGCTCGGCGTTGTCGGGTTGGATGCGGTAGAACTGAACGATCGGTAGATTGTTCATATGGCGCCATAGATTGCCGCCGTCCCAACTTTCATAGATGCCGCCGTCTCCGCCCATAATAAGATGCTTGGTATTGTCTGGATCGATCCACAGCGCATGATCGTCCACGTGGCGATGCGCTGCGCTGAGATCGGTAAACGTCTTGCCGCCATCGATCGACCGCTTCGAGAACGTATCTAGCGAATACAGGGTATTGGCGTCTTTAGGATCGACAATGATCTCGTTGTAGTATTGCGGGCTCGTCGTCATGTGACCCGATCGCTTTTCCCAGTTTTGACCGAAATCGGTAGAGCGATAGACGCCTTGTTCGTCAGGCTGGCCTTCGACGATGGCATAGATCATGTCTGGCGCAGACGGTGCAGCGGCCAAGCCGATCCGGCCCATATCATCTTTCGGCAGACCAGCTTTAACTTCGGTCCATGTCTCGCCACCATCTGTGGTGCGGTGAATGCCAGACCCTGGTCCACCATTGATTAGGACCCAAACATGACGCCGACGCTGGTAGCTTGACGCAACGATCGTATCGAAATCGTTTGGATCAATAACAAACTCATTGATGCCCGTGTGCTCGTCGACAGAGAGAAGGAGCGTCCAGGTTGCGCCACCATCAGTGGTCTTAAAAAGCCCGCGGTCGCCGCCTTCTGACCATAGCGGTCCTTGCGCTGCCACAAGAACCGTATCTACATCCTCAGGATGGATCCAAATTTGGCTGATATGCCCAGACTCTTTGAGGCCCATATTTTTCCAGGTGCGCCCACCATCGCTGGACTTGTAGACGCCGTCTCCAAACGCGACGGACCGCTGGGCATTGTTTTCGCCCGTACCGACCCAGATCGTATTTTCATCTGAGGGCGCGATCTCTACAACGCCGATCGCATAAGTGCCTTCATTGTCGAAGATGGGCGTCCATGTCGCTCCGCCATTTTGTGTGCGCCAGAGCCCGCCTGAGGCGATGCCGACCAAATAGTCATGGTGGCCACCCGAGAAGAATGCGAAATCCGAGATCCGCCCAGACGGGTACGCTGGTCCGATCGATCGAAGTGGGAGAGAGGCGAGGGGACTTGTCTCCCCATCATCGGATTGTGCGTTTGAGGAGGAGAATCCTCCCATGCCGAGCGCCAAGAGAATAAACGCAATGATCATGGCCGCGCGTTTTAGCTGTGTCGCCATCATATACCCCAGAAAGTTCCTGTTTCCGGTGAACTTCATTGAAGTTCATTGGAATTGCAACTGGTTTGTAGGGACCTTCGCGAGAGATTTTTTGAGCGTGTTCTCCAACGCACGTAACAATAGGTATTCTTCCGGAGCCCCATCACGCAGAGTTAGTGTTAGGGTCAGAGATCCGCGGTTACGGGGCGGGATCGGAGCCCAAATCTCTACTGCAGCGTTTTCAATTTATTCGATCAATCATATACTCAGCCGATCATTCAACTTGGGAAATCAATTGGAACACGCCGCATCTGTCTCTGCTCACCAACTCAAATTACTGCTGGAAGAGGCTGAGGGTTCCGGAGTCGATATCGACGATGTTTTGCGAAGTTTGGGGCATGAAAACTGGGATGCTCCCAAAGTAGCTTCGGGTGACACTCAGATTTCTTTAGTTGAATTTTTTCGCATTGAAGGCGAGGTCGCGAGGCGTTTGGACGATCTGACAGCGCATCTTTCCGAGCGCAAACTGACCTATGAGACCGGTGCGTTTGTCACGTCTCAGATAAATCAGTCGACAACGCTCAGCGAGGCGCTTCAGAACCTCGCGCAATACTTCAACATGATGCATGGTGAGCACTATAACACGATCCGGACAACAGACCGGACGATCACTCTGATCATCAATGATGCAAACTTCCCTTACACGATGAAGGATGAGCCAAGTATGGTTCACTTCGTCGGAGAGAGCGTGCTGATCAAGGTTCAGTGTTTGCTAGACAGTCTGAGTGGTGGCCTTGCGGTGGCTGCGCTGCGCCGCGTATCCGTGAAGAGAGGTCTCACCGATGAAATTCCAAGCCATTTAGGTTTCTGGACCGCGCCTGTTTCATTCGGACACGACGCTTACGAACTATGTTTCGACAGAACATTAGCACTCGAACCAATGCCAACTCTTCAAGCGCTCGATATGAGTTCTGAAGGTGTGTTCAGCCGGGTCATCTCGTATCTGGAACAGTACGAACCCACTTCGGAAAAACAGTCGTACCGTACACGGACGTTCGATTTCATTCGAAATGGTGTGACCCAGCAAGAGGTGGTCGCGCATCGTATGTCCATCAGTGTCGCAACGCTTCGTCGGCGACTTGAAGAAGAGGGAACCAGTTTCCGCGCTTTGATGAGCGCGCATTTCTTGGAGGAAGCGACGGCCTTGCTCCGCAAAGGATACTCGGTGGCGCATGTCAGTGAGGCTTTGGACTATTCCGACATTCGAGCATTCAATCGCGCTTTCAAACGATGGCAGGGTGAAACGCCTGCGAAATATGCGCAGCGGTTCGCAGCGGTTACTGAGACTGCTTGAGCGAAAGTGTTCACTCTTGAAAAGCTAATAGGTCATAGGCGGTGGCGATGACCGCGACTTAAGTCTTCCCAAAAAAGACAAGTCCGCGGGAGGACCACAATGACTACCAAAATCAAATCCTTGTTGAACCTGAGTGTCGCTTCAACCTTAGCGCTCAGCCTGGGCCACGGGCTTGCGACAGCGCAAGATGCGGATCAGGGCGATGAAGATGCACGCCGCTTTGGAACCGTAACCGTCACGGCGCAGCGGCGCGAGCAGAATGCCCTCGACGTGCCGCTCTCTGTGTCGGCGTTCAGCGGTGAAGACCTTGAAGCAACAGGCGCGGTTGATATCACATCAATCCAGCGCGCCACACCTAACGCGACGATTGAAGTCGCGCGCGGCTCCAACTCAACCCTGATTGCATTCATTCGCGGTGTCGGTCAGCAGGATCCCCTATGGGGGTTTGAGCCGGGGGTCGGTTTGTATGTGGATGATGTTTATATCGCCCGCCCTCAAGGTGCGATCCTTGATATTTTTGACATCGACCGGATCGAAGTCCTGCGGGGGCCACAGGGGACGCTCTACGGTCGCAACACAATCGGCGGCGCCATCAAGTATGTTACGAGCCGCATAGGTAGCGAGCCGGACCTCAAGGCGAAGATCAATCTCGGCACCTTTAATCAAGCCGACCTCATTCTCTCAGGCTCAACCCCCATTGGCGAAACCTCTGCCGTCGGCGGCGCCATTGCGAAATACACGCGCGACGGATTCGGTGAGAACCTGAACACCGGCGCGGAGCACTATGATAAAGACGTGCTCGCTTATCGGCTGAGCGCGGAATGGATGCCGAGCGACAATTTCTTTGTCCGCGCATCCTACGATCGCACGGAAGACGACTCGAACGCCAAGCATGGTCATCGATTACTGCCTTCCGCGGATGGAACGCTGCCGGTCACGAGCAATGTGTTTGATACACGCGCAGGCCTTGGAGATGATAACTCCGTCGAAACTGAAGGTTACTCGCTGACCGCCGAGTGGACGGTGAGCGACATGGTCACGCTGAAATCAATTACGGCATATCGTGAAGGTGAGACGACGACTCCGATTGATTTCGATGCGCTCCCTCAACCAGATTTCGACGTGCCAGCGGTCTATGCAGACGACCAGTTTAGTCAGGAATTCCAGCTGCTCTATTCGGGTGACAAGTTGAGCGGTGTGGCTGGCGTCTATTATCTCGATGGCAACGCGAATGGTGCGTTCGACGTAATTCTTGGCGGGTTGGGGCTCACCGTGTTCCAAGGCGGCGATCAGACCAAAGAGAACTTTTCGATCTACGGCGATTTCACCTACGACTTTAATGATCAATGGGCGCTGACGGTTGGTGGCCGCTACACCGAAGACGAGACCACGGCAGATGTTCTGAGAGAGCTGTGGTTAGGCTTGGGGTCGGGCTCGTTCGATCCATCAAACACAAGCTCGATCTTCTTTGTAACTCAAACCGACTTCCAAAACTTGAGCAGATCAGACGAGGAGTTCACACCGCGCGTCTCGCTGTCATACAAGCCAACAGATAACCTCAACCTCTACGCGACCTATGCTCAAGGGTTCAAAGCGGGCGGTTTCGATCCGCGCGCTCGGGCAGACCTCGATCCTTTGGGACTGTCAGAACAGGGGTTCGGACCTGAATTTGTCGATAGCTATGAAATCGGTGCCAAAGGTACGTTCTTCGACAATGCGTTGAATCTCAACGCGGCGATTTTCTTCGCCGAATACACCGATCAGCAAATCACCGTTCAGAGTGGTGCAGACTCTGACGGAGATGGCGTGAATGACACATTCGTCTCATCAGTCTTCAATGCAGGTGAGTCTGAATATACAGGCTTCGAGTTGGAAGGCACTTGGTTCATCAACGACCAGTTCACTCTCTCTGGAAATCTCGGGATCATCGATGCTGAGATCACTGAAATTCTCTCCGCCGATGTGAACATAGCGGATCAGTTTGTGACGCAAAATACACCAGAGCTACAGGGGCAGGTCTCGCTCAACTACTCAAATGATTTCGGCGATAAAGGTGAGATCTCGATTACCGGTGCCTTGTCATATCGGGACGAGTACAACTTGTTTGATGTTGAGAACTCGGGATTTGGCCCAGGCACCAATCCGCTCTTCCCGGCAGGCGGTCCTGCGCTGGACCCGGACAGCTATACTCTCGCGGATCTCAGTATTGTTTGGACGTCGCCGGGTGACAAATATCGTTTGGGGCTACACGGCCGCAATTTGACAGACGAAGAGTACCGCGTCGCAGCGTATAATTTCGTCACGCCAAGTCAGCTCGGTATTGATAGTGCTTACTCGGCATTCTACGGCGCGCCAACGACAGTGACCGCGTCATTGTCTGTCGATTTCTAAACTCGCGAGACGGAAAATGACCGCGGTGAGTTCCTCCCAGAATGGGGGTCAGTTTGGCGGGCGAGCCTATGTGCTGGCCATTCTGACCCTCGTTTACACCTTCAATCACATAGATCGCCAAATTCTGCTCATTTTGGTCGAACCCATCAAAGCGGATCTTGGTGTGAGTGATAGCGCCATCGGGCTTTTAACAGGGTTTGCGTTCGCCGTTTTTTACGCAACCTTCGGCATCCCGATCGCGATGTGGGCTGATCGAGGAAACCGTCGGAACATCTTATCGCTGGCGCTCGCCACGTGGTCAGGCATGACGGCCCTATCTGGATTGGCCCTGAATTTCTGGCACTTACTCGTTGCGCGCATGGGCGTGGGGATCGGAGAGGCCGGGGGGACGCCGCCTGCCACATCCATAATTTCAGACCTTTATGCGCCTAAGGAGCGTGCGTTCGCGCTCGGTATTTATACATCTGGGATCGGACTCGGAATCCTCGCCGGCTTCATCATCGGCGGATTTGTCTATCAAGCGTTCGGTTGGCGTGTCGCTTTCTTTGTAGCCGGCATTCCCGGCCTTCTCCTGGCGCTCATGGTTTGGTTGACCGTGAAGGAACCAAAACGCGGCGCTGTCGAACAGCGCGAAAGTGAAGCAGAGGCAACTAGCTTCGGCGAAACGATGGCCTTTATTGCCAAACAGGGCTCCTTCCTTTGGTTGTTGGTAGGGTGTTGTTTGATTTGCGTGTCTGCAAATGCATTCCTGGCTTGGACGCCGAGCCACTTGCAGAGAACGTATAACGTCGGTCCCGCTGATATTGCCGTTCCTATGGGGCTTTTGATCGGCGGGGTGGGTAGCGTTGGAGCAATTATGTTGGGAAAGGTTTGCGACCGTCTCTCTGCGCACAGCCTTGCCTGGCGCCCGTTGATGATCGCCATCTGTGCTGCCCTCGCGCTCCCTTTTGCATGGATGTTTTTGCAGGCGAAATCTATTAATGTGGCTTATGCTTGGAACCTTGTGCCGAGCTTTATTGGGTTGATTTATGCGAGCATCGCTTACACCGCGTCGCAGGAACTTGTTGGGTTGAGAATGCGAGCGTTTGCGTCAGCGTTTATGCTGTTCTGCCTCACGCTCATCGGGATTGGGGGCGGGCCAACCATCGTTGGATGGCTTAGCGATACATTTGCAAGCTCGGGTGATACTATGCCGCTTAAGTCAGCTTTAGAAATTATGCTCGTATTGAACCTGCTGAGTGTCTTCGCTTTGATCATGTCAGCGCGGACGTATGAGAAGGACGTAGCGCGGGCTGCGAGCGTGAACTAGATGCGATATCTCGCTATCATTTGCCTGTTGCTCGCGCCTGTATTGCTCAGTGCGTGCGAGCGAGTAGATGCCCCAGTAGATCAGACTGAAAGCCGTACTTCATTCGAGAGCGCTTACTTCTCTGTATCGACGATGGGGGCAGGCCCAGATGTTATCTTGGTTCCAGGACTCGCATCCAGTGCATCGGTTTGGGATGGCTCTATCGCAGCTTTAGAAGGGAAATACACGTTTCATATCGTCCAGGTTGCTGGGTTCGCCGGAGCGCCAGCGCGCGGCAATGCTGGAAATGAGAATGTGCTCGACGATCTTGCCACCGACTTGGCGCTCTATTCTGAGCAATTCGAGGCACCGCCGTCACTCGTGGGGCATTCGCTCGGCGGATTGGTCGCGCTTAAAGTGGCGCTTGAGCCGAACGTGAAACTGGATCGCTTGGTTATTGTAGATGTGTTGCCCTTCTTTTCCGTGCTCATGGACCCAGAGGCGACAGTTGAAAGTATCGCGCCTGTATCAGCGATGATGAAGGCGACCATGTTGGCACAAAGTGAGGATGTATTTTCGCTTCGCCAAGCCGAGGCGTTGAGCGCGCTGACCAAAGACGAAGCTGATGTCGCTCGCGCGCTAAAATGGTCCGTTGAAAGCGACCGCAGCGTTATGGCTCAAGCGATGTCGGAGGTGCTTGTCACGGATCTAAGATCAGCCATCCAAGCGATTTCGGTTCCGACCACCATCATCTACGCGAAGAATGATGCTATCCCTAATATGGCTGTGGTCGAAGCGTTCTATCGGGACCTCTATTCTGTTCTACCAAGGGCGACACTGGTGCCCATCGAAGATGCGTTTCATTTCATCATGTGGGACCAACCGGCTGCGTTTGTGTCCGCGATGAGAGTCGGTTTAGGTGGCGGTTCCGATCAGTCTCTAGATTGATGCCTCGGCAGATCTCGCGCGAAGCTGCTACAATCATTTTTGGCGCTGCGCTAATTGCCAATCGTAAAGCGAGGGTACAGGCGGCGCTTCGTTGACACTCAAGAATCGTGGAGTGGGGCGGTAATCAACTTCGAATTCTCGATTACCTTGAACGCCGACGATGAAAGCCTCCGGGCCCTCCGCCAGCCCATCCAGTGTCACCTTCTCCGCGCGGGTGGCTCCGGAGTCGATAATCACGTTCAAATTCCAGGTTGTGTTAAAGCGCCCATGGCCCGGTTGCCAGTATCCCGCACCGCTCCCATTCCAAACGTCGTAAAATGGAGACCCACGTCGCCGCCTCGCATTGACGTGAAGCGTCACATTATCAAACAGATTTTGATGATTGGCGCCGGCATGTTGATCGAGCACCGACGCATTCAAAACAGTGGCATTACGATAGACGCTCTTTGTCGACTGCGTATTGAACGTGAGAGAATGAACGGCGGGGTTCTCAACGACGAGGTCGCTTACGAGAACATTGTGAACATTTCCAAGATGCACCGCATAATGGGCAGGCCGTTCGCCTTCGGAGCGAATGTTTTCAATGGTAAGATTGGCGCTGTTATAGGTCAGGATCCCGCTATCAGCATTCCGGAATCTGACATCTCGCACCCACCCGTCGATGACGCTTGTGACATAGATGCCGTTATATCCACGTTCCAAATGGTGCCCAAAATAGGGGCTCTCTGGGAAGGTGATTGAAAAGTCTTCAAGACCGACTTGTTCAATGTGTTGCCATTCTGAAAACTGAGCAGGCGTAGATCGGGAAATGTTATGGAGGAGTGGGTCTCCAATTTCGACTACGTCACCTCGAATGGCAATAATTCGGGTTGTTTGTCTGACGAGCGGGCGATCGGGAAACGTCCAATGATGTGAGCCGATCGCAAGGTCCGTATCGCCATATATCTCCTGCAAGAGCGCGCCGTCTTCGCCGTCACGATTGAACCATTGGATTTGTAATGCGTCTCCGGTCTTTAGTCCGTCGGTTGAGGACACGCGCACGAAACGTTCGCCGCGCTTGCCAGATCGAATGTCTGCTAGCTTGCGAATTGGAGGATCGTATTCCTCTAAATAGGAGGCTGCGCGTGTGTCGGGTTTCTGAACCCAGATAAAGCCGCCTGTCCAAGAATATTCGGAGAACAGTTCGTCTATATTCCGAGCCGGTTCGCGTTGGCGCTTTTCGTACTTCTTCAGATAAGTGCGCAACTCATCCAGTCTGGCCGATTTATCGATATCGGACAGTGGCCGCGGAAAGTGAATCTCTGTGCCGCCTTCACCGGAACCTGCGCCTCGCAGCACAATCTGGCTACGTGTAATGGGAAGAATATCCGACACAATGATCCGGCCTTTGGGGAGAATGAGTGTGACGGATCCAAGGGTGTGGTGAGCCGCTTCAAGCGCTTTGTGCATAGCTGCAGAGTCGTCCAAACCGTCATCAACGATGACACCATAGTCTGCGGCATGAATAATCGCATCGGACGTGTTTGGGATGGTGCCCAGCCCAAATTCATAACCAGCATAGGAATAGTCTGGCAGCTCACTCATCGTTGGGGAGGAAAGTGGGGAATTATCCGCATTCGCGGTTTGGAGTGCTGTGCACGCAGGAAGAGCAATTGCTGCAAAACATACGATTATCGGCATGTCGATCAATGTCGTTGATCCTTTAGGGGAATTGCTCAGGACTTTGCCGCGTTTTGTCATCGATACTTTTCTCCCAAAACGATCACGCCGAGGACGTTATCGATGGAGGTTAAGTGACCGGTGTCATTTTGCAACGATTTCGTCGCTATTCTGCTCAAATGTGGTGCTAGAACAGAGGAATCTCGCATTTTCGGTACTGATTAGTTGTATGAGGCGCGTGTTTTGCTAAGAAACCGGTGTCATTTCTTTGTTGAGGATCCTTTATGAGCACTCAGTCGAAACCTGTTGAAACCAATATCCGTAGCGAGCGCATTGCCCATATTTCCGATACTTTGGTGCGGGCTCGCGAAGACCGAATTATTCTCGATCGCTTCCCTGGGGATCTGCCATCAGGACTAGGTGAGGCCTATCAGGTGCAAGACCGTTCGATCGGTCTTTGGCAAGACGATGTGGTAGCGTGGAAGGTCGGGGGAATTCCGCCGCATCTGCGCGACGTGCTTGGTCAAGATTGGGTCACTGGCCCCATCTATCGAAAGCGGCAGGCCATTGCCGATGGTCGCCCGGTTCAAATGGCGGTTTTTCAAGGCGGGTTCGCCGCAGTTGAGGCAGAGATTATCCTTGAGCTTGGCGATCTAGAGTCGCTCAGTTCTTCTGAACCAACGGCTCAAGACATCATTCCATACATTGCATCTTGTTCGATCGGCGTTGAGATCGCGAGCAGCCCAATGCCGGACATCAACATCATAGGTCCGCTGGCCGTCATCAGCGATTTTGGAAACAATCATGGCATGATTGTTGGCACTGAGATCATGGATTGGTCGCCAGAAAAACTCTCAAGCATAAAAGTGGAAACCTTTGTTGAGGGAGAGCTCGTCGGAACGGCGTTTCCACCAGCTCCGCCCGCGGGGCCCATGGGGGCGGCAGCTTTTTTGGTGGGCAATCTCAAGCGACGCGGCCGGTCGATCCCGAAGGGTTTGCGCATTTCTTCCGGCGCGTTGACGGGCATTCACGATGTGGTCGTTGGGCAAACCTCAAAAGTTGTGTTCGAGGGTGTCGGTGAAATTGATATCGAGATTGTAGCGCTTGAGGGCTAAAGCGTATCGTCGCTATTGCGACCTAATTTTGACGTTGGATTCATAAGGATAGGCTATAAGGCTCTTAGAAGTTCGCGTGAGTTAAGGTTTTAAATGCCGGTTAAAAAGAGCAAACTAGACGAGTCTGTTTCATCGGGTGCGCCGTTAAAAAAGCGCGCGAACACAACGATCAACGATATTGCGCGCCTGGCAAACGTATCAAAAAAGACAGTATCCCGCGTCCTGAATGATCATCCGACCGTCAAAGAAGAGACCCGATCGAAAGTCAAAAAGATCATGGCCGAACAAGGCTATGCGCCAGATCCTAGAGCGCGAGCGTTGGCGTTTCAGCGATCTTTCCTGATCGCCTTGGCCTATGACAATCCTAGCCCTCAGTACGTCGTCAATATGCAGCGCGGTATCCTCGATGAATTGGAGGGATCTGACTATCAGCTGGTGTTGCATCCGGTCGATCGCGCGAAGCCGGACTTTATCCAGAAGTTCGAGGCGTTCGTCGAGCGGCATCGACCTGCTGGCGTGATCATGCCGCCGTCCGTTTCAGAAGATGAAGCGCTTTGCGACATGCTGAGGCAAAGAGATTGCGCTTATGTTCGGATTGCATCGGTAAACTTAGATGAGGCACCGCGTCTCGTGCGGACCCATGACGCTGATGGGGCTGCGCAAGCGGCGCGTCACCTTGCAAGTCTAGGGCATAAAAGGATCGCGCACGTGCATGGACCGAAGTCTTTCCGCTCCGCGCATGAGCGGCTTTCTGGCTTTCGGGCAGGGCTTGAGGAGTTTGGCTTGGAGCTTGATCAAGCGTTGACGGTGGAGGCCGGTTACACGTTTGACTCAGGTGCCAGGGCTGCGAACAACTTGCTCTCTCGTGCTAACCGACCGACAGCTATATTTGCCGGGAATGATGAGATGGCGATCGGGGTTTACACATCCGCCCGTAAGCTTGGTCTCTCCATTCCGGAAGATCTGTCGATCGTTGGATTTGACGACACACCTATGGCGTCGCGCATCGCGCCTGGACTCACAACAGTGCGTTTGCCGATCCGAGACATGGGGCGAGAAGCAGCGCGCGGTCTGATGCGAGGTCTTTCTGGAGCTGACGCATCCGCGAACGAAAGCTTCACGCCTGAAATCATTCTACGAGAATCTACGCGCGCTTTGAATTAGTGCTCGAAGGTTGAACGCTATTTTCGTTAGTGATATATGACACCGGTTACCTAATGCTGGTCTCTTGCGTCTATCCTCGCAAGTGACTTGGCCAATGTTTACAACAAGGACATAACCCGATGAAAATTGCGCTGATTATCGAGAACAGCCAGGCGGCTAAAAGCGAGATAGTGCACGACGCACTCAAAACTGTAGCCGACCCACTTGGTCACGAGGTTTTCCATTACGGCATGTACGGTCCGGAAGACGATGCACAGTTGACCTACATCATGAACGGATTGCTGGCGGGTATCCTACTGAATTCGAAAGCCGCCGATTTTGTTGTGACAGGCTGCGGCACTGGGATGGGCTCCATGCTCGGGTGCAATGCCATGCCAGGCGTGATTTGTGGTCTGGTGATCGATCCAACCGACGCGTTCCTGTTTGGCCAGATCAATGATGGAAACGCGATATCCATGCCGTATGCCAAAGGGTTTGGCTGGGCGGCTGAGCTAAATCTTCAGGATTGCTATCGCAAGCTTTTCGAAGTTGAGCGCGGTGTAGGTTACCCCAAAGAGCGCGCGGAGATCATGGCGAAGAACAGAGGCATTTTGGGCGATGTGAAAGCTGCAGCCTGCCATGATATGCTGACCGTTCTGAAGTCTGTTGATCAAGACCTGCTCAAGGCCGCCATTTCGGGTGAGAAGTTCACAGATTACTTCTTTGCGAACACTCAAGACGAAGAGATGTCTAGCTATCTCAAAGGCGTCCTTGCTGCCTAACTGGCAAGAGAGCGAAACAACACCGAGAAAGCGATTGAGCGATGAGTAGTCTCTTTGACTTAAGCGGCACAGTTGCTGTTGTAACTGGCGCGAACACGGGGTTAGGGCAGGGTATCGCGATCGCACTCGCGCAGGCCGGTGCCTCGATCTCACTGGTTGGCCGATCCGAACCAGACGAAACGATTGAGCAGATCGATGCATTGGGTGGCAAAAGCTGCAGCGTTCGGGCAGATCTGTCTGAACTCGGCGCAATTGATGGTATCCTGGATCAGACGCGAAAGAGCCTCGGCGGTATGGATATCTTGGTCAACAATGCGGGGATCATCCAGCGCAATGAGGCCTTGGATTTTACAGTGGAGCAGTGGGACAGCGTGATGAACGTGAACCTGCGAACGCTGTTTTTTTTAAGTCAGGCGTTTGCTAAGAGCTGTGTTGATGAGGGCCAGGGCGGCAAGATCATCAACATCGCTTCAATGCTTTCGTATCAGGGCGGCATTCGCGTGCCGTCTTACACGGCTTCTAAGTCTGGTGTCATGGGACTGACGCGCGCTCTGGCGAATGAGTGGGCCGGCAAGGGCATCAACGTCAATGCGATTGCACCGGGTTACTTTGCCACAAATAACACGGCGGCGCTGCAAGCAGACGCTAAACGAAATGCCGAAATCCTTGGGCGTATTCCAGCCGGTCGTTGGGGGGAGCCAGCGGAACTCGGTGGCGCAGCTGTATTCTTAGCCTCAAGTGCGTCAGACTATGTTCACGGGACAACACTGGCCGTCGATGGCGGATGGCTCTCGCGCTAGGCTAATCCAGTAAAGCGCTACGCTCATTCTTTAGTCTTACAATCAAACAAAAAAAACGCCTCACGAAAGTGAGGCGTTTTAGTTGGAGGATTGTCACAACCTGTGTTGCAACGGGGTCGCTTAGAACGTGTAGCTTCCGCCAAACGTTACACGGCGATCTGGGTAGCCAACGAAGCAGGTTGGACCGTCTTCGCTGACACAGCGCTGAATGATCGGCTCTTCTGTAATGTTCACAGCTTCGATGCCGATATTGAAGTTCTCTGTCACAGCGTAGTTGATGCTGGCATTCAGCTGTCCGCGATCAAGCGTGTTGACCGGGAAACTGAAGGTCGAGCTACCTGATGTGTTCGCACCGCCGCCAAAGTCTTGGGTGCGGAAGCCTTCACGCCAAGTGTAGCGCGCTCGAGCAGAGACGCCAAACTTCTCATAGTATGCGGTGAGGTTGTACGCATTCTCAGAAAAGTCGAGCAGACCGCGTGGAATGCTGACATCGCCAAGAACCGTCAGACCACGACCCGATGTTGTGTCGACAACAGAGCCACCAGAGAAATCTTGGATCGTGTAGTTGGCGATCATACCAAACCCAGAAGCCCAACCGAGGCGATCTTCCCATCCTGAGAGGTCATACTGGAACGCAAATTCCCAACCAGACTGAGTTGTCGTGTCAGGGTCATTGCCTGGGCGTGTGAAGTCCACACAGAGGCCTTGCGTGTTCGGATCACCAAGAACGTTCGGGATAACTTCAGGGTTGAAGATACCGCCGCCTGGGCAGGTTGGGTCTGTCTCACGAGACAGGCCACCAGTTGTGTTGTTTGGATCCGGAATGAGTGCAGCGCCCTCAAAGTCGACACCGAAAATGTTGGTACGATCTTTGGTGAAGTAGCCGAGGCTCACAACCGCACTTGGTGCAAAGTACCACTCCGCGGAGATGTCGATTGAGTCGACCTCTTCAGGAAGTAGGCCTGGATTACCAAGAGCAACCGCAGTGTTCTCTTGCGGTCCAAAAGTGAAGGCCGTGTTCAAGGTGTTGAAGTTTGGACGGCGAATATCAGATCCGTATGCGAAGCGCAGGATCAAGTCTTCCCGAGGCTGCGCGACGAGGTTGAAGCGCGGAAGCAGGAAGTCGTATTTGCCAGTTGTTGCTTCTAGAGAGCGATTGCCATTCGCATCGGCAGGGCCGAAGCCAACCGAAGTAATGTCTGTCTCAAGATAACGAACCCCGAGATTGCCGCGGAAGATGCCGTGCTCAAAATTCGCTTGCGCGTAGATGGCTTGGGTTTCTTCCGTGACATCATAGAAAGAGTTCTGATCCGACGACAGAACAGCGACAAGGTCACCATCTGCCTGTGGGTTGTTCGCCCGGTGCGCAGCAAGAGCACCCTCTAGAATGGCGAGTACGCCGTCCGGATCAGAAAAGGCTCGGTCAGGATCAACCAGTAGGAAGTTTGCGATGAACAAACTGCGTCCGTCAGCGTCTCCATAATTTGATGGACCCGGGACAAGTATGTCAGCGAACAAAGAGCCATTCGGGCTATCTTCCAGCTGGCTAAATCCGCCGATCCGGTCATTCACGCGATCGAATACGCTAGAGGACTCGTTGTAGCGATATCCAGCGTCAAACGAGGTCAGGTATTCGCCCAGCAGACCGTTGTCTGCGAAGTCATAGCTGGCATCGATGCGGAACGCTTCTTCTTTGTTTTCCGTCGTATTTCGGCTGACATCGACCTGATCGAGGACCACATTGTTCGGATTGGTCAGATCAGCGACAGACGGCGCAAATGGCGAGTCAAAGTTGATTCCGAACGCCAAAGAGTCTCCGCGCAAATCGTAGCGGAATGGAACACAGTTATCGTTACTGGTTCCATCGAGCGGACAGTTCGGGTTGATGAAGTTCAGCGTCGTGCTGAGGTTTGGATTCTTGGTGTCTGAAGTGGTTGAGGCGAATTCAGCCCGGACATTCCAGGGTCCCCGGTTCCATTCACCCGCAAGCGCGATGACTTCGCTATCGGTAACCCGCGCGCCCGTATCGCTTGAGAAGCGCAGGTTCGGATCATCATCATCGTTCGCGAGGTCAGGTTCTAAGGTGCCAACAAGAGCAGCTGGGAACGCCCGCAGATTGCGACCATTATTAGACGTCACGCCAAAGTCCACGATCTCGAACTGAGATGGGATGCTCAGCTGGCGTAATGTGCTGACGCCAGACGCTTGGAGGCGGTAGGAATCTTGGCTGCGTTCCTGTTCGTTGACGATATAGTCCAGGCTGAACTTGAGCTCGTCATTCGGAGCCCACTCTAACGTAGAGGCGAGGTTGGTCGTCTCAAAGTCGAAATTCTCTTGCTCTTGAACAAGGAACTGGATGCCGAGGAATTCAGCCGGGTTCGCCCCCGGCGGTGACGCAACATTGTCTCGGTCTGTCCGTGGACGGAACGAAACTGATTCTTGTTCCGTATAGCTGCCGCTAATGACGAAACCGAATTCGCCCATGTCGGTGTCCCAGCTATTGCCGACCGCGCCAGAGAGGCGAGGTTGAATTCCCTCGGTGCTGAGACTGCTATCTTCACCTTGAATGCGGACGTTTCCGAGCCAGCCATTAAGATCAAGCGGTCGGATGGTCCGTAGGTTGATTGTGCCACCAACCGAGCCTTCAATGGTTTTTGCCTCTGGAGCTTTGATAACTTCAACTGATGAAATGATGGCGGCGTTCACGTCTTCAAAGTTGATCCCGCTCCGGCCTGAGCCTGATCCAACTGTTGAGACGCCGTTGATCTCGACGCGGTTCGCATTGGTTCCGCGAATTTGAACCCCGGTGCCGACACCGGCAGTACGGGTAATCTGAATACCCGTGATGTTCTCGAGAACTTCCGCCAGGTTTTGGTCAGGAAGCTTACCAATGTCTTCCGCCTGAATGATCTCTTTGAGATTGTCTGCGTTCCGTTTTTCATTAAGCGCAGTTTGGAGCGATCCCCGAATACCTTGAACGACAATCGTGTCTTGTCGTGCTTCTTCGTCTTCAGCGCTATCTGCGGCGTCTTGCGCGAAAGCGAGTGACCCTAGTGGTAGGGCTACACCTGCAAGCAAGGCGGCGCGCCAAAGCGAACGGACGGATTTGTCCTGTCGATTTCCATGCATACCAATTTCCTCCCGGTAGATATGTCTTCGCTTTTTATCGAAGTGATCGCAGGCTTAAGCATGTCAATCTAAGTGTCAACCAATTAGGCTGTATAATATTGACCAATTGGTAGGACCAATTATGTTTCATTAATTGGTTGTTGCGAATATGTGACACGCGCAATTCCGCTTCGCTGAGCAATCGACTGCATCGATCGCATTGCGAGAATGGCTCGGTGCGAATTGGTTTTGATTTGGAAAGGCTGAGTC
>JBCBGS010000048.1:0-17302 GCA_038526515.1 Pseudomonadota bacterium | reverse complement strand
AGGGTGAGGTCTGCCACCACCTCCTTGAGGTCGCGCATCTCACGGCGCATCTCCACGACTTCATCGCTGGTATGATGCCTGGCAACAAGGCGGGGTCGATGCTCTGGAAGACCGGCGCTGTGGCCCCAAAGTGACCTGGAACCGGATCCCGGACGAGGTCCGTGAGGCAGTCGTCAAAATGGCCTTGGACCGCACCGACCTCAGTCCGCGCGAACTGGCTGTGACCTTCACCGATGAGAAGCGCTACTTCATCTCTGAAGCCAGTGTCTATCGCATCCTGAAGGCCAAAGACCTAATCCCGAGCCCAGCCTTCATCGTCATCAGGGCGGCCGATGAGTTCAAGGATAAAACAACACGCCCGAATGAGATGTGGCAGACCGACTTCACTTATCTGAAGGTGATTGGCTGGGGCTGGTATTACCTCTCCACGGTGCGCTTACGCCCCTATGATGCGCACTACGGGATCCTGAGATTCGATCGTCGCCCGGCATTGCAGTCTATGGCGGAAACACGTGTGCTGCTCATGCAGGCTGAGCACGACCCGTTTGTCTCTAATCAGGAGTCGCTTCTGCAGATTTTAAAGAATGCAGAACGTGTGGTGCTCGAGGGCGTTGGAGTCTTCAATTTCTTTGAGAACCCTGCGCAAAGCGCCGAAGCCATCCACGCGTTTTTGTCTAAGCCGTGACGTCTTAAACTAAAACGGGAAGTTGATCAGGTCGCCTCAATGCCGAGCGCTTCAAAAGCGATCTTACGGATGCGTTTGTAATCGGCTTTGCCATTAGGCGCGCGTTTCAAATCATCCGCGAACAGGACGCGTTTTGGCGCTTTGTAAGCGGCGAGCTTTGTACGCACGAAGGCGCGCAACTCGTCTTCCCGTGCGCTGGCGCCATCCGCCAGCTCAACGACACCGGTGACCGCTTGACCCCATTTGTCATCAGGCACCCCGACGACCAAGGCGTCGCGGACGCTCTCATGTTCTTTCAGGGCTTCTTCGACTTCTTCCGGATAGATCTTCTCGCCAGCAGAGTTGATACAATTGGAGCCACGCCCCAGCAGCGTGAGCGTTCCATCAGCTGCCACTTTGCACCAATCGCCAGGGATCGCATAGCGTACGCCATTGATTGTTTTGAACGTCTTGGCGCTTTTCTCTTCGTCTTTGTAATAGCCGAGCGGAACTGAGCCACCGCGTGCAATCAGTCCTGTCTCATCGGACCCTGGTTCGATCTCGCGACCATCTTCAGAGAAGACTTTGCAATGCTGACCGATCTCGAATTTTGCGGTTTCAACCACGCCATCTGCAGTCGTTACGGACATGCCAAACCCGACCGCTTCTGAAGCACCGAAGCTGTCCATCAGAGCGACTTGCGGAATGTGATTGATCAGGCCGCGTTTGACCTCCATGCTCCACATTACGCCCGATGAGGTGATCGAATTGACGCTCGATAAGTCATAAGCGCCCGGATTCTCATCCAGCACTTTCAGCATTGGCTTGGCGAACGCGTCGCCGACGATTGCCATCGCCGTGACGCCGTTTCGAGCGACCGTTTCCCACAGCTCTTCGGGGATGAACTTGGCTTTGGTTTCGAGCGTGACGATTGCGCCGCCATTCAAGAACGCGCCAAGCGCGGTGAATAGTCCGGTACCGTGCATGAGAGGGCAGGCGGGAAGTTGGCGACCATGCTGCCCCACCTCATTTACGAACGCTCTATGTTCTTCCCAGTTTTCAGGAGCCGCGCCATAGATACGACGCAGGCCGTCCAGATTCGCGTCGCGCCAGATCTGGTGAGACCACATCACGCCCTTCGGCATGCCCGTCGTTCCACCGGTATAAAGGAACATCAGATCATCCGGAGAGCGTTCGATTTCGAGGGGAGCGCCGTCACCGCTCGCCGCGAGGGTTTCATAGGCGACGGCAAACCCCGGCGCGTCATCTGTCCCACCTACTTCAACCCAGATTTTGACCTCGGGCAAACGGTCTTTGACCCGAACGACGTTCTCGCGAAACTCGATATCGTAAAGCACCACTGTGCTGTCTGAGTTATCGATAATGTAGACGAGTTCGTCATCTAAGTAGCGATAGTTGACGTTCACATGGGTAAGACGGGCTTTAAAACTTGCGGCGAGGCCTTCGACATATTCTGGCTGATTACGCATGTAGAAGCCGATTTTGTCGCCAACGCTGGCGCCATTCGCGAGGAGCCATCGAGCCACATTGTTCGATCGAGCCGTCATTTCCGGCCACGAGACGATACGGTTGCCATGGATCATAGCCGGATTGTCAGGGCCCAGATGCGCACCATTATCGTCGAGCAAATCACCGAAATTCCAAATCGTCTTGGCCATTTTGGCTCATCCTCCCAATTGTCTTTTGGGAACCATAGCAAGCCAGAGAGATGAGAGTAGGGCCTCCGCGAGGGCAATTACGCGTTAGAAGAGACTGCCTTGGTCAGATCCGTCCTTTTTGGGAGCGGGTTTTGCGGCTTTTGGTTTGGAGGCTTTCGTCGCCTGACCCGTCGGGCTGAGACTGATTTGCCCGTCAGCAAGTGTGAGCCCTACTTCGCTCTGATCGGCGACTTGGCCAATGGTTCGGAGCACTTTGCCATTGGTATCTCTGACAATGGCGTAACCGCGCTTGAGGGTCGCCTGATAGGAGAGTGTTTCGAGAAGTTTCTCCTCTGACGCGAACGCTTGATGTTTCGCTGCGAGTATTCGGTCTAAAGCGGGGCGAGCCCGTCGAGCTGTGTCTGTTAGGGCCTTACGAGCGCGACGCGTATCCGAAACGAGCGGTTCTGGTCTGAGGCGGGACGCGCTGCGTGCGAAGGCGATCCGCTTCTTCGCTGCGGCTTGTGACAGGCCCGCGCCAAGACGGGATGCAAGCGTTTCAAGCTTGCCCTGTTTCTCGCGAACAATTTGTTTTGGGCTAACAAGTCCTGCGCCGATGGCGTCGAGGCGCGCTCGGCGGCGTTCGACTTGGGTCTGTAACGCGCGCGGCAATCGCTCGCCGACTGTGTCGAACCGTTGGCGTTTGGTTTCGAGAAGGCGCTCCGGGCGTGGCAAACGGGTTGCTTCAACGCGTTCTTTGCCGCGGCGAATATTGCGGACAAGCGCGCGCTTTAGGCGCTGACCAATATCATCGAGCTGGAGTTGAAGCTCTGACCGAACGGGTACCGCAATCTCTGCTGCGCCAGTCGGCGTGGGAGCTCGCGCATCAGAGACATAGTCGATCAAAGTCGTATCGGTTTCGTGTCCGACAGCTGAGATGAGCGGGATCTCGCTTTCAAAGGCGGCGCGAACCACGTCCTCTTCATTGAACGGCCACAGATCTTCGATTGATCCACCACCGCGGCCAACGATCAGAACGTCTGGACGGTCGGCGCCGGTCATCGCATTAAAGCCCCGGATGGCAGCCGTGATTTGAGGCGCTGCGGTATCTCCTTGGACGAGTGCAGGCCAAAGGATCACGCGGACCGGGAAACGATCTCTAATCCGATGAAGGATATCTCGAATGACGGCGCCCGTCGGCGAAGTCACGACACCAACTGTTGCCGGCAAGAAGGGTAATCGTTTCTTGTGCTGCTCGTCGAATAACCCCTCGGCAGCGAGCTTCTTTTTGCGTTCTTCTAGCAGCGCCATAAGCGCGCCAACCCCCGCCGGGCGAAGGCTATCTGCTATGAGCTGATAGTTAGATCGCCCTGGATAGGTCGAAAGCCGCCCGGTGGCGATTACTTCCAAGCCCTCTTCAGGGCGGAAGGGTAGGCGAGACACCTGACCTTTCCACATGATCGTATTCAGGACGGCCTTATCATCCTTCAAATCAGCGTACATATGGCCTGAACGTGCGATCGTGACACGGCCAAGTTCGCCGCGCACCCGAACATGGTCGTAGGCGGTTTCAATCGTGCGTTTGAGTGCCGTGGAAAGCTCCGTGACGGAGAGCTCGGGCATATTGGAAGCGGGTGAATCGGCCATGCGTTCTACCTAACCGCACATTCTTGGCGCGTCATCCCGCATTCGGTTTTAACGGTCGGGATGTTGCAAGGTTAGAGACTGATTAGCATCGATGTTCGTCATGTCTGTCACCGCCCCATCAGGCCACACAACGCGTAGCGTCTCAATCTCTGTGGCATCCCCTAATCCGAAATATTGAACGGTTGAATTGTGTGAAATGAAGTTCGAATTCACGCCGACAAGACGCGTTTGGGTGATCCCGGAGACTGTGATCGCGACCAAAGCGCCAACACCGAACGTGTTGGGTGCTTTGCCTTCGAGAATGACGGAGAGTGTGTTCGCGTCAGACAATTCGTTTGTCCAAAGCAGCGCAGCCTGTTGGTCGTCGAGTGTCAGCAGCAACACATCCACATCCCCATCGGCATCAAAGTCGTCGCATATCACCCCGCGGCCTTGCTCGGCGTCGAGCATGCCGGAGGCGTTTGCCATGTCTTCGAAAGAGCCATCGGGGTTAGACATCCACAAACGCGATGTATCATCGGCGTATGGTGAGTTTTCAGGATCCATTCCTACGTCCCAGCCGTTGGTCTGGTAGATATCCAATCGTCCATCAGCGTTGAAATCAGCGAAGCACGACCCCCATCCCCAGCCGCCTTTATCAACATCCGCAGCTTCTGTCGGATAGATGAAGTTACCGCCAGTGTTTTGGTAAAGGCGGTTGCCATCGATCGATGAAACGAACCAATCCATATCGCCATCACCGTCATAATCGCCGATCGCTGCGCCCATTCCGTTGGTGTCGGTAATTATTGTCGGATCGGTTATGTTCGTAAAAGTGCCATCGCCATCATTGATGAAAACCCGCGATGAGCCAAAATCGGCAACGCTCAATAAGTCTTGGTTGCCATCGCCGTCTATATCGGCAAATCCTGGTGCGAACGTGTAATCGTGATCCTCGCCCAAGACGCCGCCGGTACGATCTAGGCCAAGCTCGGAGGAAATTCCGGCTTGCTGGCTTACCGCTGTAAATCTGATCGCTCCGCCAGTGGTTTCATTTCGCCAAAGCGTTTCGGTTTCTCCCGGATTATTCTGGTCGCGAGGCGTGCCCCAATGCGCCATGGCCATGTCTAGATCGCCATCGCCGTCATAGTCTCCTAGCGCGGCAGAAATGGTGTGAGGTGACGACATGAAATCAATTCCAGAACCGGCCGTAACATCGGTGAATTGACCGGTGCCGTCATTTTGGAAGATTTGGGACGGATCATTTTCGAGGCCTCCAAGAAATAAGTCCAGATCGCCATCGCCGTCCAAATCGCCGAATATGGGGCCACTCTGTCGATACGTTTCTGTCGCGGATTTGGTGAAAGCCAGTCCTGCGCTCGATGCATCTTCACGAAAGCCCGCGCCGCCCTGATTTAGGTAAAGCAGGTTTGGCCCGGTGTTGCCCGGGACAATGAAAATATCGAGATCGCCATCCGCATCAATATCTCCCACAGCGCCGCCACCGGCGAATAGGCGTATCATGGGATCCATGTCGTCAGAGTAGCCGGAACTGAACGTGATCCCGCGCAAGCTCGCTTGCTCTTCGAATGACGTTGGGTTTGCAGATTGGGCCGCCGGCGGAGGTGGTGGTGGCGAGGGAGGCGGCGATGCCGACGGCGTGACCGCTGGGGTGGATCCGCCCCCACCGCCACAGGCGGTAATGAAAAACAGTGCAAAAAAAGAGATCGCTCGAGTTTCAAAATTCATCGGAGGGTCGCTCTCGGTGTTCCATTATTGCTTCAGCATATGACTAAGAATGCTAAATGCCAATGTCTTGAAGTGCACGGGTTTCAATTCAAAATAATGCAAAAAAATGCGGAGGGCTTGATCCTAATCGCACGAAGGTGCATGGGCTGGCGCCATGAAAATACTTGTTGTTGGATCAGGCGGCCGTGAACACGCCTTGGCTTGGAAAATCGCGCAGTCAGAGATTGTCGATGAAGTGTTCTGCGCACCTGGTAATCCGGGTATGGATCAGATCGGGCCATGCTTTGATGTCGACCCAACAGACTTGCACAAGATGCAGGAATTGGTTCTTCAGGTCTCTCCAGATTTAGTCGTAATCGGCCCAGAGGCGCCGCTGGCGGCAGGTCTCTCCGATGCGCTTCGGGCGCGTGGGTTTGATGTGTTTGGTCCGAGTGAGAAAGCGGCGCAGCTTGAGAGTTCGAAGGGCTTCTCGAAAGACCTCATGAAGCGCTTCGATATTCCGACAGCTGCATATGGACGGTTCACCGACCTCACTGAAGCCCTCGATTTCCTCGAAACCATGTCGCCGCCTTACGTGATTAAGGCGGACGGGCTCGCAGCCGGCAAAGGTGTCGTCATTTGTGATGAGCTGGAAGAGGCGGAAAACGAAGTCGAAGCGATGATGACCGGCAAGTTCGGCGATGCTTCGACGGAGATCGTCATTGAGGAATTCATGGACGGCGAAGAAGCCTCCATTTTTGTGCTCACAGATGGCGATGGAGCGATCTATCTACCGCCTGCGCAGGATCATAAGCGGGTTGGCGATGGCGATACCGGTTTGAACACTGGCGGTATGGGAGCCTATGCGCCAGCGCCCGTCGTTGATCCTCGAATGATGGAGCTCGTTCAGACGCTGATCGTCGAGCCGCTTCTGTCGGGTATGGCAGAGGATGATATGCCGTACCAAGGCGCTCTTTATGTTGGGATCATGGTCACCGCATCTGGTCCCAAAGTGGTCGAATTTAATGCGCGGTTCGGTGATCCTGAGTGTCAGGTCCTGATGGCGGGGCTTCCAGGCGATATCGTTCCTGCTCTCCTGACTTGCGCGACGGGTGGCCTCGTTCATGGTCACCGTGAGATTGCTGAGATGATGGGCGTAAACGCCTTCCAACCAAGCGCGTGTGTTGTCATGGCCACCGAAGGATATCCAGAGTCATACCCAAAGGGTTCCATCATTGAAGGTATCGCTGAAGCAGACGCCGTCGATGGCGTAACGGTTTTCCAAGCGGGAACGGATCGAGACAGTGACGGCAAGCTAATCGCAGTCGGTGGTCGCGTGCTCGGAGTCACCGCGGTAGGGTCTGATTTGAAAGACGCGGTGTCTCGAGCTTATGCGGGTGTCGACAAAGTGAATTGGCCGCAGGGTTTCAATCGCAAAGATATTGGCTGGCGGGCCCTGAAATAGTGGCTGAGTCGGATCTTTCGAAACTGCTTGGAACGCTCAGCGTTACTCGACGCGACGGTGTCTGGCGGTTTGAAACGATCGACAAAGATGAAGCCTCGTGGGCCGAACTGGTCTCATTGCGGGATGTGCGCGATATCGCCATGCTTTTCCAAGAGCGCGAAGGGCTGTCGGTGATCACGTCCGCTGAAGCCTTAACGCCCGAAAACAATCGATGGGTCTGGCTTGAGCTCAGTGTTTATTCGGATCTGCAAGCGGTTGGCTTCCTGGCGCAGGTAGCCGCCGCGCTTACGGAAGCAGACGTGCCGTGCAATGCGATCGCGGCCTATCACCATGACCATATTTTCGTCCCGGAGAGCAAAGCAGACGCCGCCATCCGCGCGATTGAGGCCTTGAGATCACAGGCCTAACCCTGCGTCTGACTTGTCGCGCGCGGCTGCTTCGCTAAACAGATCACAAGCAACACAATCATCCTTGGGAGGCTCGCCATGGTTCACAGCGGCAATGCGCAGGAAATGTTCACCGGCACAAAGGATGTGGCCGATACACACAAGTTTAACGAGGCCAATCTCGAAGCCTGGATGGCCGAGCATGTAGAGGGCTTTGAAGGGCCGCTGACGGTGAAGCAATTCAAGGGCGGTCAGTCTAACCCGACCTACAAGCTCTTCGCGGGCGGCAAAACCTATGTGATGCGCCGTAAGCCACCTGGGAAACTACTGCCATCTGCGCACGCTGTTGATCGCGAATTTCGGGTGATCGATGCGCTGTATCCGCTCGGCTTCCCGGTCGCGCGTCCATATGGGCTCTGCATGGATGAGAGCGTTGTAGGGACGATATTCTACATTATGGATTGCGTCGAAGGACGGATTCTCTGGGATGGCACGCTGCCAGATTTAGACCCAGCGGAACGCCGTGCGATTTATGAGGCGAAAGTCAAAACGTTTGCCGAGCTTCACAACGTTGATTGGCGGGCAGCCGGGCTCGAAGGTTTTGGCAAAGAGTCCGACTATATTGCGCGCCAGACGCATCGCTGGACCAAGCAATACGTTGCGTCAGAGACCAAAAAGATCCCCGAGATGGATGCGCTGATCGATTGGCTGCCAAAGAACATTCCTGCTGGGGATATGACGACGATTGTTCATGGCGATTATCGCCTGGATAATATGATCCTGCATCCGACGGATCCAAAAGTGATTGCGGTGCTGGATTGGGAGCTCTGTACGCTCGGAGACCCACTTGCAGATTTCACATATCACCTGATGAATTGGGTGATGCCAAGCTCCGATCCCGCCCGCGGCGCTCTGGTCGATATCGAGGATCTGAAAGCCTACGGCATTCCTACAATGGAAGAATATACGGCGCTCTATTGCGAGCATACGGGCCGCGACGGGTTGCCAGAAGTTGATTACTACTTCGCCTATAATGCGTTCCGCCTCGCCGCCATTTGTCAGGGTATTGTTGGCCGCGTACGCGATGGAACAGCATCGAATGCAGCCGCCGCGACCATGGAAGCGCGCGTTGCGCCGCTCGCCGAATTCGCTGCTGACTGTGCCCGTAAAGCGGGCATGGAAGGATGAGCTTCGATACGCCAATCGCCGAAGAAGACGGGGTGCTCTCCGGGCCATTCCGTGCGCCCGCGAACATGCTGATCGAGCAGGAATATGGCGGACACAAATCCATCCATGATGATGCGGAAGCTGAACGCCTCGGATTTAAAGCAGGACCGATCGAAGGGCCGACACATTTCAGCCAGTTCGATCCGCTCTTGGTCAGTCTTTGGGGTAAAGACTGGTTCGAGCGAGGCTGCATCTCTTGCCATTACAAGAACATGGTCGTTGAGGGCGAGGAGGTTCAGGCTTTTGTCAAACCTGTGTCTGATGCCCGAGCTGAATGCTGGGCGGTCAAAGGCGATGGCACACCGGTCTTGGAAGCATCAGCTACGCTAGGTCCCAATCACGGCGAGACCTTGCTTGAAGCCCGAATGGCGAAACTTCGCCCGGCTGGAGAGTTGATCATCCTGTCTGATCTCTCGGTCGGTATGGTCGGAAAGCAGGACGAACCGATTGTTATGGCCGCGGACCAGAATATGGGCGCGTTGTATCCGTTCTCCCTGACGGAAAAGCTTATGAAAATCACAGAACGCACGGCCTGGTATGATGACGCTGAGGCATCACCTTGGGGCAAACCGATCGTCCCGACGGAGATGATTAGTGTCCTGGCGGAATATTCAAACCGCATGGCCGGTTTTCCGGTGAAAGGGCCAACAATCGGTCTGTTTGCCGACTTGGAAATTCGGTACGTGAACGGCCCGATCTTTGTTGGCGAGCCTTACCTTATCCGCCGGGAGATCGTGGCCCTTTCACAAGGGCGGCGAACTGAAAACTACTGGACCCGTACACGGATTTTCGATGAGACGGGCACCACCCAAATGGCGGAGACTCTGCTCAATCATGGTGTGCTAAAGCATTCCTTTGACGCCTATCCGCCAGAGTTGCTCGTCTAGCAACTCGGGTGAGCTAGCCTCAGCCGCAGTCAGCTTCTTCGAGTTTGTTATCGAAAATATAGGTCTGATCTGAAATCGGATTGGTGATATCTTTATACCAACCATTGTTGGGATCTTCCCAATTCTGAGCAAAGGCTTCGAGGCGGGTAATTCGATCGCCGAGATAGGTCTCTAAGTGGGCTGTATCGAGCATGCCCCAGTAGTCTTTGGGATCGACCCTACAGTCAAACTCTAGCGCGGCGTTGAGCATTTTATCGCTGATCGTTTGGATATAAGCGACGTCCACGTTCTGTCCCTCGAGATGGTCTTTCATATGGTTCATGCCGCTATTGTGCAGGACGTATCCGAAGTCATATCCCATCTGCGCTGCGATGAGCGCCATAGGTGGCGGCGTGGCACCGTCTTTTTGCCAGCCCCACCATGTTCGAAAGTCCATCATGGTGATGCCGTGCACTGCGATATGCGCCGTATGATGGATATGGACTTGGTCCAGCCCTGGCAGGATGACCATGGCGCACGCCGACATGCATTGACCCGCAATCACAACGGGTTCGCCGCGATCATCTAAAATTGTGCTCATGCCCCGCGCTGTAGCGACGTTCCCGCCCGGGCTAGTAATGATGATCCGGCTTGCTGGCGGAAGACTATTCAATTTCAAAAACTGCTCGGGAAATATCGCAGAATTATAGCATATGACATCCGTGTCCTCGAGCACCGAAACACCCTCGGTTGCTAAGCACTGCTCGACCAATAAGTCGGTTTCTGGATCCGGGGAATCGTATGCCGCGGTGTTTTGGGCGCTGGCCCCGAATGTGAGCGTGAGTCCAGCGAGCAAGCTTGCCGTCCAAGATAATACTAAATGCCTTTTTCTCATCCTCCTTAGATGGCGGAAAACTTCGTCAAATCCAAGGCACTCACGCAAGTGTGCCTTGCCGAGGCGGTGTTTCGACGCCACAATCGGCGTATTGGGAGAACATGATGAAATCACTTTTTAAATTGAGCGCCGTCGCGGCGCTCTCGCTTGCGGTGTTTGGAACGGCGCAAGCTCAAGAAACTAGAACGGTCATCGAAGCAGGGCATCTCTTAGCCGTTCCGGGAGACGGGTATCTAAAAGATCGATCCGTCACCTTCGAAAACGGTAAGATAGTAAGCGTCGAGCGCGGCTTCCGAGAACAGCCTTCCGATGTCCGTGTGATTAACTTGCGAGACGCTTATGTTTTGCCCGGTCTGATCGACAGCCACGTTCATCTTACGAGCGAGTTCTCACCAACGTCGCGCGTTAGGATGCTGAGCGATTCAGAAGTTGATCTTGCTCTAAACGGAGCATCACACGCGTATAAAACGCTGTTGGCTGGCTTTACCACGGTACAAGATGTGGGAGGAGCAAACGAAGCGATCTTCTCTCTGCGCGACGCTGTCCGGTCTGGAAAGGTACCAGGACCGCGTATTCGTGCATCCGGCTCTGCGGTAACCCCAACCGGGGGCCATGGTGACGCGAATGGGTTTTCCCCAGCACTCACGAAGATTTTTACCGGCCCCAATGCTTGCAACGGTGCGGACGATTGTCGGCGCGCGGTTCGCGAAACCATCCGCTCAGGCGCTGATGTGATCAAAATCACCGCGACCGGCGGCGTGTTGTCGAATACGAAAGCAGGACTGGAGCAGCAATTCTTCGATGATGAAATCGCTGCGATTGTTGAAACCGCCGCCATGATGGGGCGCAAGGTAACTGCCCACGCGCACGGTAAGGGTGGTATTGAGGCAGCGCTTCGAAATGGCGTTCAGTCGATTGAGCACGGGACTTATCTGGATGACGAAACCATCGCGCTGTTCAAAGAAACAGGCGGAACGTTGGTGCCAACTGTACTGGCGGGAGTCACCGTAACAGGGTGGACCGAACAGCCGTGGTTGCCTGCACCTTCAAGAGAAAAGGCGGCCATCGTTGGACCGCTCATGCTGGATATGTTGAGCCGAGCCAGAGAAGGCGGGGTGAATGTCGCTTTCGGAACGGATACAGGTGTTTCAAAACATGGCGATAATAGCCAGGAATTCGATCTGATGGTTCAGGCGGGATATACGCCGGAAGAAGCTATTCGGACGGCCACGATCGTTGCCGCTGAGCATGTCGAGATGTCAGATCAGATCGGTACCATTGAGGCCGGCAAGTTCGCCGATATGGTCGTTCTTCGCAATGATCCTCTGGAAGATGTGAGCGCCTTGAGAGCCATTCGGTTGGTTATCAAAGACGGGCAGGAGTATCGACCGCAGTAATCGCTTTGACAAAACCGGATAAACAGACAATTTGTCTGAGTAGAGTTTGCGTAAATACCGGGGACAAATATGCGATTTGGACGCAGATCCATCTCCACCACCATGGTGATGTTTCTCGCTGCCGCATGCGCGGATGCTCCAGATAAAGCACAAACGCCCGCGAGTATCTGTGTGGACATTCCAAATGGTGCTTACTTTCAGGTGGTTGATGGTCGGTTGACCGCAATTATGTCCAATCAATTGGATGCGAGAGAGCGCCCTCCTGAAACAGCGCGCCGGATCGCGGCGACGCTCGCAGGTATGGGCTATCCTTGGGTTCTCCTCGATTGGGATGGCCAGGTCGCGACGGTTTCCGGGCTCGCGCTCGATGAGAACACACGATCGGATGCATTTATCGCCACGAAGTCTGCTTTCGAGGCAGATCCCGTGGCAGGGGATTTGGTGCAGCGTGTGGTCAACAATATGAGCGTCCGAGATCCTGAGGGCGCAATTGCGGTCCGGCTCACTGACGAGCTATCGAATGAAGGCTACTCGTGGCTGCGCGTAGAAATGTCGGGACGGGTCGCGACACTCATCGGCACAGCGCCAACGCGAGATATGAAAGAGCTCGCCTACCGCGCAGGTCGCAACCTGGTGGAATCCGACCTAAGTGCCGGCGAGATCGTCAACATTGTCATCGATGCGATTTCGATCCGTGGCAATGGTGAACCCATAGGCACACCCTTAATTGGGCTCAATCCAGACCCGTCTTTATCGGAATGCGAGGCTGCCTATAGCGCCCTCATGGCGGCGCAAAGGGTATCTTTCATTTCCGGAGAATCAGTCATCGAGAATGAAAGCGCTCGGTTGCTTGATGCGGTGACCGGCGTGACGCTCTTATGTGATCGTTTTTCGGTCGAAATAGCTGGCTATGTCCCCATGAGTACGGCGCCAGAATTGGCGATGGACTTATCCCAAAGGCGGGCGTCTGCGGTAAAAGACTATCTGATGGCCTATGGCGCAAATCCCGAGCAACTCAACGCACGTGGATATGGTCTTCCAGATCAGGACAATGAAGAAGCATCGCCGCGCAGCGATGGAGCGATCGAGTTCATCGTTCGCCCCGAGACCAATTAGAACCGCGCGTTTAGAATTTACATACGAGACCTTCGTGGGCCGGAATGCTGGCGTCGACAGTATCCAGCCAGGCTTGTGTAATCGCCTCAGTTCCAACCAACTGTTTTGGCGTCACAAAGTTTCGAGAAACCGGATAGAAGTCAACAAGATCGGCTCCGGTGCGTCGGTCAAGCTCGCCGTCTGGCAGCTGTTTCGCACGATTGGCGGCATAGTCTGGAACGAAAAAGAATTCAGGGGCGGGGCCGGATAAGTCCGCCACAGGGGCGCGATCGTCTTCCCAATCGGTTGCCCCAATAATCAGGCTTCGAATGAGCGTGTCGCCGCATTTTTCGTGAACGGCTTTCGTAAACTCCGGGCGGCCGACGAAGTCGACATAGGATGTTCTTCCAGATGGTTGATAGTCCGACAGACGGTCATACTCGAAGACTTCATCGTACAAACCAGTGTCTTGTACGAATTTGACGTTGCGCGGGGATGTTAAGCCAATTGTTCTGACACCGCGTCTTTTGAGACTGTGCGCCGCCGCGATGGCAGTTTTTGATGAGGCGCTTGATATGACCGCGGCATCCGGAGCAGGGTCACCTTCCATCAGACTATCGCAAATCATCCAGCCTGTGAGGTATAACGGGCGAAACAGCATTTGCTCTTGCTCGGTTCCCTCAACATAGGCGGGGTCAGTGTCGATATAGCTATAGAAATTATAGATAGGGGCCAGGCCTTGCCGGTGTGCAGCGCCATCGAAGAAGCCGCGAGCACTGGTTTTCATCGGCGATACGGTCAGCGTTTCTGAGATCGGGAAGTAGCCATACATTCTCTGCCCGACCGGAACACCCTCTGCCTTGGACTCAGCAACGGTTGCGAAACCCCAAACCGGAACGCGTCCAGCACCATCCGATGTGCCAGGGAAGAAGTTCCAATAATGCATCGGAGCGCCGCCGAAGGCGGCATAGGTGACGTTGTTTGCGGTAAGAGCAAACGCATCAATCGATAGGCGAGCCTCGCCATCTGCGAGCGGAGGAAGGTCAACGTCTTGCCAATTGGTCTCACGTAGATTTGACTTGGTGATTTCGTGTTGCTTGCTCATTTCATCGCTCCCGTTTTGTGCATTGATCACACAGGCAGGAGGATAATCAAGCTTAACGTTGGGGCTCAGTGTGCTGTCGGTGGGGCCAACATCAATTCACTTGTTTCTTCGAGGGCGTTCACATGATCGCGCAAAGCCGCAAGCGATTCTCTTGCTTCCGCGAAAATAGATGGCGCCTCCGCTCGCAAATAGTGAAATTCCGAGCTGTCGGGTGACGCCGTGCAAGTTGATTCCAGATCTTTCATCGCCCGAGAAAGAACTTCGAAATGAAAAGCCCAATGTGGATTACTTGCATTCATATCATTAAAGGCCTTGAGTTCTTGTATTCAGAACTTTAAAACAAGTATATTAACAATCAAAAAGTGCAATAGGGCAATTTCTTTTTTTGGTTGTTCGCAAAGTGTTAAGCAGGTTTTTCAGAGGATTCTACGCGTTCAACCAGGTCTGAGAATACTTTCGTCAACTGCGGTGAAGGCGCTGAGAATTCCAGTTTTTCGAGTAGATCTGTCACCGGGATGATGTCACCCGCGCGATTTTGTATTCGAACCAGCGTGTTGACTTCAGCATGGACTTTGGCTGAGCGCTGAAATCGGTGGCAAATCGCGATGTGGTCGTCGGTCCAGCCGATTATGTGGCATGCCATTTCAAATGTTTGAGGGGATTTCAGCATTCGCGAAATGGTCCGCGTTTGGCTGCATGTCACAAACTCCCAAGACTCGCGACGAAGCACGCCCCAAATACCGCTGCGGATCAGCATGTTCAAACGACCGAGATCACTGAAGGAGAGATATCGGCTGTTCGTAAGATGAAGGAACGTATCTTGGTCTGTCAGCCAAACCCGAAAGTTTAGGCTATAGACATCGGTAATCGGGCCGTCCTTCGACGACAATTGCGCACGGAGATAGACCCAGAGCCGTCTGAAAAACAGATTCACAAATCGCCCCTATTAACGCGATCATGATTTTTAAGAGGACAATCGGCGAAGGCAAGTCCAACGCATTACTTGCGCCAAAGTTTGTCCAGTTCAGCTGAAATCGCGAATGACTTACGCGCGGCTGCGCCGCCGATACGAAGCCCAATCATAGCAGATCCCTCTAAAGAAGATGGATCATCGGAATTTCGATCCCATCGGCTGCCTGCAACGAAGCCCTCATCGAGCGATGATAGGAAGGCTCCAAAGTCTTCTTCGCGGCCATCCGCAAACAAAGGTAGCCAGATCAAGAATTCCGCTTTCGGCCATTTCCGCATGGCTCGAGGGACCCAATTAGCGAGGGCGTCCATATCCGCATCGGTCTCGTAGCTTGGGTCGAGCATGATCAACATTTGCTCGCCACGGCGAGGTTGCAACCTGAGGGCGCCGCGATAGCCGTCTTCCTTGCGGATTTGCACGCGCTCGTCTTTCCGCAACGCTTGAGAAAGCGCTTTGTGTTCGGCGGGGTGCAATTCAAATAGGACAATTCGTGCTGCGTCACCGAGCAGTTGCGTGGCAAGCGCCGGGGAGCCCGGATAGGATCCTGGCCCTTTGCTTTGAACATGCCTCAACCAAGGCTGGAGGGCATTTGGTGCCTTGCCCGCTTTAGGCATAGCAAGGACACCGCGTTCCGCCTCAGCCGTCTTCTTCGACTGAGCGCCTTGCAGATCGTAAAACCCTCTGGCGGCGTGCGTTTCTACATAAAGCAGGGGATCGTTCGCTTCAGCCTTCGCTATCAACACAGCATGCAGGATCGCATGTTTTAGAACATCCGCCTGATTACCCGCGTGGTAGCCGTGTTGATAGGAAAGCAAGGTTTAGCCTTCTCGTTCCGCAAGAGAGGCTTTTCGGATCGCCTCGAATTCATTGCCTGGATACCAGGTCGGCCAGATATCTGATTGAATCACTTTCAGGCCAACCGCGTAAAGCGCTTTTACATCTTCTTCCATGCCGGTCATGTCCCACGACGCATCATACTCATCCATAGGCTTATGGTAGCGTTGAACGCGATAGGTATCAGCAAAAGCTCGCCCGGCTGCGATGCCGCCATCCCGCGCATCAATTCCCCCATCGGCGTAAAGCATTGGAACGCCTTTTTTGGCGAACGAGACGTGATCTGAGCGATAAAAATAACCCGCCTCCGGGGTTGGATCTGGAACGATGACGCGGTCGGTCTCGTCCAAGTGTTCTTTAAGCAGGTCTTCAAGTTCCGAGGCGCCATACCCCACAACGACCATATCCTTGGTGCGCCCAATCGGTTGCATCGCATCGATATTCAGACCCGCAACGATTTGGTTCATTGGGACGGTTGGGTTTTCTGCATAAAAGGCTGAGCCCAATAGTCCTGACTCTTCAAGCGTGACAATTACGAACAAGGCGGAACGATCACGTTCTGCCACAGCCAAGGACTCTGCAATCTCGATCAGTGCTGCTGTTCCCGTGGCGTTGTCGACAGCTCCATTGAAGACGTCATCGCGGTAGAAGTCTTGCGTAGGCTCGCCCTCACGTTCTTCTGGCTTTTTGCCCAAATGGTCCCAATGTGCGGTGAACAGCATGTACTCATCTGGTGTGGTTGCGCCCGGCAGAACGCCGACAACGTTCCGCGATTCAGTCGTGGTGACCGTTTGAACATATGCGCCGCTCGTGGTCAGATCGCCCATGTCTACGGGAGAAAAGCCTTCTGTTTTGGCGGCCTCTTTCATTGCCTCAAAATCGAGACCGGCTTCCTCAAACAGCTGCGTGGCGAGCTCAACGCTGATCCATGATTCAAAAAGAGTGCGATTGTCACCGCCATCGGACCGAACTAGGTCAGCTTGTGCGCCAGACCATGAATTAGCCACGACGTCCCAGCCATATGAAGCTGGCGCGGTTTCGTGGATTACAATTGCGCCTGTGGCGCCTTGCCGGCCAGCTTCTTCAAACTTGTATGTCCAGCGACCATAATAGGTCATGGCGTTGCCTTTGAAGAGCTCATCTCCGCGCGCGTAACCCGGGTCATTGACGAGCATGACGACGGTTTTGCCCTCAACGTCGAGGCCCGCATAATCATCCCATCCATATTCTGGCGCGACGACACCATAGCCGACAAAGACAAGTTCGGAGTCCGCCCATGACGCCTCATTGCGATCTTGTTTCTTCGTCCAGAGGACGACGTTATCTCTCAGCGCTGCCGGGATTGTCTCACCTGAGGCGCCTCCCGAATTTCCTTTTCCGGTGGCG
>JBCBGS010000047.1:0-17601 GCA_038526515.1 Pseudomonadota bacterium | reverse complement strand
CGCACTGTCTCCGGTCGAAACGAACCGGCACCATGGTCGATCCGCGCGCGTGTATCGCAAGTGCGCGGTTGGGGCTGGCAGTCTCAATCCCCAGCAACTGGTTCCAGCAAAGACGCGCTCGCAATTGCGAAAACCGATCTCAATACGGTACTCGACCAAATGCGCAGCGTCGAAGCGGGGGTCTCAAGGCTCGAAGACCAACTCGAAACCCTCGGCGCCCCGTTCACACCGGGCAGCGGAGTCCCAAGCTGGACGCTCGAGGACTGATTTAAGTTGAGTCTATTCTTAAATGTGGCGGCATGGATGTACCGTCGCCAGGGGGCAGCGTTCGCTGCCTCCATAATCGCATTGAACGCAGAAGCCGTCGCACAAGGAACAGGAACGGTCGCAAGCCCGGTCGTTCGGCCGGGTTCGTCTATAAGCCTCGCGAGCGGACTCGCGTTCGACGAAGGCGATAACGGCTATGCGCAGCGAATAGACTACCAAAAAAGCGTCAGCGAAAACTGGCGTCTCCGCGGAATTGTCTTTTTTAATGATCGCGGCGGCGCGTTTCGGTATCGCCGCTTGGAACTCGAGGCCATGCATCAGTTTGCGTCGAGCCAATACGGATGGAACAGCGCTATCCAAGTTCGAGGCCGGATCCCTGATGGGAATGATGGCCCGGAGCGCGTGCGACTTGCTTGGCTCAATCGGTGGCGCCCAAAAGACGGCCCGGAGTTACGAGCAATCGGTCTCGTCTCACGCGAGTTCGGTAATGAGCGCGATGAAGGCTTGGCACTGGAGTCTCGTTTTGAAGCCACATGGCGCCTACCCCACGGCAGCCGTGTCGGCGCCCAAATATTCAATCGCTACAACACGACGTCGGATTTCGGATCTTTTGATGATCAACGCCATGCCATTGGAGGCGTCTTAAAAGGAAGCTTGAATGAGCAAGTTAGCTATCGCGTGAATGCGCTCGCCGGGGTCAGCGATGCCGCAGCCGATTTCGAGCTACGGTTTCGCTTACGCTTCAAACTCTAGCATTCAATCACGATATAGGCTTTGGCCGCTTCTTCTTACGAAAACGCGGTAGGAAAAACAGATATAGACCAGTCCCCCACATTAAGATCAGCAAAATCCCAGTTGGCAAAAAGATGTACAGTTTCACAGCGTTCGAAAAGAACGACCCATCATGAATTTGCTCAATCAAATCTGATCGTCGATAGGCGACGTTTAGAACCTCACCCGTATTCGTATCGACTTGTACTTCCCAGCCTGAGACAGCCCTCAGTTTAGCAACGCCTTTGCCGACGCGCAGGTCAATCCGGTCGATGTCGGTCCATGATTGAATTTGCGCTTCCGGATACGCGCTGGCCGCCTCCACCATCTGATCAAAACTCACTTGGGGTATTTGATCGGAGACAATCCCAGAAACGGTCGGGGGTTGGATCCACGCAATCTCCTTCTTCAGCATCAAAAAGATGCCCGCGAAGAAAATTATCCCTGCTGGAACGGCCACCGCGAGCGACAGCCAATAGTGGATTTGACGCAGCAAGCGCTTCGCATTCAGTTTCATAACTTCTAACCGATCAAATAGTCGTTGCGTTCGTCTGCGCAGAGCACACGCGGTTTAGCCCTATGGGATTTTCGCGCCAGGAACCCATGGAGCACCGGCCGCGATGAGCTCTTCCTCATAGGCGGGGATCGTAACATCCACGAGCGTCGAAACGCGCTGCTTGATCGCTGCGAATTCAGACTTCGCAATGTCCAGCTGCTGACGATGCGTTGCGGTTGGTCCATAAGTGGAGCGACCAACACCGGTCATAACAAAACCCAATCGGCTGCGCACGGTCGGTTGCGTCCGCTCGTAAATCGCATTGCGCGCTTCATTCCCGTTCACCAGTTCTGAGACGGCGTCGGCTTCTTGACGAATGCTCTGCAAACGATTGTCGAGCACGGTTGGGTCGCCACCTGCCGCGCGTTGTGTTGCGAGCGATAGAAGCTGAATTTTGTTATCCAACTGCCCAACGGTCATGCTTACCGCTGTAACGGCACGGTCGAACTCTGACACCTCAGCCCAGAATTCAGATGCGTTCGCTTGAGCTGGCAGCGCCCCTTCTCTCAGGCGCTTCACGGTGAATGATTTTTGTCCGACAAGCTCCGTTGTTTGTCCGCGCACGCGCTTCGACAAAGAGACCGTGTATTCGCCCGGCGCAACCAGATAGCCCGACGGCTCCTCTTCCATATTATCGCCAATTGCGACGGAGCCGGTGTAAGGATATCGAAGGTTCCAATTCACGCGGTGGAAGCCTTTCTTCGCAGGTCCTTTTAAGCGTCGAACGACTGTGCCATTTGCGTCGCGGACGGTGAGCCAAATTGCTGGCTCGGTTTCATGCAGTTCCGCTGTGATCGCATCGAAGCCCGGGAAAGGCGTGTCCTCACCGTCTTTGATCAGCGGCTTTTCTGCCTCAACACGTGCTTCCTGAAGCGACTGAATGTCTTCCGCCAGATAGTACGTGAAATTCGCCCCGAAAGGTGGGTTTGGAGCGCGGTAATATCCATGCCCTTGCGAACCACCTTCCGAGAAGGCGAGTGATGGCTGCTCAATATACCAATGCGCCGTTCTCCCCGGGAATAGGAGCGCCTCCTGTTCAAGGCTGTCTTCGCTCAGAGTTCGGAGCGGAGAGATGTCATCGACAATGAAGAAGCCCCGCCCAAAGCTCGCCGCCACAAGATCGTTTTCGCGGCGCTGGATCGTGACGTCTCTAAAAGCGATCGTCGGAGCGTCGCCGGTTAGCTCAACCCACTTACCGCCGCCATCGAGCGTGAAGAAAAGACCGAACTCTGTCGCCGTGAAGAGCAAGTTCGGATTTTCGTGATCTTGAACCACGCGCCATACCAAATTGCGTTCGTCGAGATTGCTCGTGATATCGCGCCATGTGCGCCCTCGATTGGTGCTTTTCAGAAGGTAAGGTTTGTAGTCGCCATATTTATGATTATCGAGCGCGACATAGACGGTGTTTTCATCGAACAGGTCGGCGCGAATATCGTTGACGAATGCGGTGTCTGGCACGCCTGGAAGACGACCGACCTCGAGACGTGTCCATGTGTTCCCGCCATCCTCTGTGACCTGTATCAGGCCGTCATCGGTTCCAGCATAAATCAGGTTTTCATTGAGCGGAGACTCACCGAGCGATGTGATCGTATTGTACTGCGACATGGCATAGATGTCCCAGCCCGCTTCCCAGCTCCATTGGCGTCCTTGGACCGGAAGCTTCATGCGGTCTTCGTCGCGCGTCAGATCACCAGAAATTGGTGTCCAACTGTCACCGCGATCGTCTGAGCGCCAAACCCTCTGCGACGCAAAGTAAAGTCGTGTCGGCTCGTGTTGGCTCACCCAAATTGGAGCATCCCAATTCCAACGCTCAATATCGTCGCCCGGGAGGGGCTGCGGCTTGATATAGACAAACTCACCCGTTGTGCGGTCGACGCGAGTCAGATTCCCCTGCTGCCACTGCGCGTACATGATGTCTGGATTACCGGGCTCTGTCGCTGATTGGTGACCATCGCCCCATAGCGTGACGAACCAATCCGAATTGCGAATGCCCTGGACATTGTCCGTTCGAGATGGGCCGCCTTGCGAATTGTTATCCTGCGTCCCGCCATAAACATTGTAGAACGGTTCGGCATCATCAACCGCAACCTTATAGAATTGGGTCACCGGCAAATTGTCGATGAAGCGCCAAGTCTTCGTGTGGTCGTAACTCTCATAAAGTCCGCCATCCGAGCCGAACATGATATAGTCTGGATTATCTGGTCGGAAGGCGATCGCATGATCGTCCACGTGCTTATATTCGTTGTTCAAACCACTGAATGTTGCGCCGCCATCGTTGGAGATTTGGCTCGTGTTGGAGACCAAATAGATGCGATCGAAATAGTGTGGGCTAGCGTAGAGCTCTTGGTAGTAGTGCGGCCCGGTTCCACCGCTCACAGTGTCTGACATCTTCGTCCAGCTGGCACCGCGATCTGCCGACCTCCAAACACCGCCTTCTCGCAAGTCGAGCTCGATTGCCGCATACACGACGTCTGGATTGATCGGCGAAATCGCCATGCCAATCTTACCCATATTGCCAGATGGCAGGCCTGTTTTTAGCTCACTCCAGGTCTCGCCGCCATCTTCAGATTTCCAGAGGCCGCTTTCCGGTCCGCCACCGACATAAGCTGCGACTGTGCGGTGATGCTGCCACATCGCAGCATAGAGGCGATCTGGATTGCGTGGATCGATTAGGAGATCGGTGGCGCCAGTATATTCGCCTGAGGAAAGAGCGTTCGTCCAAGTTTCACCGCCATCAGTGGTCTTGAAAACGCCGCGCTCACCGCCTGGAGACCAAAGCGGTCCTTGAGACGCCACCCAGAGTGTATCCGGGTCTTCTGGGTGAACGATAATTTTCGAAATGTGCTCTGACGCTTCGAGGCCTTTCTTCTCCCAGGTCGCACCGCCATCGTCTGACTTGTAGATGCCGTCGCCAAAGCCGTTATGGCGACCGCCATGGTTTTCGCCAGTTCCAACCCAAATACGGTTTGGATCGGATGGATCAGCGCCGAGCGCACCTATCGAGTAAGAACCTTGGCCATCAAACAAGGACGTCCACGTTGTGCCCGCGTTTTCGGTCTTCCAAACACCGCCTGATCCTACAGCAACGTACCAGGTCGCTGGATGTTCGGGGACGATGTGAATATCGGCGATCCGGCCAGACATGAAGGCCGGTCCAATGTTACGAAGACTGAACGCCTCGAATGTCGCGCTGGACATTGGCCCGTCATCTTTGTCTTTGTCGTTTTGTGCTAATACCGGCAATGACAAAGCCATCGCAAAAAGTAATCCGACCAAACCGCGTATCGCTGTCATGGGTTTCTCCGCCAACCTAATTTCGGCGTACGCTATCACATTGGATTGAGTTGCAAAGTCTAGACTTTGCTCCAGCACGAGAAGATTATGGCGCCGGTCGAAAAAAACCATTGATCGTCAGTCGCCCGACCCTCGGATCGCCTGGCAAATCCACCTGATTGTCGATCACTCCGCTATGTAAGATTGTGCCTGGATAAAGAATGAGACTGTTGAATCTCGCATCGCTCTCAAAGATTTTTGCGAAGTGCGGGGCACCGTCCTCAATGTATCGCGCGGGCGGTAAACCCGTCTTTCGAACACCGGCTTCTAACGCGGTTTTATAAGTCGGGTAACGTGCTTCAGTGACTCGTTCGAAACTTGTTGAAACATGGCGATAAAAGCCGGTCCCGCCATGTTTGGTTTGGTTGAGATAAATCATCACAGCGAGCTGGGATTCATCGAAGCCATCAAAATGAGGCAGGCGCTGGATCGGCGTTAACCGCTCTTTCGGATGCGTGACAATTGAATACCATGCTTGCCCAATCCATTCTCGTTTCTCTGACCCAGAATGCGTTGCGACGAGATCAGAAACCGCTCCGCAAAGCCCAGCAAGAAGGTCTGCTTCAACGCTTGCTCGGATCCCTGGATAGTGCGGATTTATGTGCGCATACCGATGGCTTGAAGCCGCCTCAACAACCAATTCGGGTATTTTGAAAAAATCGGAAACTTGGACGATCTGCGTTCGCTCGGCCCCAATCGGAATTACGGTCGACTCAAGCGAATTTTGCTCAAACGTACTCAAGATGAAATCCTAATAAAAACAGAGCTCTTAAACTGTAGCGTAGCAACTTACCGCACTTTAAAAAAGCGCTACAGTTTGCAATAGTGGCGAAGTGCGAAAACTTGAAAATCGCGATGAGAAATGAATGGCTGCTGAGAACACCCCAATAGAAAAAATTGTTATCGTTGGCGGAGGGTCTGCAGGCTGGATGACGGCGGCAGCGCTTGCAAATGATCTGGGCAAAAGCTGCGAGATTACTTTGATCGAGTCCGAAGCAATTGGAACGGTCGGAGTCGGGGAAGCAACAATCCCACCTATTCGATATTTCAATCAACGCCTCGGCATTGATGAGGCAACGTTTGTCCGCGAAACCCACGGGTCGTTCAAACTGGGGATCGAGTTCATAGACTGGTCGCGACTGGGGCACGCTTACTTTCACCCATTCGGCCATTACGGCGCTGAGTTTGACCATGTGCCGTTCTATCAGCACTGGATGCATGAACACCTAAACGGCGATCAGGTCCCGATCGATGATTACTCGATGGCTTGGGCCGCCTCAAAAGCAGGGAAGTTTTCTCATCCACTCGCAGACCGACGGAATGTTCAATCCCGCTTCGATTATGCCTACCATTTCGACGCGACGCTTTATGCCGCCTATCTGCGCAAGTTTGCCGAGGTGCGCGGCGTCACACGCATTGAAGGACGGGTAACGTCCGCCCACCAGGCGCCAGAAACCGGCTTCATCCGATCTGTTGCCATGGAGGACGGGCGGGAATTTGAAGCCGATCTCTTCGTAGATTGCTCTGGCTTTTTCGGCCTGTTGATCGAGAAGACCCTCGAGACCGGTTATCAAGATTGGTCTCACTGGCTGCCTTGCAACCGCGCGGTCGCGGCGCCCTGCGAAAAGACCTCCGCGATCCTGCCTTATACAAAATCGACGGCGAAGAGTGCTGGATGGCAATGGCGCATCCCGCTTCAACACCGAACCGGCAATGGCTATGTTTATTGTAGTGAATACCTCGAGGCAGATGAAGCAGAAGAGACCCTACTCTCATCACTCGATGGAGCGCCAACTTCAGACCCAAAACACCTTCGCTTTGTAACCGGTCGAAGAAACAAGTTCTGGAACAAGAATTGTGTCGCGATTGGTCTATCGGCAGGGTTTATGGAACCGCTCGAGTCCACAAGCCTGCACCTCATTCAGTACGGCATCATGCGACTGCTGGCTCTGTTTCCGAGCAAGGATGTGTCGCCGCTGCTCGCGGAAGAATATAACGCACTCACCATTGCTGAGTATGAGCGTATCCGCGACTTTTTGATCTTACACTACACCGCAACTCAACGGGATGATTCAGAGTTTTGGCGCTACTGCGCGAACATGCCGATTCCGGACCGCCTACAATATAAAATCGATCACTTTCGATCACATGGAATGGTCGTTTCAGATGAGCGTGAACTGTTTCACAATCCTAGCTGGATCGCCGTTTATCTCGGCCAAGATATTTTCCCCGAACGTGCGCCTGCCATGACGCATCACCGAGACGGCGTTCCGGTTCAAGAACGTATGCGTGCGATCCGAGATGCGATGGCATTAGCCGTGGACGCGATGCCCATGCACGAAGCTTTTATCGATCGCTATTGCAAATCAGCTTTGCAGTGAGCTGCAATGAAATCCTGATGCTGCGGTAGATCATTCGTGGCGCGATCAATCAGCTTCCGAACATCGCCTAGAAAGTTCGTCAACTGATCAGGCGAAATCCGGTTTGCCATGGCATGGAAACTCTTTGGAATGAGGCCCTGCCCGACCATGACCTGAACCCAACTTGATTCCCGGAACAGATCCTCAGCGTCTTTGTAAAGTAATCCATTGCTTGAAAAGAGCTTCATCTTTTCAGTCAAACCTTCAGGCACGGACATGTTCTTACAATAGCGCCAGAACTCTGAGTCTTCGCGGTCAGTTCGATGATAGTGTAGAATCAGAAAGTCGCGGATCCGCTCATACTCGTGACTGACCTGACGGTTATATTCGCGCTCATTCGCAGCGTCAAAAGTCTTGTCCGGAAACAGTTCGATCAACCTCGAAACGTTTGATTGAATCAGATGAATCGACGTCGACTCTAGAGGTTCTAGGAATCCACTCGCTAGGCCGAGAGAGACACAATTCTTATGCCAAAACTTCTCACGCCGACCGGTTGTGAAACGAAGACGCTTGGGATCCCCCAAGGGCGCACCATCTAGGTTCGCGAGTAAGGTTTCGGTCGCCCGTTCTTCGCTTATAAACTGCTCGCAGAACACATGGCCATTGCCGGTGCGGTGCTGTAGCGGAATACGCCATTGCCATCCCGCCTCATGAGCCGTGGCTTTTGTATACGGAAGCAGCGGCTCTGTACTCTCGCACCCAACAGCGACCGCGCCGTCGCAAGGCAACCATTTGGACCAATCTTGATAGCCAACGCCAAGCGCCTGACCAATCAACAGACCACGGAAACCAGAGCAATCAACGAACAAATCACCCGCTGCGACCTGCCCATTTTCCAGCGTAACGCTTTTGATATGACCGGTCTCAGCATCAAGATCGACATCGATAACTTTGCCCTCAATCCGACTAACGCCATTGGCTTCGGCATGCTTGCGGAGGTAGCGCGCATAGAGCCCAGCATCGAAATGAAACGCGTAGGCCAGCCCGGTCATCGACGTGTTACCGACTCGGTCTAACCGCCCAAACTTGTTCGCGTAGGCAGCTTTGTGATGAAGCGAATAATCCCAGAGGCTGGTTGTTTGGCCCTCCGCTTGGCTGCGGAGCCAATAGTGATGGAAATGGAGGCTCGCCAGATTGATTCCAGCATCGCCAAACGTGTGCAGATAGCTTTCGCCCAAGTGGCCCCAATTGTTGAACTCGATGCCGAGCTTAAAAGTTCCGCGCGTTTCTTTTACGAACTCATTTTCATCGAGCCCAAGCACACCATTTAGGCGTCGGATTTGAGGTATTGTCGCCTCTCCCACTCCGACCGTTCCGATCGCATCAGATTCGATCAAAGTGATTTTTACTGAAGGTCCGAGAAGCCGCGCCATGGACGCGGCCGCGATCCACCCAGCGGTGCCGCCACCGACGATGACAATGCTTTCGATATGTTGGCTTTGCATGCACTACCTCTAACCCGCTCTCACGTTGTCGCCCAGTCTATACAACCAAAACGAAAGAAGAGGCCTGTCCGAAAACAGGCCCCTTCCGGGAGGAATCTAACTCTCACTCCGAGTTAGAATTTCTTAGACACCGTGATGTTGTAAGTGGTGCCATAAAGCTCGTGACGGCTCGGGAAGACCACGCTTGGGTCAGCCGTTTCTGCCTCAGTCACGAATGGCTCGTTTGTGAGGTTGAACACTTCGAAGTTTACGCCGAGACCTTCGAGTGCTCCGTCTTCCCACTCATAACCAATCTGTAGATCGACAATGGTCTCGTCTTGAGCTTCCGCACCTGTCAGAGATCCATCAAACTGTGGAACTTCTGAAAGGAAGCCTGAGCGGTGACGTGCACTGATCCGCGACCGCCAACCATGGTTCTCATAGTAGAGATCACCGGACCATACATTGTCAGAGTAACCTGGAATGCGAATGTCGTTTCCACTGATCGCACCCGATAGGCTGCTATCCGCATAGGTGTAGCTTGCGTTGAAACCGAACCCTGCAAACTGCTCCGGCAGGTAATCATCCAGGCTCATACGCAACGTTGCTTCGATACCTGTGATCGTGCCGTCCGAAATGTTTTCCGGGAAGCTTGTGACCGCAGTCGCAACTTCAGGGTTCGCAGCGACAAAAGCGTCGAGTGCTGGAACACCGATAGAGGTCAACTGCTCTGTAATGTCGGTCGTGCGAGTTGCAGTTTCGACCCAATCAGAAAGCTCCTTGTGGAACACGGCAACGCTGAGCGCCGTCGTTGGTCCGAAGTACTTTTCAAAAGACACGTCGAGTGACGTTGACTGATAAGGCTCAAGCTGCGGGTTACCACCACTGATGTTGAAGCAAGGATTGGTTGGGATCGTAAACCCGACCAATGAATCAGGGACGAAGTCGCCATCTGTGTCTGCACAGACCTGATTGTTGATCGACACAGTTTGGTTGGCCGCAAGATTATCAAGACGTGGTCTTGTCACTGTTTTGGCTGCAGCGAAGCGCAGGAATGTGTCAGGCGACACTTCAAACGAAACGTTTGCGCTCGGCAGGAAGTAATTGTTCGACGCGCCAAGGGTCTGCTGTCGCTCGCCGCCGCCTTGCAATTTCGCTGTCGAAGATTGATCGACGTCTTGATATTGGAACCCGACATTACCAAACATCGGAACACCGTTGAACGTGCTGTCGATCTCAGCCATAGCGTAGAAGGTTGTGATTTCTTCCTCGACGACCCACTCGGTATCGAATGTCGCTTTCTCAAGCGTATAAGTTCCGTCAGTCAGGAAGCTGGACGGATCATACGCGATGATGTCCAGACCAATGTTTCCAGAGTTTGTTGATCCGACAATTCGATTGCTCGGAATAGCCAGCTCACCATTCACAAAGTTTGCACCGGCACGAATGAAGTTCTCGTTTGAGTCGAAATTCTTCTCGCGGTCTGTGAAGAGAACACCGGCTTTAACACCAGAGATAAACTGACCGCCAATATCGTACTCTGCCTCGAGACGAAGTTGGTTCAGCTCGTCTTCGATTTGAGGCTCTTTAATGAAGCCGACTTGTCCCCAACCACCTGGGTCAGTGAGAACAACAACACCTGGGTCAGTGTAGTCGAGGCCGGCAGCAATGCCGTACTCGCCATCATCGTCGAAGCCAAAACCAAGCGTGTCGGTTGGGCCAGCGCCTGCGAAACCAGTGCCCGCATAAGACTCATAATCGATGTCGTTACGGTCGAGTGTGGAGCGCGCATAGTCGCCCGTCACTTTCAGTCGATCTGACACTTGGTATGAACTGTTCAAACCAATTGCGAAGATCTCAGCCGTGTTTCCTTCGGTATCTGTCCGCAGGAATGTTGTGACATTGTTATAGACGGCGGCATCCGCAAACCCAGTCGTGCCCGCTGTTCCTTGGAACTGCGCTGAAGACCAAGACGCGATTGGCGTTTCAACGCCGCGGAAAATACCAGCATCTTCAGTATCGGTGTAGAACGCGTCGATCGTAGTCTGCCAGCGATCGTTCGGCTCAAACTGCAACGCACCCGCAACTGAGGTCCGCTCAAACTCGCGAGAGACCACACCGGTACGAGGGTTATCAGATGGATAAACCAGTCCGGTTGCAGGATCGATAGATGTTTGACCGCTATTTGTTTTCAACTCACGAGACGTGAACTGAGTTGGGTTCGATTGGATCGTCCCAGCGAGAGACCAACCAATGGTGCCATTCTCGTTTTGATCGATGTAAGATCCGAACAGGCGATAACCGTCCTCATCGAAGTCTGGATTCGGCTGATCATTGTCGTTGAAGACATACTTACCAGAGAAGTTCAGCTTACGCTTAGTGTAGTCGAGCGGGCGAACTGTGCGAAGATCAATCGCGCCAGCAATACCGGTCGCGGCCAGTGTCGCATCAGGCGTCTTATAGACTACGCCCTGTGCAACCAGCTCTGATGGGAACTGGTCAAACTCGACACCGCGATTGTTCCCTGCAGAAACAACCTCACGGCCGTTCCAGAGCGCGAGTGAGAAATCCGGGCCGAGGCCACGAATTGAGATTTGCTGAGATCGGCCACGGACGCGCTGTGCCGTTACACCTGGCAGGCGAGCAAGCGAGTCCGCAATTGAGAGGTCTGGAAGTTTCCCGATATCCTCTGCCGAGATCGCTTCAACAATCGAAGTCGCATTTTTCTTGGCGTTCAATGAGTTTTGGATCGAGCCGCGGATACCGGTGACGGTGACGACATCGAGCGTCGCTTGTTCGTCTTCAGCATCTTCAGATGCCTCTTGCGCGTAAACAGGCGCACTGGCGACAAGCGCCAAAGCCGCTGTACCAAGCAGCCAGCTCTTCTTATTCACGAAAGTTGTCTTCAATTGTTCCTCCCTAAACCTTGCACGCAGGAAATGTGGCACTCCACCACTTTCTGACTCGTTCTCTCTATTGCAAATTTATGAAAACGCCAACCCCTTTCGCATGCAAGCCATGCGCTTTGGCAGGAAGATCGTGACCTAAATGCATCAATTACCGATGACAACGTAGCCATTTCGGCCGTTTCGATGCCCTACTAACGATCAGAAGTATGAAAAATGCTGAAATTGCACCTTTTGCAATTCACTGCAAAATTTTGCAAAAAAATGAAAATTTGTGAAAAAACACCCGTTGAACGAGTGTTAGTCAGCGCCGCAAGACGCCCGAACGATCAATTCGGCAGGAATTCGGTCATCATCTGGACCTCGCTGACCAGATGAGTCGAGAAGCTTCGAAACCAAAACTCGACCTGCTTTGCTCGTATCTTGATCGATCGTGCTCAGTGGAACCTCGGCATAGACGCCAAAAGGAACATTATCGTAGCCAATAATCGCAATGTCGCCCGGCACTGAGAGTCCTGCCCGACGAATGGCCTGAATCGCACCAAGCGCAATCAAGTCACTGGCCGCAAAAATCGCATCGAAGTCGGCCTTTTCAGCGATCAGTGTCTCGACAACGGCGCGTGCGGACGCAACTTGAAAGTGCGCCGGAATGACCAACCGATCCTCATAAGGCAAGCCCGCAAGCTCCAGTCCTTCGCGATAGCCTCGCATCCGCTGCCCAATTTCTGGCGCATCGGAATCCCCAAGGAAGACAATCTTCTTGCGCCCAAGCCGCGCGAGATGAGACGTTGCACGGCGCCCACCCGCAATATTGTCACTGCCGACTGAGCAATAAGATTGCTCCGGCAAAGAGGCGCCCCAAACCACAAAACGATCCTCTACTTCGGACAAGCGGTTGAAAGCCTCATGCAGGGTCGATTGCCCCAAGAAGATCACACCGTCCGAACGACTGGTCGACATGGCGGTCGCGAGCTCATCGTAGGAAGAAGGCGCGATATAGCTGAGCAAAATATCGCAACCACGCTCGCGCGCCGCATCACCGATACCCGCAAGCAATTCGAAAAAGAACGGGTCAGCCATCCGCCCTTCCCGGCTCTGAGGGCGCGGCACCACAATCGAGATTGTCGCGTTCGCACCAATCGGGCCAGCCGGCATGTAAGCACGGAAGGGATAATCCAACTCACGCGCAAGCTTCCAGATTTTCTGCTTGGTTCGCACATTGACCGCAGGGCTATCATTCAAGGCACGAGATGCCGTCGAGATCGAAACCCCCGCCTGTTTGGCAAGATCCTCAAGACGCGTCGTCGGCTTGGTCTCCATGACTCACTCCCTACTTAGCTCACGCGAACCCACACACCTGCGCGCGCTGGAACAGCCTGATCCTGTAGCAAATTTTCCTTAAGAGGCCTTGAAGACAGCACCACATCGCCGCCCCCAATCAAGCCCGGTGGAATTCCGATTGGAGCATCGCTAAAATTGAACAGGGCAATGATGCTCTCCTTTGAGGACTCCCGCCGGATGATCAAAGCCGAGTCTTGCCCGGCCTCTTGGAAGCTCATTTTGCCATGCAGTAGAGCTTCAAATCGTTTACGGACGGTCAGCGCCTCGGCAGTGAACCGCAACATACTGTCATTGCCTTGCTGCTGATCAATCGCCAGCTTTGCGTGCTCCGGATCCACCGGCAGCCATGGCTCTGCCGACGAGAACCCAGCATGCGGCTCGGCCGCATGCCACGGAATTGGTGTCCGCGCACCATCTCGACCAAGCGTCTTCGGCCAGTTCATAATGGCTTCTGGGTCTTTCAGATGCGAGAATGGAACATTTGCCTGCGGCAACCCCAGCTCCTCCCCTTGATAGATGATTGGGTTTCCACGCAGCGTCAGCAGCAGCAACATGTAGAGCCGCGCCATCTCATCCCGTTGATCTCCAGGCGCCCAGCGAGTCACGGCACGCGGCGCATCATGATTAGAAAACGCCCAGCTCGGCCATCCCTCTTCATCCGATTGATCCCATAAATTTGCCGAGCGCATGACACGCTCAGCGCCAAGCTCGGGCGCATAAAGAAAGTCGAAATTGTAGGCTGAATTCAATCGCTCATCGCCTTCTGTGAAGGCCTTCATCTCACTAATCGGGTTCGGCCCACCGACCTCAGCCACGGTGAATGTTCCGGGATAATCGTTCAGCATGTCGCGAAACGACTCAATAAAGCCGACAATATCTGGCTGAGACATATTGTATTTGTGGATCTGCATATCGAAGGGCCGAGTCGCCTTATGCGCTCGAACCCCGGAAGGTGGATTGTCTCGCAATGTCCGGTCATGCATGCCGAAATTCAACGCATCAAGCCGAAACCCATCAACGCCCCGATCCAACCAGAAACGGCCCGCCGCAATCAAGGCCGCTTGGACCTCTTGATTGTACAGATTGAGGTCTGGCTGCTCTTTCAAGAAATTGTGGAAGTAGTACTGGCCACGCCGCGCATCCCATTCCCAGCTTGGCCCTCCGAATACAGACTGCCAATTATTGGGCGGCGACCCATCGGATTTGGGATCCGCCCACACATACCAATCCGCACGCGGATTGTGTCGACTCGACCGGCTCTCGATAAACCAGTCATGATGATCAGAAGTATGCGAATAGACCTGATCAATGATAACCTTCAGACCGAGCGCATGCGCTTTTTCGACAACCGCATCGAAATCCTCGAGCGTCCCGAAAATCGGATCGACGCCGCAAAAATCAGCGACATCGTAGCCATAGTCCGCCATTGGAGAGGTAAAAAATGGTGAAATCCAAATGCCATCCACACCGAGCGAAGCGATGTGATCCAGCCCTTCGAGCACACCACGCAAATCACCGATGCCATCGCCATTAGTATCGCGAAAACTCCGCGGATAGATTTGATATATGACGGCGCCCTTCCACCAAGGTAAATCCGATAGGGCGCCCTGGATCACGGCCTCTTGAGACTCTGACATTCCCGCCATTATTCACCCCCAAATTCCGTCTTACAAACCACCACATCAAGCGCCGGAATGCTCATCTTATAACTTCCAGGCGCAGTCACATTTATCTGACACTGCCCAAGCAAAGCAGAGAAGACGGACGCGCGCCCATCAACCGCAATATTGATGTCTTGAGCGCTTTCTTCGGCATTGATCGCCACGACGATTTCTGTTCCCGCATCGTAGTCGATGCGGGAGAATGCAAAGACGCTGTCTTCGCGATGCGCGAGCCGAGTCAACTGCTCGCCTCGCCGAATAGCAGGCTCCCGAGACCGGATATCTGCAAATGATTTGATCGCCAAATATAACGGATGCTCAGTGTTAAAATTGCTTTCAGCGGTCGTCGCATCGGTCGCGATCAGATCATTATCATTGTAGAGATCGGTCTGGCTTGGGAACATATTCTCGCGCGCCAACCGATCGCCACCATCAGAAACAAAGCCTTGCTCGTCCCCATAATAAACGGTCGGCACACCGCGCGTGAAGAACATCAGAGCATTCGCCAACCGCACCCGCGCAAACAGCTCATCATCACTCATATCCGGTTCGCTCGCGCGCAAGAAACCGGCGAAACGCCCCATATCGTGATTACCGAGGAAGGTGGGTAGCTGGCGCGCAGTTTCAGCGCCATTCGTATAGATCACATCGGCTCGGTACAACTCATCCATAAACAAGCCGGGCTTTTCGTCGACGATCAAACCTCGCGCACTTGATTGGAACGCGAAATCCAAAACGGTTGGAAGCCCCGCGTTTGTCGTGAAGCGCGCAAGATGCTGCGGCTTTTGACCATCGACATAGACCTCCCCAAACATATGGAAGTGGTCGATCCCCATGCTCGACGCGTGATCTAGAATCGCCGGTGCGAAGGCTTGCCAGAATTCATCTCGAACATGCTTAGCTGTATCGATCCGAAAACCATCCACATTGTAGGCACTGATCCAATCCTTATAGATCTCAATCATACCCTCAAGGACGCGGGGATGGGCTGTATTGAGATCATCAAGCCCAGCAAAGTCCCCATACAAAGAGTCCTCGTCTACGAAGTCAGTATCACCGCGATTATGGTAATAGATCGTATCGTTCAGCCACGCCGGAACTTTTACACCCTCAAACTGCTCCGGCACAAAAGGCGTGTAGGCCCATGTCGGCTCGGCCAGGTTGGCGAAGTTCTCCGCGGTTTGGTGAACCCCATCATCTCCCAAGAAACCATCATTGATCACGGCCCCGTCACTCGCGCGGCGCGTCCATGGATAGTCGCCGATATAGCGATACTCACACCGAAATGTTGGACTACCGGTCACCTCCGGATCATGACACTCGCGATACCCAATTATATCCGCGGTGTGATTGGTGATGATGTCCATATAGACCTTCATCCCGCGAGCATGGGCAGCATCTACGAAGGTTTTGAAGTCCTCACGCGTCCCGATATGCGGGTCGACATTGGTAAAGTCCGTAATCCAATAGCCGTGATACCCGGACGACTCTTTGCCTTCCGGCCCTTGCACTGGGTTGTTTTCAAAAATCGGTGTCAGCCAAATCGCGGTCATCCCAAGACCTTGGATATAATCCAAACGCTGAGTTAGCCCCTTCAGGTCGCCGCCATGGTAAAACCCAAAATCAGTTGGATCGTAACCATCCTTCAGACGCCCACCTTCGATCCCGCCGCGATCATTGCTCGGATCTCCGTTTTCAAACCGATCCGGAAGAACGAAATAGATGATCTCGTCTTCGATCCGACGATCCTCAAGCGATGAAGATTTAATCTCGGCTGATGGGATGGGCTGCGGCGCTGATTCTTCACCAACCGCACCAGCACAGGCCGCGAGAAGCACCCCACAAGAAAGACCGAGAAGACTTGTCCCTAGCTTGGTTTGTCGCAACCGCATTGCATCCTCCTGAAGCCTCAATCGGCAGGCGTAATTTGATTTTACTCGAGAGTATTTTCATTTTTTTGCAAACCTGACAACCGACTTTATTCAAGCCCCGTGAATAATATTGGAATGCCCATTCAGATGATTGATTTAACGATTGCAATGATTTGCATACGTGCTGTACGCTTACGAAAAATCGAGAGGATGACATGCGGAAGATATTCACAGCCAGCGCGACACTCTTAACCCTGAGTCTTGCCGCCTGCATAATCGACACCTCAATACCCCAGCACGCAACCGCTGAGAGCCCGCCCAATCAGACCATTAAAACTGCCAGTGTTTCATCCCCATCTAATCAGTTGAGCTTCAGCCTAAGCACCGCTAACAGCCAGCTAAGCTGGCAAGCAGATTGGCGCGGCGAGACTATTGTTACTCCCTCCGCCCTCGGACTCATTTTCAAGGCCGGACGAGATTTAGACCAACATTTGAAAATTGCGTCCGTTACAAAAAATTCGGTCGATCAAACCTGGGAACAGCCTTGGGGTGAACGACAGTTCGTTCGAGATCACCACAATGAACTTGTAGTCGAAATTATATTTGAAGACGGCTCACCAGCCTTTACGCTTCGCGCACGCGTTTACGATGACGGGCTGGGGTTCCGATACGAAGTTCCAGATACTGGCAATCGCGAAATCACGGACGAGTTGACTGAGTTTCGCATCGACTCTGCCGCGAAAACCTGGTGGATTCCGGCCGCTGGCTGGAATCGGTATGAAGAACTCTACCACGAGACAAAACTGGATTCTGTGCCGCGGGCCCACACGCCAATGACATTGGAGCTTCCTGATCAGGGCCCCTTTTTGTCGATCCATGAGGCCGCTCTCGTCGACTATGCGGGCATGTGGCTCAATCAACGCCGCCCCGGTACACTCGAGGCCGAACTGGCGCCCTGGTCAGACGGAACGAAAGTCAAAGTCAGCGGCGCTTTCAAAACACCTTGGCGCACCGTCCAAGTGTCCGACACCGCCGCAGGGCTCGCAAACTC
>JBCBGS010000046.1:0-18048 GCA_038526515.1 Pseudomonadota bacterium | reverse complement strand
ATCAGGCCCAGACCTGTCGCAAACAAAGCTTCCGCGATCGGACCACCGACCACAGCTAGGCTCATCTTCAGTTTATATCGGTCTGTTCGGCACCGTTTGGGGCATTATGAATGCGTTTTTGAACATCAGCGCTCAGGAAGATACGAGCCTCGCTGTGGTCGGTGGTCCGATCGCGGAAGCTTTGTTTGCGACAGGTCTGGGCCTGATTGCAGCGATCCCAGCCGTTATTTTCTATAATAAGTTCTCTGGTGACCTGAACCGCTATGCCGATACGCTGGATGCGTTCAGCCAAGATCTATTGGTGCGTTTATCGCGCCGCGCCAGTGACGGGCCTGTCTAATGGCTGCGCCGCTTAGATCTGGCGGTGGGCGCGGACGACGCACCTTCAATGCCGAAATCAATGTGACTCCGATGGTGGACGTCATGCTGGTGCTGTTGATCATCTTCATGATCACCGCAACAGCCTTGCAGCGCGGTGTAGAGGTGAACCTTCCGAAAGCAGCGACGAGCAATCTCAGCGTTCCAAAAACCACTCCACTCTTGGTGACCGTTACCGCGGACGCGAAAGTCTTCCTGTCCGAGACAGAAATCGAAGTCGGAGAACTAACAGCCAAACTCCTCGCGATCGCCGAAGAAGGCTATGAAGAGCGGATCTTCCTGCAAGGTGACACGGATGCTGCGTATGGCGAAGTTCTCGGCGTCATGACCCAGATGAAGAATGCTGGCTTTACCAACATCGCCCTGGTCACTGATCCAAAGGCGCGTGCGGAGCGCGAGGGCTAAGAGATGCTGCGCGGCTTGCCTGCTTCAATTGTTGTGCACGCTGCCGTTTTCGGCGCGTCCTATGTGACGTTTCCTTATTGGAGTAGCTCCAGCAGCGCATTTATTACGGACATCGAAGCCGTTGAGGTCGATTTCGCTGACCTTAGCGAGATCACGAATATTGCGCCATTGATCCCCCAAGAGGAAGAAGAGCCAGAGGAAGCCGCGCCGGAAGAGCCAGAGGAAGTCGAGGACGAGCCGATCGAAGAGGAGCTTCCGGAAGCCGAACAAGACGTATCGACTGAGGATCCTGCTCCGGTTGAGGAAAGCCCGGAAGATGTTTTGCCTGATTTTGAGCAAGACCCGCCGGAAGAGCCTGAAGAAGAGCCGGAAAAAGAACCAGAGCCAGAGCCTGAGACAAAGCCGCAGCCACCGCGCGACCCGCTCGCTGATTTCCTGAATCAGAGCGAAACAACGTTCAAAAGCGAGATCGAAACGCGGCGCGAGCGGCCTGAACCTCGGTCACTACCGCCGGAAGAAAAGCCACAAACGGCGCTGAAAGACGCGCCGCGTCCGGTTGAGACACGCAGTCGCCGCGGAGCTGGAGACCGTAATGCCAATCAGGCACGCATTGATGCTATTCTCTACAGCCGTATTTTTCCTTGCTGGGACGGTGTAGCTGATCTGCCATTCCCGGACCGGCTCAATGTCCGGATGAAACTGCAGCTCAATCCAAATGGAACCATCGCAGAGCTTGAATTGATCGAACCCGCGCGCCGGCCGATCGGGAGCTCCCCGATGGGCACAGCTGTGGATCGCGCTTTACGTGCGGTTCGAAAGTGTGCGCCATATAAATTGCCACAAGATGATTATGATAAATGGCGTGATGGGACGGTTAATCTCGGCCCCGCATTTACGCCGACCTCTCAACGCTGAAACCGGAGACCTGATCAATGATGAAAAGACTGCTTTGCGCGATAGCTCTGGCTTTTGGCTTGGCCAGCCCAGCTGCGCTCGCCCAGTTTGAAGTCAATATCAATGAAGGTATTTTGAAACCTACCCCGCTCGCAATTCCGAATTTCGAAGCGATCGGTGTTGATGCTGAAACTTCGCAATTGATCAGTGATGTTATCCGCTCGGATCTCGAATCGACCGGCCTGTTCACGATCACGCCTGAAGAAGCCTACATTCAAACCGACCTCAATATTGAAGTCGCGCCGCGTTTCGCAGATTGGAAGATTATCCAGTCCGATGCGCTGGTGGTTGGTACCGTTGAACAAATCACCCGAGACGGAAATGAGCTTATCCGCGGCTCCGTTCGGATGTGGGATGTTTATGGCGAAGAGCTGATGCGGTTTGAAGACTCCGCGGGCCGCCAAGTTTCAGGCCGCCGGTTTACGACCACACCAGAAGATGCCCGCCGAATTGCGCACAAAATTGCGGATGCGATCTACAGCCGCCTAACTGGCGAGGATGGGTATTTTGATACGCGTATTGTCTATATCGCGGAAACAGGCCCGAAGAATGCCCGCGTCAAGCGTCTGGCAATCATGGATGCTGACGGCGCCAACGTGAAATATCTCACCAGCGGCGCGTTCACAGTCCTGACGCCGCGCTTCTCGCCAGAAGCACAGCAAATCACTTACATGTCATATGAGGGCGGTATCCCACGCGTCTATCTGTACGACCTGCGTCGCGCCCGTCAGGAAGTTCTGGGCAATTTCCGCAGCATGACTTTTGCGCCGCGTTTCTCTCGCGATGGGAATTCTGTCCTTTTGACCCAAGCGACAAACGGGAACTCTGATGTCTACATCATGGATCTTCAGACCCGCCAGAGTCGCCGTCTGACCGACCATCCAGCGATTGATACGTCGCCATCTATGTCACCGGATGGACGTCAAATCGTCTTTAACTCTGATCGCGGCGGCAGCCCGCAGCTTTACGTCATGAACACGGATGGATCCCCGCGAACATGTCCATCTGGTGGACGTGATGTGGCCTGCCGAATCACTTTTGGAACCGGGCGCTATTCAACGCCGGTCTGGAGCCCGCGCGGCGATTTGATCGCCTTCACCAAGCAAACCCGTGGAAAGTTCCATATCGGCGTGATTGGCATTGATGGCCGCGGAGAGCGCCTGCTAACCGAATCATACTTGGATGAAGGTCCGGATTGGTCACCGAACGGCCGGGTTATCACGTTCTTCCGTGAAGCCTTTCCGGGGGCATCGCCCACTCTCTGGTCGGTTGATTTGACGGGACGCAACTTGCGCCCACTGCCGACTCCGACAGATGCTTCAGACCCAGCATGGTCACCGCTGCTGGAATAGTGTAAGGAAATTATTGGGAATTCTGAAATCTCAGTAATCTTTCCCAAATGAGAAAAAATTGGCGTATACGGTGACACGAAGTTGACAAATACCCCGCCTAATGCACGTGGTGTGCGCGTAAGCAAGGAGAGACCTAAATGCGTAAGCTTATGATGACATCTGCGTCAATCGCCGTCTTTATCGGTGTCGCAGCATGTTCTTCTACCCCAGAACCAGAACCGGTAGTTGTGGACGAACCCGAAGAAGTCGTGGTCGTTGAAGAGCCCGAAGTTGTCGAAACAGAGACATTGCCGCCTGTCCCAACAGGCCCTGTCAAAGGTTCCCTCGAAGATTTCCAAGTCAACGTTGGTGATCGCGTCTATTTTGACCTAGATCAGTATCGCCTCGGCGCGGACGCTCAAGCGATCCTACAGCGTCAGGCTGCATGGCTGTCGTCTTATCCGAACGTGAACATTCTCGTTGCGGGTAACTGCGATGAGCGTGGAACACGTGAATACAACCTGGCCCTCGGCGAGCGCCGTGCCTCTGTTGTAAAGAATTACCTGGTCGACCTCGGTGTTGACCCAGCGCGCATCCAGACCGTTTCTTACGGTAAAGAGCGCCCGATTGCTCTCGGATCTAACGATGATTCTTGGGCCCAGAACCGTAACGGGTTCACACAGCTGATTTCAGGCGCAGTCGGCTAAGCCAACTGCAATTAACGAAATAGAATTGGCCGGGCGTCACATTTTGGCCCCGGCCTTTTCATATCTGAATCGCATTGCCCTGAATTGCTGAAGTGGAGCCCGTCTAAGATGCTGCGTTATTCTCTGGTTTTTGCCCTGATTTTCACAGCGTTTACGATGGCGCCGTCTAGCGATGCGCAGCGGCGAGCCGAAATCATCCAAGGCACCACAAGCGGCGAGCTTGCAGCGACGGTTGAAGATCTGCGTGTCAGTAATGCGCAGCTTCGCGCGCGGATGACAGGGATTGAATCCGATAAGGCGCAAATGACGGGCAAACTCGAGACACTCGAATTTTTGCTTTCTGAAAGCCGAGATCAAATCAATCGCATGCAAAGCGACGATGCGGAGCTGCAGCGTTTGGTGACGCGGCTCGAAGCACGCTTGTCTGAACAAGACGCGACGATCGCGGATTTAAACCGTCAAATCGCTGCTTTGCGCCCAGAACCGGCTTTCCTCTCCTCTGACGCTGGCAGTCTCGATGCTCAGCAAACCCCCGTCGATGACGGACGCATCGTCTCGACAATGGCGGCTCCGACGCCTTCGGCAGAACAGTCAACAACCGGTCCGACCCGTATCGTCCGTCGTGTTGAGGATGCATCAGATGCAGAGGTTGGCGCAGCCATCACCCAAACGGGTCCAAGCGGTCAGCCTCTCCCGCAAGGCTCATTAGGAACCCTATCTGCAAGTGCGCTTCCAGGCGATGCTGGAGAGCTTTTTGCCGAAGCCAAGTCTCGCCTTTTACAGTTCGATTATGCAGGCGCGGAGGATGCGTTCCGGGCGTTTCTCACTCAGTTTGGTGACGACCCCCAAGCTGGCGAAGCTCAATATTGGCTGGCGGAAGTCTTATACCAACAAGAAGCTTATCCTGAATCAGGTGCTGCCTATACAGACATGATCCGGTCATACCCGGATGATCCACGTGCGCCGGAAGCATTGGCCAAACTCGCGCGGTCTATGCGTCTGGTCGGCGATACGCAGCAGGCGTGTAATGCTCTAGACCTGTTGCCGCAACGCTATCCGAATGCGTCTGGTGTCACCAAAAACCTGGCGGCTGGCGAACGCGTTCGTTCCGGCTGCGATAGCTAGGCTGCGTGCAGTTCGGCGCTGATTTTCAGTCACTCATTGAGCGATTCTCACAGGAGTCGGACAGGCCGATCGCGTTAGCTGTATCTGGCGGCAGCGACTCACTTGCGCTTTTTCATCTCGCCCATGAGTGGGCAACGAAAACAGATCGCTCATTGGTTGTCTTGACGGTCGATCACGGCCTTAGACCCGAAGCTAAACAAGAGGCGAAAACGGTGGCGGCGCTCAGCGCCAAGCTGGGTCATACCCACAATACGTTGACTTGGGATAGGCCGCGGGTGAGCCAAGCAGCGGCTCGCAGCGCGCGATATGAGCTCTTGGCCAAGGCGGCGAGTGCGCTGAACGCGCATGTTCTGCTCGCCGGACACACCTTTGATGATGTGGTTGAAACGGCAATGATCCGTCGCCGGCGCGGTGTGCGGGATGCAAGTGTTGCGGGCCCCGTAATGGCCGCACCTGTTCCGGTGTGGCCTGCTGGGCGTTCGCTGACATTGCTGCGACCACTCATTCATTCGGCTCGGCGTGACCTTAGAGCGTATCTATCATCACGCGGCCAGGCTTGGATTGATGACCCGTCCAATTCGAGCGCAGTTTATGAACGCGTGCGTGTCCGCAAGTTTCTCGCGCGTCATCCTGGTCTGTTCAGGATTGCAGGTGACTTCACGCGCGAGCAACAGAAAGCGCGTTCGGCGTGGCAGTCGGGATTAGCGGCAAACTTAAGTAAAGTCAGAATCGATCCGAGTGGCCTGATCGACACCGGCTCCGCAAATATGAGCCGCCATTTGCTCAAACTTCTTATTCGCTGTGCCAGCGGGACAGCTGATGATGCGCGGGATGGTGCGTTGCGCCAATTGCTTGGGGCGCTCACGGCGCCTGGGCAAAGACAAACACTCGGCGGGGCTTGGGTTCAGCGCAGCAAAACCGGATTCTTGATCGGTCGGGATCCTGCGTCGCCTCCGCCAGAGGAGACTGGGGGCGTCTTTGACGGCCGATTCGAAAAGGACCTGTCGGGGGCGTTGTCAGATCCGGCTGAGCAACCCTTCTTGGTGCGTCAGTCCGCACCGCCCGGGACGCACTGGCGGGAGATTGTTTCTGAGCGCGTGGCGCATCTCATCCGATGTTACCAAACGCCTTTGCTAACCCTTGTCCAAAGGTAACCGCCCAAGGTCGGGGCAAAATACTGCTTGGACGGAAGGTCAACGCGACTTGGAGACAGTGTGCCGTTCAGCGCGTCTTCCATAGCGGCAATCACAATCTCGCGGCTACCCGCTGCGAGACGCCAAAGATAGGTATGGAAATTGTCTCGAGGGTCCGTTTCCAGATGGGATTGGTAGAGGACGTCGCCTGTGTCGACCCCCTCATCCACCAGATGCACAGTGGCGCCAAAATGCTCAGGCGCGCCGTTCGCGAGCGCGAAGTATCCGCCATACATCCCGCGATAAGCGGGATTGATACCCGAATGATAATTGATAAACGGCGCCGATACGCAGTTCAGCGTTCGTTTGCCGATCATGCGGCTGGAGACAACGAAAACGGCGGCGGGCTCTAGCGCCTGTAACGCGTCGCGTGCGGCGTCGCTATTGACGGAAGGGACGTGGATAAGAGGAAAATCCTCAGGTGGTTCCGGTTGCAGGCCCTGTGTTTCGATCATCTCTTGGATCACCGTTTCCGTGCCGCGCTTGGTGACTTTGATTGGTAGACGCGCTGCCTGCATGCTCGCGACTTTCATTGGACCCAGCAGCTTACGGCGCCGGCGCCAGAACACGTCAGAAGTTTCCCCGTCTTCCACGATCACGGCGAAATCACCGAACTGCTCTCGCAGCGCGTTGATCATGATCCAAGCATGCGGACCCCCCGATGTGATAGCGACGATGAAACCTTTGCGGGCCAATTCAGGACTCCTTTGAATTCTCCTGTGAGACAAGCAAGTGGCGTTCCAACTCGCCTGCTAGGGGAAAATGCGAGATTGGGACGCTCCATAAAAGATCTGGCAACCGACTCACTTTAGAGCTCCCATACGAAGCACCGTGATGAAAAGTTAGGGAAAATGCTCATGTCCGAGACAGACTGGGTCTATTTGAATGGCGCGTTTCTGCCCGCTACCGAAGCACGTGTGTCGCCGTTTGATCGCGGCTTTCTGTTCGCGCAATCCGTTTACGAAGTAACCTCCGTGTATGCTGGCAAATTGGTCGACTTCGAGCCTCACATGGCCCGTTTATCACGTTCTCTCGCCGGGATTGAGATCGCTGCGCCAGATATCGATTTTGCAGCCGTGCACAATGAGCTAATCGCGCGTAACTCTTTGCGAGAGGGGTTGATCTATCTTCAGGTTTCAGCGGGCGCACACGGGCCGCGTGATTTCTATGGGCCAGAGGTTTTGACGTCCTCTGTTTTCATGTTCGCGTCGCATCGGAAGTTGATTGGCGACGTCGCACGTGACGGCATCACGGCTATCTCTCAAGAAGACACGCGGTGGAAGCGCCGGGATTACAAGACCACGCAATTGGTGTCGCAGTCTCTTGCATATCGCGCCGCGCGCCGAGCGGGCGCGGTCACTGCGATCATGCATGAAGATGGGATGATTACCGAGGCGGCCTCGGCGAACCTTTGGATTGTCTCTGCAGACGGGACGCTGATCACAAGAAATTTGTCATCGGCGCTGCTGCCTGGGATTACACGTGCGCGGGTGCAAGCGCTTCTCGGTGAGATCCGTCTCGAGGAACGCCCTTTCTCGCTTGAAGAGCTTTTCACCGCGCGTGAGGCCTTCACAAGCTCGACAGGCGCCATGATCGCCCCGCTCCTTGCGATCGATGGAAAACCGATTGCGAATGGCGCGCCGGGCCCGATCACGCGCAAAGTCCAAGCAGCGTATTATGAGTTTATTGGCGCAGACGTGAGCGCGATTGACTGGCTATGATTTCGGCTCATCCGGGTCGATGATCTCGCCTTCAAAGGTAAAACCATCGTCATCGTTGGCAGGGTTTTGAGCCTGCATTTGCGCAAACATATCCTGCATTTGGTTCATCATCCCGGCCATCTGATTGACCCCAATTCTCGCACCAATCGTCGCCCCAATTACGGCGATCAAGCCGGGGACGAAGAAGTAACCGGCATCCTCAAGACCAAGCCGCGGTTGAAATTCTGTGGCTTGAAACAGAGCTGCGATCAAAGCCGCGAAGCCGAAGGCGAAGCCATAGCCGATAATGCCAATCACCAACCGACGCCCCGCTCCTTTAAAAGCAGACGGTTTTTCAGTTGGAGCGTTCGGTGAAAGCGCGGACTTCAAGTCGAAGGCTGGCAGCGGGCTGATCACACGGATAATGATCGTGGTCGCTGTGGCTGCGAGCGCCAGCAATGGGACAATCATGATGCTCCGGTTCATCACCCCAGCCGTCATCGCCGCGATCACAAATGCAATCGGTCCTGCCACGCGCAAGATGAGCGGGAGAAGAAGAGTTTGCGGCATGCTGCAGGCCTCGTTTCGACGCCGGACATGCCTAACCTGATCAGGTGCTGGCTGGCAACGGCCCGCGCGTTGTCTCGAGCACCGCGCGAACTTTTAAAGTCAAAATCGTTGCGGCGAGGGCCAGCGTGATTGCGTTCGCAAGAATAATCGGCAACGCACCAACCAAGATGCCATAGATAAGCCAGCCGGCCACACCAGTTGTGAATAGAGCATACATGCAAAGAGAGATGCCATCCGTCTTACCCGTGCGGAGCACGAGCAGGGTTTGGGGCAAGAAAGAAATTGTCGTCAGCACCGCTGCGAACAAACCAATCATATCTGTCATTTTTGGAACTCCGAGAGAGGCCGCCATATAACCACGTACTCAAATCCGGACACTGCATAACATTACGCCTCTGGCATGCGATTATGCATGCGACTTTTTGCGGTTTTGAGCGCTTGCGGTTGCGACGCGCATCCCGCATCTTGCGGCGAAACCGAGAAACGGAGTCCGGATTGCCCGATACAGCCTTTCAGCATGCCCCAGACCGCCCCTGGATCTTTAGGACCTATGCGGGTCATTCGACGGCAGAAAAATCGAACGCGCTCTATCGGTCCAATCTGGCAAAGGGACAAACGGGTCTGTCCATTGCTTTCGATTTGCCAACGCAAACGGCCTATGATGCGGATCATATCCTAGCGCGCGGCGAGGTTGGTAAAGTCGGCGTGCCGGTTGGTCATCTCGGCGATATGCGGGTTTTGTTTGATCAATTGCCGCTGGAAGAAATGAATACATCGATGACGATCAACGCTCCTGCGGCTTGGTTGTTAGCGCTTTACGTCGCGCTTGCTGACGAGCGCGGAGACGATCGTAATAAGCTACGCGGCACGACACAAAACGATATTATCAAAGAGTACTTGTCGCGCGGGACCTATGTATTCCCGCCTCAGCCCAGCATGCGCCTGATCAGCGATATGATAAGCTGGTGCTACACCGAGGTTCCGAAGTGGAATCCGATGAATGTCTGCTCTTACCATTTGCAAGAAGCCGGCGCGACGCCTGAACAAGAGCTTGCCTATGCCTTGGCAACAGCTTGTGCTGTACTCGATGCCGTCCGCGCGGGAGGTCAGGTTCCAGAATCAGATTTCCCAACTGTGTTCGGACGGATTTCCTTCTTCGTAAATGCAGGCGTCCGGTTCGTCACAGAGCTTTGTAAGATGCGCGCTTTTGTCGATCTCTGGGAAGAGATTGGCCGCACGCGTTACGGTGTGACGGATGAGAAAGCCTTGCGGTTCCGCTATGGCGTTCAGGTCAACTCGCTTGGACTGACCGAGCCGCAGCCAGAAAATAATGTCTACCGCATCCTCATCGAAGCTTTAGCGGTCACCCTATCAAAGCGCGCGCGATGCCGTGCGCTACAGCTTCCGGCGTGGAACGAAGCGCTCGGTTTGCCGCGCCCTTGGGACCAGCAATGGTCGCTGCGGATGCAGCAAATCCTCGCTTTTGAAACGGACCTCTTAGAGTACGAAGACCTGTTCGATGGCAGTCATGTTATAGACGGGAAAACCCAGGCTCTAAAACGAGAGGCGCGTGACGAGCTCGCGAATATCGATGCTATGGGCGGTGCAGTTGAGGCGGTGGGGTATATGAAAGAAAGCCTCGTCGGTGCGCATATTCTACGGGTGAAGGGCATCGAAAGCGGGTCGCTTCAAGTGGTCGGGGTCAATGCCTTCACACAGTCAGAAGAAAGCCCACTGGGTGCCGGGAATGATGCGATCCAGACGGTCAATCCTCTGGTCGAGCGGGAACAAATTGAAGCGCTGAATAAGTGGCGCCGTCAGCGCGATGCTGGAGCCGTTGAACAGGCCTTGTTTGATCTCAAAGCGGCGGCGACATCTGGCGCGAACATTATGGAGCCGAGCATCGCAGCCGCGAAAGCCGGGGTCACGACGGGCGAATGGGGCGCGACTCTGCGCGACGTCTTCGGGGAGTTCCGCGGCCCGACCGGTGTCAGCGTCGTGATCGACACTGGCGGTGACCAAGATATTGAAGCCACCAAGACGCGGGTAGAAGCTGTGTCAGAGAAGCTCGGGCGAGACCTAACTTATGTTTTGGGCAAGCCGGGGCTGGATGGGCATTCGAACGGGGCTGAGCAAATCGCGGCGCGCGCGCGGGCCTGCGGTATGCAAGTGGTCTATGAAGGGATCAGGTTCACGCCATCGGAAATTGTTGCGCAAGCGGTTGAGGCTAATGCGCATGTGATTGGCTTATCAATCCTATCTGGAAGCCATCTCGATCTGGTCCGGGAAACACTCGCAGAGATGCAAAAGCAAGGGCTCGACACAGTGCCTTTGGTGGTTGGCGGGATTATTCCGATCGAAGACGAACAGGCGCTGCGCCAAATGGGCGTTCGGCGGGTCTATACGCCAAAAGACTTCAAAATCACCGAAATTATGGATGACGTTGTCGACGTCGTTGAAGCGGCTTGGTTGAATTAAGCCAGTCTACCACCGACCTAGGCGCCGGAAGCGGATCTCACTGAGTTCAATACCCCGCGTTTTGTCAGGAACGACTGGACGCACAGAGATATAGTCTAACGCGTTCGTATTCTCGAGCAGCTTTCGAGGAACATCGACCTCTGCGGTGTAAGTGTTCCAATCCGGTTGGAGATCAAACTTCGTCCAGCCCGTATCACCTGCCTTGCCAGTGGAGTAATTGAACTCGAACGCTTCTGCGCCGGCACCCTCAGTCGGCTTGACAGTCAACGATATCCGCAATTTGTGACCGGCATAAACTGTTTCTAGGTCCGGCCCGAGCCGAAAGTGAGCGTTGCGTTGAACGTCAGCATCGTTCGCCCCTTCTTCGGCACGAATGGTGAGGACGTCATCTTCGAGCAACAGCTCATAGCCTTCATATCCATCCATTCGACACAGATCTTGGCCCTTCAAGATGATCAGGCTGTAATCAGCTGGGCCATCTGCCCCGCCAAACGGTCCACACTTGGGTTGCTGCCATCCCAAATACATAGATCCAATGACCATCAAGACAACAATGACGGCAACGATCGGGTAGAATACGATGTCTCTCAAAGTGTCGTGTCCTTTGGCAAGGGGATTGCTTGATAGGCTAGCATTCCTATCTACGCTCTGATAGCAACGCGCTCGATGAAACGCGACCCACATTTTGGTGTCTGTCGCAGCCCTGAAGACTTTGCAATGAAAGCCGCCTTATGCCGAAGCTCATTCTTACCCGCCACGGTCAAAGCCAATGGAACCTCGAAAACCGGTTCACCGGATGGTGGGACGCCGACCTGACTGAAAAAGGGGAAGCCGAGGCCACGAAGGGCGGCGAGCTGATCAAAGCCGAAGGTTTGGCGCCGACCTTTGCGTTCACGAGCTATCAAACACGGGCTATCCGAACGCTCTGGCTCGGCCTTGCTGCGATGGATCGTGCTTGGATCCCCGTGGAGAAGCATTGGCGCTTGAATGAGCGCCACTATGGTGGGCTAACAGGCCTGGATAAAGCCGAGACAGCCGAGAAGCATGGCAAAGATCAGGTCCATATTTGGCGACGGTCTTATGATATCCCGCCCCCTCCAATGGACGCAGACAGCCCATATGATCTGTCCTCAGATACGCGATATGAAGGCGTGCCTGTGCCATCCGCAGAAAGCCTGAAGCTCACACTTGAGCGCGTTTTGCCTTATTGGGACAGTGCCATCCGCCCTATTCTTGAGGGCGGGCAAGATACGATCATTTCCGCGCACGGAAACTCTTTGCGCGCGCTGGTAAAGCATTTGTTCGAGGTGCCGGATGAGACGATTACAGGCCTCGAAATCCCAACAGGGAACCCGCTCTTGATTGAGCTCAATGAGGCTTTGACGCCGACCGCAGCGCGCTATCTCGACACAGAACGCGCCCGCGACTTGCCGGAGTTGCCATGAGTGCTCACGCCCTTCATATGCGGCGAGCCTTAGAGCTCGCTAAATTACAGGCTGGCCGAACCGGTCAAAACCCGAGTGTCGGTTGCGTTATCCTGGATCGCGATGGTCAACGCTTGGGCGAGGCCGCGACGGGCGATGGCGGGCGGCCGCACGCCGAACAACTTGCTTTGACGAATATGCTCGTAGGGGCCGCTGCAGGCGGAACCGCTTACGTCACTTTGGAACCGTGTCGGCAGCGCTCGACCAAAGAGGCTTCGTGCTCTCAGCGCCTCGTCGATGCAGGAATCGCGCGCGTGGTGATTGCAACGCGGGACCCGCATCCCCTCGGGAGTGGGGGCATCGCCCGCTTGCGCGAAGCTGGAATCCAAGTTGATCTCGGCATCCTCGGTGAAGAAGCGGATCTATTTTACGCTGATTTTTTTGCGAGCGTGGCCACATAAGTGACGTGTCCCGCCCACCACATGGACACCGCAAGATCGTAGAATCCTGATAAAACTGACTTGACCTTAACCTTTGTGATGTCAGCTTCACATTGTACGGTGAGTAATTGGAACGGTCCCATGATCGGTATCGTCGTTGTAAGTCACGGAAAACTAGCGCACGAGCTGGTGCGCGCGGCCGAGCACGTGGTTGGTCAGCAGGACGCGTTTGAAGCCCTCTCCATCGAAGCTGAAGATGACATTGATCAGCGCCGGGATGAAATCCGAGAGACGGTTAAAGCCTGCAATACAGGTAAGGGTGTGATCATCCTCACCGATATGTTTGGCGGCACGCCGTCCAATCTCGCCCTGTCGAGCCTGACGCCTGGAAAAATAGATGTGATTGGCGGGGTCAACTTGCCGATGCTGATCCATTTGGCGCAAATCCGCTCAGAACTCACCTTGTCTGAAGCGGTCCAGGCAGCGAGCGATGCGGGTAAGCGCTATATTCGAATTGGATCGCAAGTGATGAGCCGAACGAAATGAGCGAACAGTCCCGTCATATCCAAATCGTCAATCGCAAAGGCTTGCATGCGCGCGCCTCGGCGAAGCTTGCGCAATTGGCGCTGACCTTGCCGACGAAAGTGACGGTCAGCTTCGAAGGCGAAAGCGCGGATGCGCGATCGATTATGGATCTACTCTGCCTCGGCGCAGGGATCGGCAATACCGTGGTTTTAACCGCCGAAGGCGATGATGCGATTTTCGCCCTAGACTCCGTGGAAAATCTATTTGCAGATGGGTTCGGTGAGCTCGCGGAAGATGCGGCATGCGCCTGTAAGTAAGCGCTATAGAACGAGTGGTGCGAGCCAGAAGCCAATCGCTGTAATTACGATAATTCCTATCAAGTTCACCCGCACGCCGCGCTGAATCATCTGCCCGATGGGGACTTTGTCTGTGGCATAGATGATGGCGTTCGGAGCCGTCGCGACCGGCAGCATAAAGGCGCAGCTCGCGGCGACGGCGGCTGGTGCAAGCAGGCTGGCCGGAGCGGCACCAATCGCAGTCGCGAGCGCACCAAGGATTGGGGCGAGCGTCGTCATGGTTGCCACATTGCTGGTGAGCTCCGTCAAGAAGATGACCAGCGCGACGACCACTGCGATGAAGAATATCGGTGGAAGGACAGATAACGTCGTAAGTTGTTCGCCAATGAATTCAGATAGACCAGTTCGCGTAACGGCTTGGCCGAGGCTGATCCCGCCGCCGAAAAGAATAAGCACGCCCCACGGCAATTTGACCGCTTCTCCCCAGGTTAAAAGCGCGCGGTGTTTGCCTTTGCCAGCGGGGACCAAGAACATGGCGATTGCGCCAGCTATAGCGATCCCCATATCTCCAACGGCCATCAGCCATGGATAGGCCCATCCGCCAGACTCTGCGGCGAGCTGAACCGGGACGCGGATCACCCAAAGTGAAGCAACCACCCCGAACACGATCGCGGCGCGCGCTTCGGGTGCCGTGACGCCGCCCAGGTCGCTTTTTTGCTCGCGCACTTCCTGCATGGCCGCGGTGCCATCTCCTAAATTGGGAAGGCCGCGTGTGACTGCCCACCACGCGACTGGGATCATCAGGGCGAGCGCCGGGATTCCGTACCCCATCCATTGGCCAAAGCCGATCGTTGTGTCCGTATTCTGCTCAAGCCAATCAATAGCAATTAAGTTGGTTGGGGTCCCGATCGGTGTGGCGACACCGCCGAGCGAAGCCGCATAACAAACGCCGAGCAATAGGGCCGTTACGAACTTACCCGACTCGTCCTTGAGTGCGGCCGCGGCTGAGATCGCGATCGGGACCATCATGAGCGTCGTCGCTGTGTTTGAGATCCACATTGAGAGCACCGCCGTCGCGATCATAAACCCAAAGATGAGCGCGGACGGATGAGAGCCGACGCGCGAGACGATGTTCAACGCGATGCGTTTGTGCAGACCCCAGCGTTCAATGCCCAGAGCGATCACAAATCCCCCAAGCAGCAACATCACAATGGGGCTGGAGTATCCGGCGGCGGCCTCGCGAGCGCTGCCCGCCTCTATCAGTGGGATGACGACGAGCGGTAAGAGCGAGGTGACTGGAATGGGGATAGGTTCGGTCGCCCACCAGATCGCCATCCAAACCATCAAGGCCCCAATCGCCCATGCAGAGAAACTTAAGGTCTCCGGTGCTCCGACCAGTAGCATCAGGGCAGCGGCCAGGGGTCCCAAAAACAGACCAAACCGCTTGGTTAGGTTCATTGATCCATCCATCCTCACACTGGGGCGACTTTGGCCACCAGTGTCAAGATTATCGTTCCATAACCAGATCGTTGCGATGAACGATCGCGGGACGGCCGCGGAAACCGAGCTCTTTTTCAATCTGATCGGACTGCAAGCCTGCGATCCGAGCAATATCGATGGAACTGTAGGCAGAGACCCCTTTGGCGATGATCTGTCCGTCGGGGTCTTTGATCGCCACAGCCGCCCCGCGCCCGAACTCACCTTGTATCGTTGTGACGCCAACGGGCAGAAGACTAGCGCCGCCAACAAGCGCAGTCGCCGCGCCCGCATCGATGGAGATGGACCCTTCTGGTGTGAGATGTCCCTTCAGCCAAATCTGACGTGCCGTATCTGGTGACAGCGTTGAAAGAATCCATGTCGCGCGGCCACCGGCTAATAGGGCTTGTAGAGGACGGTTTTCAGTTCCAAGCGTGATCACAGTGGAGCATCCGGCGCTTTGAGCAATCCGCGCCGCCGTGAGCTTCGTCGTCATTCCGCCACTACCGAGGTCTGCCTGGGCGTTGCTGCCGCTGGCCATCGCGTCATGTTCTGCGGTCAGGTCGCGAATGATGGGGAGATGTTCCGCATTCTCATTGGACCGAGGGTCAGCGGTGTAGAGGCCATCAATATCGGAGAGCAGCACGAGAATGTCCGCGCTCATCATCTGCGCGACGCGTGCGGCGAGCCGGTCATTGTCGCCATACCGGATTTCATCAGTGGCGACGGAATCATTCTCGTTGATGACTGGGACGGCTCCAGCCCCCAGTAAAGTCTCCATGGTCGCGCGCGCATTGAGCCAGCGGCGCCGATTTTCTGTGTCGTCCAGCGTTAGAAGCGTTTGCGCAACGGAGATACCTTGCGGCGCGAACGCCTGCGTCAGAGCGGCCATCAGAAGCGGTTGACCCAATGCCGCTGCGGCTTGTTTTTCTTCGAGTTTTCGGGGACGCTCGGGTCCAAGCGTATTCCGGCCCAGAGCAATTGCGCCAGACGAAACGAGAATAACTTCCTGTCCGGCTTCGCGGCGCGCTGCGATATCGACCGCAAGCTGATCAAGCCAAGTATGCCGAACGAACCCAGCCTCTGCAATTAATGCGGATCCGACTTTGACAACAATTCTCTTGGCGCTCTCGAGGCGATTAAGAGGGGTTTCGCGGGTCATCCCAGCGGACTCCAATCCTCATCCAGCGTATCTGGATCCTCTTCTTGAATTTTGATCTGGCCGAGTTCTTTAAACATCAATCCGAGGGCCGTTTTCACGCCTTCCCCGGAGACGGCAGACACTCGCAAAGGCTCTTGCCCACACGCTGCCTTGAGCAGTTTTGCCTGTTCATCCACCAATTCCTCGTCGAGTACGTCGACTTTGGAAAGCGCGACAATCTCAGGTTTGGCTGCGAGCTCTGGATCATAGGCCTCAAGTTCTTCACGAATGGTGAGGTAAGCCTGATCCGGATCATCCTGCGTACAGTCGACCAAGTGGAGAAGCACTTTGCAGCGTTCGACGTGCCCCAAAAACCGATGACCAAGCCCCACGCCATCGGCCGCGCCTTCTACTAAGCCCGGGATATCGGCGAGCACAAAGCGAGAGCCGGTTCCGAGATCAACGATTCCAAGACCGGGGTGCAACGTTGTAAATGGATAGTCCGCGATTTTGGGTTTGGCAGCTGTGGCGCGGCTGAGGAAAGTCGACTTCCCTGCATTTGGAAGTCCCAAAAGCCCGGCATCTGCAATCAGTTTGAGGCGCAACCAGAGAACAAATTCCTCGCCCGGGTCGCCAGGATTCGCGCGCCGGGGCGCCTGGTTGGTGGATCTTTTAAAGCGCAAGTTTCCCCAACCGCCATTGCCGCCTTTGGCGACCATGATGCGTTGACCAATTTCGGTCAGGTCAGCGATCAGCGTTTCTTGGTCTTCTTCGTAGATCTGAGTGCCAACCGGGACGGCAATAACTTTGTCGGCACCGCCGCGTCCGTGACGCTGTTTGCCCATGCCATGCCCGCCGCGTTCAGCCTTGTGATGTTGCTGGTAGCGATAGTCGATCAGCGTGTTCAGACCTTCGACTGCTTCCACATAAACGTGGCCGCCGCGTCCGCCATCACCGCCATCGGGCCCACCGAATTCGACATAGGCTTCGCGTCGGAAAGAGGCGCACCCATTTCCGCCATGGCCGGCTTTGACATAAATCTTGGTCTGGTCGAGGAATTTCATCGCGCTCTCATAGGCGATCATGACAGCAAAAGCGAGGGAAGGCTGCACGATGAGCGAAAACAAACTCACGCAGACTTGAAAAGAGGTGCGTAGACTCTCGCCATTTGTTCACGCGAATATAGATTAAAGCATAACCCCATGGAGGACAGACAATGAAACGGGCTCTCTTAATTGCAGTTGCAACCCTCGCGCTGAGCGGCGCACCAGCCCTCGCAGGCGGCGGTGGCGGGAGCTCTGGTTCTTCAGCCCCGAGCAGTTCCGGGCCGAGTTACGACCCAGTCGAAGAATACCAAAAGGGCGTCGAGCACCTTCAAGCGGGCGAGTATGCAAAAGCGGAGCGCGCGTTCAAACGCGTCACGAAGGTCGCCCGGAAAGACGCGAACACGCGATATATGCTTGGCCTCGCGCATTATGGGCAGGAAGAATATAAAGCTGCTGCCAAATCGCTAGAGCGTGCCGTAAAGTATGATGCCGCCCTTTATCAGGCGCATGGCAAACTCGGTGTTTCATATCTGAAAATAGACAAAGCAGACAAAGCGGATGCTGTCCTAGCGACTCTGCGCGGCGCGGAAGAAGCTTGCGCGGGCGCGTGTCCTGAGTCTTCGAAAATTACCGCCGCGATTGCCGAGATTGAAGCCGCGAAAGCGCCGGCTGAACCAATTGAGACGTCTAGCGTCGAGCCATTGGTCCAGCAGGTCAGCCTGGAAGCAGGTGATGTGCTCTACTCAGAAGCGCTTCGCCTGATCAATCTTGAGCAGTATGACGCCGCAATCGCTGAGCTGCGGGACGCTGGCGCCGTTCTCGGTCCTCATCCTGACGTTCTTACCTATATCGGGTTTGC
>JBCBGS010000045.1:0-18458 GCA_038526515.1 Pseudomonadota bacterium | reverse complement strand
CGGATCAACTGGATCGACCCGGTATATTCCCAAGCGCCGGACTTCACTGGGTTGAGCCAAGCAAAATTCGGGAATTGCTCGACAAATCTTTGAATCCAGAGGCCGCCTGGTTCTTCGTTCCAATGCTCAACCGATCCACCGGCATAAGTGATCTCGTATGGGCTCATTGTAGCGTCACCGACAACGATGACTTTGTACTCGCTCGGATACTTGTGCAGCACGTCCCAGGTTGGGATCACATCATTGCGGCGGCGGCGATTGTCCTTCCATAGGCCCTCATACGGGCAATTGTGAAAGTAATAGTATTCAAGGTTTTTGATCTCAGCCCGGGCCGCTGAGAACAGCTCTTCCATGACCTTCACATGCGGGTCCATTGAGCCGCCAACATCCATCAATAGAAGCACAGAGACCGTGTTGCGGCGCTCTGGGCGCATTTCGATGTCGAGATAGCCCTGGCGGGCGGTATTCTTGATCGTTGCGTCGAGATCGAGCTCGTCTGGCGCGCCATTCCGAGCCCATTTACGCAGACGCTTCAGTGCAACTTTGATGTTCCGCGTGCCAAGTTCGACGCTATCATCATAGTTTTTAAACTCGCGCTTATCCCAAACTTTGGTGGCGCGGCGGTGGCGAGATTTGTCTTGGCCAATACGGATGCCTTCGGGGTTATACCCGTTCGCTCCAAATGGGGACGTGCCGCCTGTGCCGATCCATTTATTCCCGCCTTCATGGCGTTTCTTTTGTTCTTCGAGGCGCTTTTTGAGCGTTTCCATGAGCTTCTCAAATCCGCCCATAGACTCGATTTCTGCCATCTCTTCCGGTGACAGGAATTTCTCTGTCATCTTTCGCAGCCATTCTTCAGGCAGGTCTTGCGCCTCGACGGCGTCGCCGAGACTGTCCAAGCCTTTGAAGACATGACCAAACACTTTGTCGAACTTGTCGATATTGCGTTCGTCTTTCACCAGAGCGGCGCGGGCTAGATAGTAAAAGTCCTCAACGTCGCGATCGATAACGCCCTTATCCATCGCTTCCATCAGCGCCAGATATTCTTTCAAAGTCACAGGGACTTTGGCGGCGCGAAGTTCGTTAAAGAAGTTGAGGAACATGGGGCACTCCTGACGTTCACGTTAAAGGTAACCCGCGTGAGGTCAATTTCCAAGGGTGTCGTGGCGAGAAGCCTCGGAAACCGCTGTGATCTTATCGTTCGCGTCGGATTTTCGGGAAGCTTCGATATGTGAGCCCACGCCACACCCATTCGGCCGGGCCATAGGCGAAGGCTTTCATCCAAAAATGGCTCGCAACCACTTGCACCGCGAAGAAACCCAGAGACAGCATGAGGTAAAGTCCGCTGCCCGCATGCCCAGCCAGACCGAGGCCAGGGCCGGCATTCGTGAGGAGTAAGAGAATGAAAGGACTCTGGATCAGGTAATTGGTCAGGGCCATTTGCCCAACCGGTGCGAACGGGCGCACCAGCCAGTCCAGTGAGGCGCTAAAGAACAGCCAAATCAGGGCGCAGACATAGCCAGCGGCGATGAGCGGTGTCGCGATATTATGAATGATCTCCAGCCAGAGCGGAGGCGACGCAAGGGCGGCGATCGCGGGATAACTCGACATCTCCTGCGTAAATATCTGAAGGCCCAGCCCGCTCAGTAAAAGCGGGAGGGTCAGCTTTTTGACCATCGGTAAGTGCGCTTGTGCATTCTGGATCCAGCCTTTGCGGGCGATCCAGGCACCAATGTAAAATCGCCCGAGGCCATAAGCGAACCAGGCGAAGAAAGTGCCGCCAAGTACCCAGTCGAGCCAAATGTGTTTGTTCATCGCCCCGACATAAGCGAAGAAATCGCCGGACTGCGCAGCTGCGTAGCGGGCTAGGATTTCGCTCTCGGTATAGGCAGCGTCGAGTCCGGCTTGCGTCCACCCGAGCTCCGCTCCGGCCCAAGTGAGGACGGCTTTTCCGAGGACAAGCAGTGCGCCGCCAACCCATAATAGCGCTCGATCAGAAAGGGGCCGGCTGAAATACAACGCGAAAGCGAGCAAGCCATAGAGGTGAAGAATATCCCAGGAGAACCAGCCGAGCATGTGGATCGTGCCAAACACCGCAAGAATAGTGATCCGGCGCAGATAGACGCTGCCAAACGCAACGCCTCTTGCAGTCAATCGCTCCATCTGGATCCAGAACCCGATGCCAAACAAGATGGCAAACAGCGTATTGGCTTTGCCATAGACAAAGAGCTCAAGCGCCCGTTTGACGGCTTGATCGAGGCCGGCAGTGGAGAGCATGGCGAGCTGTTCGGCGGTCGCGGTCATGCCTTCGCCGCCAAGTTCGTCCAGATTGGCGATCAAAACCCCGAGCAGGGCAAAGCCGCGAAGCACGTCTAGTATTTGGAAGCGTTCGTTCGAAGAGGTGGGCGCAGCCGCCCGAGATGCGTCAGTCATTTTTGGCCTCAGCCAGCCCGACGCAGTTCGAGCGTTGTTTTTTGGAATCCCCGCCAGCAGCTTTAGAATCGTTCTCTGCCCGTATCAAGCGCGTGAGATGGCATCACATGCTGCGGATCGGGCCCTCGATTTCGGCGACCGGTTTTCCGGCTCCCTTGCCGTAGCCATACTTCTTAAGCAGGCCACGGAATTGGTGATAGCTAAGGCCGAGTGTCTTGGCCGCTTTGCCTTGATGGCCCTCGTGTGCGGAGAGGGCTGTGTCGATCAGGCTGGTTTCGAACAGGCGGATCTGGTCTTCGAATGGAATATCGAGCACAGGTGGTGGCGGCGCTGTGGGCGCTTGTGCTTGGGCGTCTTGGTTGAGGGTAGAGGCCTTCAGGTCCGCGGCGGGGCGCCAAGGAGACGCAAACGGATCGAGCGCGCCAGGGTCAAACTGAACGGGGTCGACCGAATGCTCTGCGATTGCGCGATAGGTGATGCGCTGCGCGAAGTTGCGAAGTTCGCGCACATTGCCTGGCCAGTTATGCGCTTCCATGGCCGCAATGGCCGACGGTGCGAAGCCTGGAAAGTCCTCCGCCATTTCCCGTGCCATCCGCCGCGCAAAGAAGTCCGCAAGCAGGGAAATATCCGCTGGTCGCGCCCGTAGAGGCGGCAGCGTGACCACATCGAAGGCCAAACGATCCAACAAGTCTGCGCGGAAGTCTCCGCTGGCGGCTTTGCTGGGCAGGTCAACATTGGTCGCCGCGACCACGCGCACATTGGTGGTGAGAACCTTTTCGCCGCCAAGGCGCTGAAACTCGCCATATTCGACAACCCGCAGGAGCTTTTCTTGAACCTGCATCGAGGCGGTGGCGATTTCGTCTAAGAAAAGCGTGCCGCCATTCGCTAGCTCGAACCGGCCGAGCCGCCGTTCTGTTGCGCCCGTAAACGCACCGCGCTCATGACCGAACAACTCACTATCCAGGAGTTGCTCTGACAGAGCCGCGCAATTCACTTTAACAAACGGACCTTCCCATCGGCGGGATAGGAAGTGCATCCGCTCCCCGATCAGCTCCTTACCGGTGCCGCGTTCGCCAATGATCAGGCAAGGACGGTCCAGCGGCGCCAAGCGAGAGACGTGTTCCTGGGCTTCCAGCCAGCTCGGATCTTCTCCGATCAGTTGGGGGCTCTGATTTCCGATCATGAGGTCTATTTAGCAAAATATTTTGGTCAAAACAACCAATAGTATAAGTAAAAATCGTGAAATTAGCTTAAGTGGATGTCGCCAAATAGGAAAATAATGCATAAAAACAATGCATTATGAGTTTAATTCAAAACTGGCACGGTCCTTGAAATCAATTTGGCATGGCGGCCAGTGGGGTCGCTCGCAAGAAGGAAAGAAAAACAATGACTGAGCGCTCTTACGAAAATGGCTATGGCGACCGTTACGACCAAGCCCGCCGTGAGAGTGGCCGCTTTGGCCGCTACCTCTCCACTCGCTCACCAGAGACATGGATGTTCTTTGTCGCTGGTGTCTTCCTCGGCGGCTTCTTCTTCTAAGAGCTGAAAACAGCCAAAAGAAACCGCGTTTCCTCCCTCTCCCCTTTGAACCCCAAAAGATACAAGGAAAAAATATCATGGGAATGTTCTCACGCCTCGGCGACATCATTAATTCCAACATCAACGCGATGCTGGACAATGCTGAAAACCCAGAAAAGATCGCGCGTCTGATGATCCAAGAAATGGAAGACACGCTTGTAGAAGTCCGCACTGCAGCGGCCCGAGCAATGGCCGATAAGAAAGAAATGGAGCGCGAGATTGCGCACTATTCTGAAATCCGCGCTGACTGGGAATCGAAAGCTGGTCTCGCCATCGACAAAGGTCGCGAAGACCTGGCACGCGGCGCGCTGATTGCGAAAAAGAAAGCCGAGCAGGAAATCACACGCCGCAAAGAAGCGATGGATTTGGCTGAAGAAGCTTTTCACAAACGTCAGGATGACTTGACCCGCCTGCAAGCAAAACTCGACGAAGCCAAAGCGAAGCACCGCGCTCTGATGATGCGCCGCGACGCTGCAGAGCAACGCATCCGCGTTCGTGAGCAGACGTATGACACCCGCGTTGATGATGCCCTGGCACGCTACTCACAAGTCGAGCGCAAAGTTGATGAGCTTGAAGCTTATGCTGAGACCATTCGCGGCGCCGAGCCTACACTCGAGCAAGAGTTTGCCGCCCTAGAGCGCAATGATGCGATCGAAGAAGAGCTGAAAGCCCTGAAAAAGGCGCGCACCAAATCAACTCCAAAAGCTGCAAAGCCAGCTGACAAGAAGGAGGCCTAATCCATGTTAGTACCGTTCGTTATTCTCGCTGGCTTTATGACCGCAGTGACCGCACCGGGCCTCATCGCCCTCCACTTAGAAGATCGCCGTAAGGCAAAAACCGAGGCTGCTGACTAATTATGGAAGACGAATTCATCATCGCAATCGTAGCCATCGGTGCGGTCTTCGTCATCTTCCCCGCCATGGTGTTTCACTACATCACACTGTGGCGGAAGCAGAAGACCCTGATGCCGGACGATGAGCGGATGCTGGAAGACCTTTGGCGCTCAGCCCGCTCGATCGAACGACGGATTGAGACCATCGAAGAGCTTCTGGATGCTCAAGAAGAAGAGCCCCAAAGCCGCCGCCCGCTCTCGCCCCGCAGGTTCGAGGATTAGACCATGACACACAGAAGAAGACATCGCCGTCCGCTAAGAGACGACCACTACACAAGCAGAGAAGAAGACCCAATGTTCCGTTCCCCAAACCCAAAACGTTTCTACCGCTCACGGACTGACCGTGTTTGGCTTGGCGTGTGTGGCGGGATCGCGGAGCGCTTCGGATGGGAACCAACACTCGTTAGAATCCTGTTCGTCTTGAGTATTTTCTTTATGGCTGGGCCGTTTTCGATTTTCGCCTACATCATTGCAGCGATGATTACGCCGAAAGAACCAATGGGCCGTCGTAATTTGGCCCCAGAGGAAGAGCAGTTCTGGCGCAATGTGTCAGACCGGCCTCGGGTCACGGCCTCCGGACTGAAATACACATTTATGGATCTTGAAGAGCGGCTGCGGAACATTGAACGCAGTGTCACCAGCGAAGAGTGGCGTCTCAAAAAAGCGTTCAAAGATCTAGAACAAAACTAAGGAATAGGTTACACCTGTAACCTGGGATCAGGCAAGATTAGGATAAAGAGGGGAATTCCCATGACACGCAAGGCCATCAGAAGCGGGATCCGAACCGGACTGCTCGTCGCTGCTGCCCTATCACTCGCTGCCTTCGCGAGCGTCGAAGGCGACGGGGTCCAGCTTCAAACAGGCGGGGTTGAAATGACCCTTAAAGCCTCGCTGGACAAAGGATTGGTAATCAATTTCATCGCGCCCGAGTAGGGACAAAAAACAAAATTCTGTTCCAGTTCGATATCTCTCTCCCTGAACGCACATCTGAGAGAACTGGACCGGAAAACCCCGCTTCAATGGGGGGAAGTCTCGCACCTCACTGCGGGGCTTCCGGCGTAGATAGATGTGCAGCGGTCATGGGATAAAAATGGCGAAACACATGCCGTCCGGGCCGACCAAAGCTCAATCTATTAACCAAAAACGTAAAACTCACGCATCTGTGTGGTCGTTTTTTCATTTGTTTTGTGTCACATGGCCCGGAAGTGGCATAAGTGTGTGGCATGTCAGGTAAGCGTATTCTTCTGATCATTGGTGGCGGTATCGCCGCCTATAAGTCTCTCGAGCTGATCCGAGAGCTGGCGCGGCGCGGTATCGCGAGCCGCTGCATTGTCACAAAAGGCGGGCAGGAATTCGTCACCCCGCTCTCTGTTTCCGCGCTGTCTGGCGAGAAAGTCTTCACAGAGCTTTTCGACTTGGATGATGAAGCCGATATGGGCCACATTCAGCTGTCACGCTCCGCTGACCTCGTCGTCGTTTGCCCGGCGACGGCAGACTTGATGGCCAAAGCTGCGAACGGCTTGGCGAGTGATTTGGCCTCGACCACACTGCTCGCGACGGACAAGCCCGTGCTGATGGTTCCGGCTATGAATGTCCGCATGTGGGAACACGCCGCGACACAGCGTAATGTCGAGACGCTGCGCAGTGACGGCGTAACTGTCATGGATCCCGACGAGGGCGCGATGGCGTGCGGAGAGTTTGGCCCTGGGCGCCTTCCCGAACCGCTCGAAATTGCGAACCGTATCGAAGCTTTGCTGAGCGATGGACCCGTTCTCTACGGCCTCGATCCAAAACCGCTCACCGGGCGCCACGCTTTGGTGACGGCTGGTCCAACGCGCGAGCCGCTCGACCCCGTGCGCTTCCTATCGAACCATTCCAGCGGCAAGCAGGGCTATGCGATTGCCGGCGCGCTCGCCAAGGCTGGTGCACGCGTGACATTGGTCTCTGGCCCGGTCGCATTGCAAGTCCCAGATGGCGTAGACCATGTGCCGGTTGAGACCGCCCGCGAGATGCTAGACGCCTGCCAAGACGCGCTGCCATCGGATGTCTTTATCTCTGTCGCGGCTGTTGCCGATTGGCGCCCGAGCCGTGCGGCCGCGAAGAAGATGAAGCTCAAAGAGGGCGACGGAGATCCGCATCCAACGCTGGAACTCTCGGAAAACCCAGACATTCTTGCGACGCTGTCGCGCAAGAAGAAGAACCGCCCGGACCTGGTGATCGGCTTTGCTGCGGAAACGCATGATGTTGATGCGCTGGCAATTGCGAAACTGAAGCGCAAACGCTGTGACTGGATCGTATCGAATGATGTCAGCGGCGATGTCATGGGCGGCGAGATGAACGAAGTCGCGCTTGTGACCCGCGAAGGCATTGAGGTGCGATGGCCGCGTATGACCAAACAAGATGTGGCCACGCGCTTGGTCGCGCGCATTGCCGAAGAGTTTGGCGACGAAGCGGATAAGATCGCGGCCCAATAAGTAAGGCGCACAGCGCTTGACTCACCGCCCCGACTCCGGCGCTTTGCATTCCCATGACTGAGATTACTGTTGCTGTGCGGCCTTTGCCGCATTTCGAAGGGCTAGAGCTGCCCGCTTACGAAACCCTTGGCGCTGCGGGCATGGATGTCCGGGCGGCGGTCGCGGAAGATGATCCGCTCGTTTTAAATCCTGGCGAAAAAACCATGGTCCCGACTGGGCTGAGCGTGGCGATCCCACAGGGCTATGAAATTCAGATGCGGCCACGCTCTGGTCTCGCGGCGAAGCATGGCATTACTTGTCTCAATTCACCTGGCACAATCGACAGTGACTATCGCGGCGAGCTGAAAGTCATTCTGATCAATCATGGGCCAGAAGCTTTCACCATCGCGCGCGGTGAACGTATCGGGCAAATGCTGCTCGCGCCGGTCACGCGTTTGGTTTGGGAGCAAGTTGAAACGCTAGACGAGACCGATCGCGGTGCTGGCGGATTCGGATCGACAGGCAGATAAATCCTTGCGTCATGCGCCTAACGTGCTATATATCGAATAACGATAAAAGTTAGGATAGCAAGTTATGGATATCGACAGCCCTTTCACCATGGTTGTGCTGATCGTTTTGATCGCGGTCGGCGCTGGGGTCGTAAAGACCTGGATTGAAACGCGCGCGAACTCCGAAATGGACGAAGAAACCAAGCTTCGCATGGAAGACTTGGAGCGGGAAGTTCTTCGCCTGCGCGATCGTGTGAAGGTTCTCGAGAAGATCACGACCGACGGCGACAAGCGCCTCAGCGAAGAGATTTCTCGCCTGGCTTAATCGCCATCCTGCGGTTCTGAGAACCCCTTACTAATGACATGCGCGGCGTAACCGGTGACGGCGAAGCCGACGATGCCCAGACCAGCAGCATAGAGCGTCGCGACATTGGTGTTGCAAGTTGGCCCGCCTTCGACGCAGCTGCCAAAATTGAGCGTATAATACATGTAAATCGCCGTGAGCGCGGAGAAGACCGCCAGGGCAAACATGGCGCGCGCCATCCATTTGAGGGCAAGACTGATCATTCATGGCTCCTGAAGTCTGAAGGCGAATGCGACGCTCGCACCTTGCTTGGCCAAGGTCAAATATTGGCTGCCTTTGGAAGCTCTTCGGCCAGGATATCGTACACGACGCGAATGCGCTTACTGGTGTGGAGCTCGCGGTGCGTCACCAGCCAGACCGGGACGGGGATGAAGAATTGCTCCGGCAAGATCGGCTCAATGTTCGGACTGTACGTCTCAATGTCTCTGGTCAGGATACTGACGCCGAGGCCTTGGCGCACCAATTCATACAAAACGTGCCCGCTTGGGGAATTGAACTGAAACTGGCTGCGAGTGAGATTGAGGTCATACTCTTTCATCGCCATGATCATCTCATCGGTCCGATCCAGACCGATAAAGGTGGCCTGTTCGAGCGTTTTCAGTTCCGTAACCGGTCCGATCTTTTCCAGATACTCTCGCGAGGCATAGAGATGCGCCTTGGTCTCCATAAGTAGTTTCGCGATCAAATCCGGCTGTTCGGGACGGGCATGACGAATGGAGATATCTGCTTCACGGCGGGTCAGATCCTGCACCTCATTTGATGGCAGGATATCGATCTCGAGCTCCGGCGCTACCGCATGGATTTTCTTCAGAATTGGCGGCAATTGCCGTGTCGCAACATTTCCGGTCGCGGTAATCACGACTTTTCCAGCGATGGTTTGAGACTGACCAGAGGCCGAGAGTGAAATCCTATTGGCAGCATCGGCCATGACCCGCACATGATCGAGCAAATCAGCGCCCGCAGAGGTCAGCGCCATAGCGCGTCCTGCACGCTCAAATAGGGTGACCCCGAGCTCTTCTTCCAGCGCGGCGACTTGCCGGCTGAGCGTAGGCTGCGTTTGGCCAAGGGCACGCGCGGCCGCTGATAGTGAGCCTTCTTCCGCTGTCGCTAGAAACGCGCGGACTTGGTTCCAATCGAAGGATATTGCCTGCCAATTCATAGGTTTTCGTATAGGTCTCTTTGAAGTTTCGGCAATTTCTATCTGATCTTTGAATAGATAGATAGCGTGTATGCAATTTGATCATACATGTATCCCGCGCCGCGCGGGACTTCAGAAGGAGGCAGAGATGCCGGATAAAGCAAAATTTTGGGACAAGATTGCTGAGAAGTATTCGAAACAGCCCATCGCAAATCAGAAGGCGTACGAGATTAAACTCGATCTCACGCGGGAGTATTTTACCCCAGACTCGAACGTCTTGGAATTTGGCTGCGGGACAGGCTCAACGGCCATTCTGCACGCGCCCTATGTGAAGAGCATCGATGCCATGGATGTTTCCCCAGAAATGATCCGTATTGCCCGAGCTAAAAAGGCACCTGCGGGCGTAGATAATGTTCAATTCTCCGTCTCTGATATGGACAGTTACCAAGCCAAACCAGGAACCTATGACGCAGCGCTTGGTCTCAATATTTTACACTTGCTTGATAATCGTATGGCGGCCATGGGCCGGGTCTATGAAGCGCTGAAACCTGGCGGCTACTTTGTTTCGAGCACGGTCTGCATTCGCGAAAAATGGTACATGCGGTTATTGGAGCCGATGTTTCCGTTCATGAATCTGATTGGTCAGTGGCCTCGTGTGAGCCGGTTTACAGCGAAACGTTTGCAAGCTGACATTGAAGCCATCGGCTTCAAGACCGTCCACTACTGGCAGCCCGGGGGTGGTATGGTTCTGTTTATGGTTGGGCAAAAGCCAGAAGAAGGTTGATTTGTAGCGATCGCTACATTATGAAGAGGGCTGCAAAAGGAGGCCCTCTCATGACCTTGTTACGCCTATACGCGATCGTTTTTCTGATCATTCTAACTGTCTACACTCTGATCGTGATCGCCAATCACGGCATGGGCCTGGTGCCTATCTTCTTCAACGACATGGCAGCCATGACCTGGCCGGGTCAATTCAATCTGGATTTTCTGGGTTTCTTGATCTTGTCAGCTCTTTGGGTTGGTTGGCGCCATGAATACAGCTTAATGGGCTGGGTCCTGACCCCGCTGGCATTGACCGGCGGAATGCTGTTTTTGACGATCTATCTCTTGATCATGAGCTTCAAAGTGAACGGGGATCTGAAGGCACTCTTGCTCGGTGAGCGGCGCGCCGCCACTTAGATCAAAGCGTCATCCTCGCGCGCAAATTTGGCGAGGAGGTAGGCGTCATTGTCTTCAATCGGATCGAGCTTGCCAAAGGCGAAAGCATTGCGATCCATCACGAGATCTCTCGGGCGCAGCGCGCGAGAGATTTCTAGCCCTTCAAGATTGCGAGCCCGTGAGAATGCGACATAGGCCTGGCCATGAGCAAACATACCTCGGTCCAAGTCGATATAGACTTTATCGAGGGTGAGACCTTGCGCCTTATGAATGGTCACAGCATAGGCGAGCCGGATCGGGACTTGTTTAAACGTCCCAACCACTTCGCGGGACACTTTCTTGGTTTCGGGGTCGAGTGAGTATTTGTATTTTTCCCAGGCTGCGGGCTCGATCTCATATTCGAGGCCGTCAAGCTCCACCACCACATTGCGACCTGACCAACCCGCGATCGTCGCGAGCGAGCCATTTACCCACCGGCCTTCCGGATCATTCTTGATCAACATCACTCGGGCGCCTTCTTTCAGCTCTAGGTCGGCTTCAGTCGGATAGGTCTTCTCGTCGAAGTCACCCTGCACGCGCGCTTCGAAGACTTTTTCCGGACCTGGTAAGTCTTCCAACCGCGCCTGATTAATCCGATAGGCGTTGGCATTGTTTGGCGTGAGCACGATATGCGTTTCACTGGCTTCCACGGCATCTCTATCTGAGACGACGCTTTGCAGTACGCTCTGATCGGCGGGCGTCAATCGCCCCTGACGCATTGCGCCCAGCAGCGCGAGAAAGCGTGGGTCTTCCTGACGAAAAACATGTTTGAGGGCGAGTAGCGCGAATTCGGCTTCCTTGAACGCGGGAGCATTGAAGAAATAGTGGCCGCCATAGCGCTCCTTCAGAATTGGGTCCTCGTCGCCGCGCACCACGGGCGGCAGCTGATGCAGGTCGCCGGCGAGGATCATACGCACGCCGCCAAACGGGCGCTTAGAGCCTCGGTTCAGCTTCAGGCTACGATCAATCGCGTCTAGCATATCGGCGCGAACCATCGAGATCTCGTCAATGATAATCGTCTCCGCCGCTTTCATTAGGCGCGCAGTTCGAAGCCGTTTTACGTCTTGAGGTTCGATGAGGCGCGGCGGGAACTTGAAAAATGAGTGCAGGGTCTGACCGCCTGCATTCATGGCAGCCACACCGGTCGGGGCGAGCACAATCGCGCTCTCACCCGCTTCCGCCATGAATTTGCGGAGGAGGGTGGTTTTACCGGTACCAGCGCGTCCTGTCAGAAACAGATTGCCTTGCGCCCCAGCGCCACTGGCAACCCAAGTCGCCGGTTTCGCATAAATTGAATCTGGCACAGCCGCGCCAGCGGGGACAGGCAAATCAGTCATAGGCGGCAAGCCATAGCGAGCTTTGCTGGGCTAGGGAACATTCTCGCACTGAACTGCGGCGGTGACCCGGCAAATGTCGTCCAAAGACTCCGCTGAGACTTTGATATTGGAAGCCAGAATCCCCCCGCGATCAAAGCATTGCAGCTTTACGCGTTCGCTCATCGTTTCGGCGATGGGTTGGGCATCGTCCAGGCATCCCGTGTCTTCCTCGACATCGTCAGTGAGAGAAATTGGAAATGCCCGCAATTGGCGCTGAAGCACAGGGACCGCATAAGATTCTGGCAAACCTTGATGCTCGATCATGAAGTTCCGAAGCAGCTGTGTTGGGTCGCCCAGCTCACGCAATCGCGGCTCAACATAGCAGGTGCCAAGCGTTTTGAACGCATAGGCTTCTTCCCCGCGGGCCAGTGCAATGCTGAACGCACGTTCCGCGGCGAGGCGGCGCTGGTGGAAGTCGGCGCTAAACACGCCTTGATGGGATTCCAGGTCAACCTTGAGCCAATGCTGCCAATGCGCGCTGGCTGTGGCTTCTGTGAAATCCGAGTGCAAATTGCTTAAGGTCTCTGAGTCTTCGATGGCGCGGCCCGCGAGATAGGACCAGGCCGTCATGCATCGCATTGGCGTTGCAAGGTTTTCCACCGGGATCACAACGGGTGGGGCATCCGCGCCGTTTTCAGCATCATATGATTCGACAGGCACCGTCACATCGCTTTGACTCGCCTCGTAGAGCTGACCGGCATTGCTCGGAAATGCGAACTGCGCGCTGGTGCTTTGCTGCGCCACTGCGCTGAATGGCAGAACGACGCAAACGAGCGCAAAAAGACGCAATTTGGCTCCCAGCATGGCGACCTTTGTTGTGAAACTCTACACTCCCGCATAAGTGGTAGGCTTGATTGTTGTAGGGCTCAAGGCCCAAGCACCGTTAAGGGAAGTTAACCTACAGTATGACTGATATTCATGCCGCGGTAGACGCCTATCTGGGTGAGAATTTGCTCAAAACAGATAAGGTTCTGGATGAAATTGCCCGCAAAAGCGAGGCGGCGGGCTTGGTTCCACATGCGGTCACGCCGCTCCAGGCCGAGTTTTTGGCGATCTTGATCAAATTGAACGGTTCGAAACGTATTCTAGAGATTGGTTGCCTCGGGGGATATTCCGCCGTCGCCATGGCGCGAGCGCTGCCCGAAGGTGGACAGCTGATTACCACAGAGATCGATACGCGGACGGCCGCAATTGCTCAGCAGAACGTGGATGAATCTGGATTTGGCGACCGGATCGATTTGCGCAAAGGCCCAGCGATGGATGTCCTTGATGCGGAAATCGCGGGTGGTGGACGTTTTGATTTCGTTTTTATCGACGCCGATAAGGTCAATCATAAGAATTATCTCGAGCGCGCTTTAAAGCTGACCGGCTCTGGGGCTGTGATCGTGGCTGACAATATCGTTCGAGGCGGCGCGGTGATAGACGCCGACAGCCAGGAGAACAGCGTCAAAGGCGTCCGGGCCATGATGACTTATGCATCCACGCTGGACGGAATCGATATGACGGCGCTGCAAACTGTCGGCGCTAAAGGCTACGATGGAATGGCGATCTTCCGCGTTCGCTAGAGGTCGCGCCAGGTGACATCCACGCCAAGCTCAGCGAACACTTGGTTCCAATACTCTTTCAGAGCGCCGCGCTGCATGTCGACATAGCGTTGCCGCGGGATCAATCGAACTTCCAGAGAGACGCCGTCGAGGCTGTTTCCAAACCGGCGCATGGTCGTGTCTGCGACTGTGATGGCGTCCGGCATATTTGCAGGCATTGATCCACCGCCGCCATAGGCGGTGAAGGCGTCGGAATTCTGCAGCATATCTGAGATGATCACGATCCGGCGCTGCGGCGCGCGATCCGAAAAAGCCTCGGTCTGCCCCAGACGCGCCATCGCCTCTAAGACTGGGCTGTTCGGGGCCTCTTTCGGGACAACGAGATCTTCCAGGACGGTCTGGAGGGGCCGGTCGAATTTCTCATTAAAGCGCTCTTCAATGCGCTCTGGGTTTCGGAACAGGGCGTTCACTTGGTCGCCGCGGCCTGGATTGCAGAGGGAAAACTCCCCGCGTGGGTCGAACTGCCCAAACTGATCCAGTTCGAACAGCGTAAACCGCTCGCCGACCTCCAAACGATCGCGCGATCGGCGAATAACCGCTGCGATCAATCCGGCCTGCTGCTCACTATATTCATCGGTCTTATCGATGATGATCGCCGTGTGTGCTGGTAGCTCGTCGGAGAGCTCACAGAGGGTCATTTCATCGTATGGCTCGGGTTGGAGCGCGAAGAAAGAAAACCCGATCACGGCCACGGCGAGGCCCGCGAGAACAAAGTTCAAGATCGCCTGATTGCGTTGTTTCTTCTGTCTGGTTCGCCGACGCCGCGCCATTAGGTGTCCGCCTTCACTCGGAACTGATCAACAATCGCATGATCAAGGCCAAACTCGTCTGACAAGCCATCATCAGTCGTTCGCAGCAGCTTTTGATAGGGCGCGACCATGTCTTGCATGGTGCGGTGGATGATCATTTTTTCCTGCGCGCTGAGATCTTTGTCATCCATCTCTTCTGGGCCGTACTTCACTTCCAGCACCAGCTCTTTGATGTCCTCATAGCTGTCTTCAAAATCATACAGGGCGTCTTGCAGGTCCGAACGCGCCCGCTCCAGGCCACGTGCGGCATCTGAGAAGCCAGGGAAGGGCGAGTCGAGCCGGCGGCCTTCAAAGGCTGCAAAGGCGGCGATCGCTAATCCCAGCGCAAACAGAACCATCGCATCCAATGAATGTAGCGCGAAGGGACGGCACATCGCATTCGTAGCGGCGCTGCCAATCGTTTCACCGAGCGGAGAGCTTAGGATCTTTTCACAGACGGCTGGGTCGACAATGAAGTGCGGAAGCACTTTTGTCGGCAAATCAGCGGGTAATTCCTGGCCGAGAGCCTGCATATCCAAGATATTTCGATAATGCGCGGCGGAGAGATTGACCAAGAAGACCAATGACAAGCCGACAATGATCGCTACCAACCCCATCACAACATAGAGATTTCGGCGGCTGAAAATATTGTCGATATCAAACGGCATCGAAATATGGCGCATGCCCCAATAGCCAACGATAAAGAAGGCTGTGGCGACGTTGGCGAGTGACACCGCGGCAGCCTGGAAGATACCACCAGCAAGACCAAACTCACTTTCTTTGGCAAAGAAATAGGCGTTCGCGGCACTCTCAAAAATGATCATCAAGGCGATGATCGACATTTGCAGCATCGGAACTTTTGGGTGGCTCGAGATATAATGGACGCCGCGACCTGTGTTTTGCCCCAGCTTCAGTTTGGCGTGACGCGGGTTTTGTTCTGCGTTTGGCTCAGGCGCGCCGGTTTCAAACTGTTTCTTGAGGCGCTTGGCTGGCAGGTGATAGTCCCCGCCCAATTGGCGGAAGCGATAAAAACTTAGCGCCGCGCGGGTCGTATAGTCTGCTTGCAGGATAACTTGATTATAGGCATCGCTCGGGCGCTTCGTCAGATCGACGATATCTTCTCGTGTCAGCGTGCCCGCCATATTCGGCGTTTGGTCACTCATCAGCCATCCTCCCAAGGGTAACCCTACTCATCTGTTAACCTTTTAGTAAGGACTTGTGGCAGGCATTTGATGAAAAATGATGAATTATGACAGCGGCGTGGCGATATCTGGCGGGTGGTGTTCTCTCTCGCCACACTTTGTTCTGGTCTATAAGAAGAGCGTATGGCTTTCACCGCAGATCAGCTTGAACGGCACAAACGCCACATCCTGCTCAAGGAGATTGGTGGCCCTGGCGTGCAGAAAATGCGCAATACAAAAGTCTCTATTGTGGGGGCTGGGGCGCTGGGTGGGCCGTGCGCCCTCTATTTGGCGGCGGCTGGGATCGGCGAGATTGAGATCTGGGATGATGATCTCGTTGATCGGTCGAACCTGCAGCGGCAGGTCCAATTCGCTGATGCTGACATAGATCGCCCAAAAGCGGAGGTTTTGCGCGACCGATTGCTGGCGCTTAATCCGGAAACAAATGTCACGGTCCAGCGGGCCCGCTTTGCGCCTGGCGCTGAGTTGCTCGGGTCAATCCTAATTGATGCGACGGACAATTTCGAAACCCGGTTCGCCCTGAATGAGCTCGCCCATACGAGCGGCCGGGTTTTGGTCTCGGGCGCTGCAAGCCGGTGGACCGGCCAAATCTCTGTCTATGCATCCGGCGTGGACGCCGAAGCGCCATGCTATGCCTGTTTCGTTCCGGAGTTACCACCAGCGGCGGAAGCCTGTGATGATGTGGGCGTTATGGGCGCGCTGACCGGTATGGTTGGCACCCGGATGGCGCTCGAGACGATAAAACTTGTGGCCGGTGCTGGAAAACCACTCATCGGTCGTTTGCTTATTATTGATGGGCTATCGGGCGAAAGCCGGGTTCTGAAACTTCGTCCGAACCCTGATTGTTCGGTCTGTTCGCAATGAAACTTTTCTTTGACATCGTTAATTTTTGACGGTTTTACGACGGTGGGCATTCGTGGAGTACCAGTTTGATGCGCAGAACGCTTGCCGTCGGTCTTACGATAATCGCCGTGCTTGCTGCAGGGTGGTTGGCGCTCAGAAGAGCGGACATTCCTTATGACACGTTGGAGACCGCTTATTCGGTCCCCGATACGCAATTCATGACATTGGATGATGGGCTGAAAGTCCACTATACAGATACCGGTCCTCAAGACCGCGCCGCGCTGGTGCTCGTGCATGGATTTTCGGCGTCTCTCCACACTTGGGAGGCCTGGAAAACAGCGTTGGAGCTGGATTATCGCGTGATCACGCTCGATCTGCCGGGGCATGGTTTGACCCGCGCAGAGGATCCAAGCCAAGCTAAAATCGAACGCTTTGCGGATGTCGTCCACGAAGTGACCCAGGATCTTGGTGTGGAGCGGTTCACACTTGCCGGGAATTCGATGGGCGGAAACACCGCTTGGTCATACGCGCTCGCCTATCCCGAAACGCTGGACGGGCTCATTCTCGTGGCGGCGTCTGGATGGCCAGAAGAAGAAGGCGAGGGCGATGGGTCCCCCTTTATTTTCACGCTTCTCTCGAACCCAGTTGCGCGGTCATTGATCAAAGACCTGGACATGACGTCTTTGACACGGTCTGGGCTTGAGGACTCTTATGCAGATCCGTCTTTCGTTACGGATGCTCTGGTAGAGCGTTACGTGTCTCTGTCACGTGCGCCTGGACACCGGGAGACTCTGCTCGCGATTATGTCTGGAGACCGCGTGAAGGCATCCGTGGATAAGCTCTCTGCCATCTCTGTTCCGACCTTGGTGATGTGGGGGACAGAGGACAATCTAGTTCCCGTATCCGGCGCTCAGAAGTTCGCCGATGCGATCCCGAACGCAACATTGGCGGTCTACGACAATATTGGACATTTGCCGCAAGAAGAAAACGCGGAACAGTCAATTGCTGACGTCCGCGCTTTCATGATGGATGTTGAGTGGAGCACCGTCGAGGACGAAGCGATCATCCCCGCCGGTGACCCGCGTTTAACCGAGACGAACGACTAAACGTCTGTCTAGTCGGTTTCGGCTTCGCTTACTGCACTGAGATCCGCGAAGATCAGGCGCGTGAAGCGGGCTTCATTGATAAAGCCCCAGGCCCAGTCTTCGACCCATGGTGTGAGTGGGGCGGCATCGAGAACAGCCTCGATATCCTTGCCAGCATCAATTTCGGCCTGAACCGCAGCGGTCGTGCCCTGTAGCATGCTGACGATCGCTGTGATGTCTGATTTGCTGGAGAGCGGGCCGTGACCAGGAATGATGCGGGTGTCATCTGAAATCATGTCCGCCATTGCCTCGGACGCTGCCGTGAAGCCGGCAAAACTTCCGCCCGATGTGATATCGACGAAGGGGAACATGCCGCTAAACATCAGGTCGCCAGTGTGCAGCACGTCGGCTTCTTCGAAATAGATGAACGTATCGCCATCGGTATGCGCATCCGGGGTGTGGATCAGCCGGACGGTTTGACCGTTCAGATAAAGTGTCATCTCGTCATTGAAGGTGATTACTGGCCAAGCAGAGGTTGGAAGCGCTGGCGTCGTTGATTCTTGGCCGAAAAAGTCGCGTGTGACGTCGACAGTGACCCGATCGCGGACGCCTTCATGCGCAATGATAGTCGCGCCTGTATCGCCGATAATCGCGTTACCGCCCGCGTGATCTCCGTGCCAGTGCGTGTTCACCAGATAGCGCGGCGTTTCGCCGGCAATTTCGTCAATCGCGCTCAAGATACCGGGTGCCATGTCTGCGTACTGGCTGTCGATGACAAAGACCCCGTCTTCGCCTGCGAGCACGCCAATATTCCCGCCGCGGCCTTGCAGCATGTAGAGGCCATCGCCGAGATCGGTGGTGGTCACCGGCGTTGGCTGAGCCTGTTGTGCGAGCGGTACGTGAGGCCCATGCGCGAATGCCACAGGACTCAGAATCAGCCCAACCGCAGTCAGGCTAGCTAAAGTTTTCATGATTGTGTCTCCTCAAGTGGGAGGA
>JBCBGS010000044.1:0-18607 GCA_038526515.1 Pseudomonadota bacterium | reverse complement strand
ACTCGTCACCGAAGGTCATCCAGAAGCGGATCTGTTTCAGGCCCTTAATGTGTTTGACCAGGCTTTCCTCTTCCTCATGATAGATGAGGTAAGACATTTTCGGACCGACTTCGGGATAGTCGATCATCGTGCGGATAGAGAGGGCTGGAATCTCGATCCACTCCCCGTCTTTCCAGTAGCGCCCGTCTTGCGTGACTTCGCGTAGATTGATTTCAGGATTGAAATTAGTCGCGAACGTCTTGCCGTGATCCCCGGCATTACAGTCAACGATGTCGATATATTCGATCTCGTCGAATAGGCCTTCTTGCTGGGCGTAGGCGCAGTAAATATTGGTACAGCCTGGATCGAAGCCGCAGCCGAGGATGGCCGTGAGGCCCGCTTCTTTGAAGCGCTCTTGGTACGCCCACTGCCAGTGATACTCGAACTTGGCGACATCGCGCGGCTCATAGTTCGCGGTGTCCATATAATGCGTCTTTGTGGCGAGACAGGCGTCCATGATTGGCAGGTCCTGATATGGCAGGGCCATATTGATCACGAGGTCAGGCTTCACTTTCTCGATCAGCGCAACTGTCTCTTCGACATTGTCGGCGTCGACTTGCGCGATCTCGATCGGCGTTTCGCAAAGGGCGGCAACTTTCTCGCAAGAGACCAAGCGGCGCGACGCCAGCGTGATGTGTTTGAACGTTTCGCGGTCCATCGCGCATTTCTGCGCCACGACAGACCCGGCCGCACCTGCGCCAATAATCAGTACTCGATCCATGTGCCTCAACCCTTTTTGCAAAGCCAAGAAATAGCGTTTCTGCCTCTACTTGAGTTGGACGCGGTCCGCCAGTGCATTTTCAGCGGCGCCGACAGGATGAATCGACCGCCATTTCTGCAGATCACGCATGATCTATGTTTGAGTGGCGCTCAACGCGGAAATAGGTTAAGAGCGCCGCTTTTCCGAGATTCCGGAGGCAAAAATGACGTATCGGCACTTCATCGATCTGTGGCAGCTTGAGGCGAGCGAACTGCGCGCCATCATGGACCAAGCCCATGCGATGAAACGAGCACGTCAGGGCTGGCCAAAAGGTAAAACGGACGCCGATGCGCCGCTCGCCGGTCATACTATGGCGATGATCTTTGAGAAGAACTCAACCCGGACGCGCTTCAGCTTTGAAGCTGCGATGCGCCAGCTTGGCGGCGACTCGATCATTGCGACGGCATCCGACATGCAGCTTGGCCGCGGCGAGACTGTGGAAGACACGGCGCGCGTCCTTAGCCGCTATGTCGACATGGTGATGCTGCGCGCGAACAATCACAGCGACTTGGAAGTGTTTGCCGAAGCGGCCTCAGTCCCAGTGATCAACGGTCTGACCGATCGCTCGCATCCCTGCCAGATCATGGCGGATTTGATGACGCTTGAAGAAAGTGGCGTTGATCTGAAAGGCGCGCGGCTCGCTTGGGTTGGTGATGGCAACAATGTTTGCTCAAGCTTCCTGCACGCCGCACCAAAGTTTGGTTTCTCTTTCGCCATCGGCACACCGGATCGCTTTGCGCCTGACGAAGAAGATGTCGAGATTGCACGCCAGCTTCAGGGCCGCGTGGACCTCTATGACACAGCCGAAGAAGCTGTGGCCGGCGCCGATGTCGTCATCACCGACACCTTCGTCTCTATGGGCGACAAAGATGGCGCTGAGCGTCTGGCGGAGCTCGACACGTACGCTGTAACGGATGAGTTGATGGGCCTCGCTCAAGGCGGCGCGAAATTCCTGCACTGCCTACCAGCCCACCGCGGCGAAGAAGTCGATGCAGATGTCATTGACGGGCCGAGCTCTCTCGTGTGGGACGAAGCGGAAAACCGCCTCCATGCGCAGAAGGCGATCATGCGCTGGTGCCTTTATAAATAGTGGCTGAGCCGATCCAAATCCTGATCGATGCGGATGCGTGTCCCGTCAAAGACGAGACCTATAAAGTCGCTTTACGGCATCAAGTGCCGGTGACTTTGGTGAGCAATAGCTTCCTCCGCGTCCCGGCGCATCCGCTGATCAAGCATATCACGGTGAGCGATAGCTTTGACGCCGCCGATGATCACGTGGTCGAGCTCGCCACGGCTTCGAGTGTGGTCGTGACAGCGGACATTCTCCTTGCAGAGCGGGCGCTTAAGGAAGGCGCCATCGTGCTTGGCCCGAATGGCAAACCGTTTACGGAAAACTCCATTGGCGACGCGATCGCGACGCGCGCTATCATGGCAGACCTTCGGGCTGGCGGCGATCAGGTCGGCGGCGCGGCACCCTTCTCCAAAGCCGATCGATCACGATACCTTTCAGCCTTGGATGAAGCGCTCAACCGGCTGAAACGCGCCGCGCGCTAAGCCGGCTCGCGCGTTCGATCCGTCGCCCAAGCCACAAAGGCCAACAAGCTAAATGCGATCAGCGCCATGATCGCAAATTGTGGGATTGGTGGCGGGTGATCCACCGGCAAGTGATTGTAGATCTGTAGCGCCAACATGAATCCGATCAGCAGCCAGGGTGCCACCCGGCCAACTGGACCTTTCGGCTTGGTGTGCGCGAGATAGAGTGCCCCGCCGATGAGTAGCAGGCCAATCTCCACCACTTGCGTCCAAAGCAAGCTGTTCCAAAGACCAAGCCCAACTTTCGGACCACCAAACCACAGCGCGAGATCCGGACCATGCGCGATCAGATCGGTGATCCAGTGACTGAACACGGCGAGGCCGATAATCACGCCCGCGGTCACAGCTTTGGCGCCTTTGCGGAGCGCTGCATAGAGCACGCCCGCTGCGATCGACCAGATCACCGCCGCCACGAGGGAATGGGTATAAGGCATATGATGCAGATCCAAGATCGACGCTTCCATAAAGCCTGGCGCGACATCGAACTTCTCTATCCCTGCGAGGACCAGACCGGCCCAAGCGAAATCGACCAATTGCACCGCCACGAAAAGCTGCCAAAGCGGGATCGCAGGCTTCACCGCCCGCGCCGCCAGAGCCGCCCCATAGTGTCCAATGAACATGTTTTTTGCCTCCCAGAACGGAGGATGCGCAGGCAGTGCGTTTTCGTCAATGTCTGCGACCGTACGGAGCCTCATCAAATGTATGGCGTTTGCAGAGAGCCAGCGCACCGTCTATTCTCGTGATTGAGGTATGGGGAGGATTGTTACGTGAAGACTGTTCAAACACTGATCTTACTATTGAGCACGGTATTGGTGGGCTGTGTCACAAACACATCTCCCGACACGTCATCAGAGAAGGCTCGATACGAATTGCCTCCGCAATGGACCGAGCAAGAGCGTGTTTGGCTTGCGTGGGTGCCTGCAGCAGAGACGTTTTACCAGCCTCCCGAACAAACAGCCGAACAATTAGCAATTCGCGCGGAAATCGTGGCGAAACTCAGCGAGACGATCGATGTGACCGTGATGGTGCCGCCAGCTTCTGTGGCCGAAGCTGAGACAGCACTGTTAGCTGCAGGCGCAGATATGGATCGGGTCAGCTACTATGAACAAGAGATGGTCGAGTACGCAATTCGTGACCCGGGCCCTCTCTTCGTCAGCAATGGCACAGACTTGAAGGTCCGAATGTTTGGTTGGGATTGCTACGGCTATAGCTATCCCTTGCGAGATCCAAGTTGCTATCCTCGTGGTGAAATCGGTCGGCTTGTCGCTGATGATCGCGGTTTGGAAGTTGAGCAACTCAAGGTGCGATCGGAGGGCGGCGCGATAGAAGTCTCTTCTGACCTCATGATTGCGTTCAAAGACGCGCATGAATGGCGCAATCCTGAAATGACCGTGCCGGAAATTGAAAAAGCGCTGCTTGAAGCCTACGGCAAAGACAAGATGATCTGGTTAGATCGCACGCCATATGCGGATTATGGCGGTCAGAAAATCGGTCCATACTATGGCTGGGGTGCCAACGGGCACACTGATGAATATGTGCGTTTTGTCTCCGACACGACGGTCTTAATTACACAGCCCGATAGCAATGACACGGACACCTTATTGGCCCGGGCCGACGCGGCAATCATGGCGCAAAATATCGCGCAGCTGAAGGCCGCTACAGATATCAATGGCGAGCCGCTAACGGTCATTGAAATGCCACATCCTGACTTAGATGCGCTCAAACAAATTTGGCCCATGGGGCCATGGATTACCGACCCGTTCCCATCCATGTTTCGTGATCATGAAGAGGCTGACGAAATCTATTGGGTGCCAATGGCCAGCTATATGAATTTTTTGATTTCAAACGAAGTGGTTTTGGTTCAGGCGTTCTGGTCCGAAGGACTCCCTGAGAGCATCAGAGAAGATGATCTGAAAGCTCAATCCATCCTGGCAGAGGCATTCCCGGACCGTGAAATTGTGCCGATCCAGACTCTGCAGCTCAACTTTCTCGGAGGGGGCATCCACTGCATGACCCAGCAAGAGCCAAAGGTGCCATAGTCCGAGGCTCGCCCCAAAATCAGCCGCTGATTCATAGGCAGGACGCGCCCTGAAGTCGACGCTCACGCTTGAGTTTTGAAAGCTTCACCCAAGCAGCATTTCTCGTCGGTTAGCCAAATATGGCCACAAAAAAGAGTGCGACAATCGACAAAAGACTGGCCCCAAATGAAGCAGAACGAGCGCTTTGCCAGTTTGCATAATAGCATATTGAAAACAGAATTCGTGCGCCGACAAACACCCAAGCCGCATACCCCGTCAGATCTGGGTTTGCCGAAGAAAGCACACATGCCAAGAAGAGTATGACGAAGGCACCGAGCACTTCATTCGTATTCGCAACCACACGTTCCGCTCTAAATAGTATGTTCGCGTGGTCTTCTTTAGCGATCGCTCCCGGCGTTTTCTTTTTCACGATGCCTATCACATCATTGACCACCAGCTGTATGATCAACAACCCGCCCAAGACGATGAGGGCATATATTGCGCTGCTAAATTCTTCCATTCTCAAAAACCCTGTAGCCCTGTTGAGCTTCCTTCTCGCTTGCCTGATCCAACTGCCCGAAACGTAATCTTAGTGCCGATATTCAGTTTGTAATGACGTTCGTGCTGCCTGCAACCGAAGAGGCGCGCCGGCAATGGTCTTCCAAACGACCCTAGATCCGAGAAAGGCTCCCGCCCTATAAGCATCTCCGCATCTCCACCTGATAAGAGGCTGATCCTGATCAGTTTGGCAGAACGCATGGTGGCTTTGCGTCCAGACGAGTTGGGCAGAGCGCTTCTAGATGAGCGCTCACCTGCCTCCCTTCCGCTCGCCTTTAAAACCCACTAAGAGGCGCGCATGAATGGATTTCTTCTTGTTGCCATCGGGGGCGCGATGGGCGCCTCGATGCGGTATGGGGTCGGCCTTGCTTTTACCGAGCATGGCGGGGTCTCTGGCGCTTGGGCGACTTTGTTTGTGAACGTCGTGGGCAGCTTTGTTCTGGGCGTGCTCATGGGCTGGTTCACGAGCCGCGAATTTGCGCTTGAGAATACGCTTTGGCTTTTGCTCGGCGTCGGCATGATGGGCGCGTTTACGACCTTCTCGGCCTTCTCGCGCGACACGATCCATATGTTAATGACCGGCGAGCTGATGAAGGGCTTGGTCTTTGCGGGCCTCAACATGGTTGGGGCACTGGCCGCTTTTGCAGTCGGGCTTTTAGCTTTGAAAAGGTTGCTCGCATGAGCCGACAAGTGATTACCGAAACGGTCTCTGAAAAAGAGGGCGGGGTGCGGCTCGACCGCTGGGTCAAACGACGCATGCCGATGACTCAAGGGGAGCTGGAAAAACTGCTTCGCTCAGGACAGATTCGCGTCGATGGCTCGCGGGCAAAAGCAAACACGCGCCTCGAAGCGGGTATGTCGGTCCGCCTGCCGCCCTTTGTCTCGAAAACAGCGGGTGACGGCGATGGTCCGTGGAGCGCGCCGAAAAAGCCCAATGCGAAAGCGCTCGCCTTTCTGAAGCCGCTCATCCTGCATGAGGATGATGAGATGTTCGTGCTCAACAAACCTGCCGGGATCGCTGTCCAAGGCGGCACAGGGCAGGGCGGCCGTCATATTGATGGTATGTTGGACGCGCTGTCGGATGGCGAGCATCGCCCGCGCCTGGTGCACCGGCTCGATAAAGCCACCTCGGGTCTGTTGGTGATTGCGAAACATCCGTCTTCTGCGTCGCGCCTCGGGAACCTGTTTCATTCGCGCGACATGGAGAAAGTCTATTGGGCGGTGACCGTCGGCGTACCGCATCCGCCCGCGGGACAGCTGCGCTCCTGGATGCGCAAAGGCACCGACGAAGATGGCCGTGAGCGGATGGTCCTGGGCGCGCATGGCGATAAGATCTCGAAGCACGCGATCACGGATTATGTTGTTGTGTCGACCGCGGCGCGGCGAGCGGCTTGGGTTGCTTTGAAGCCCTCAACGGGCCGGATGCACCAATTGCGCTTTCACATGCATGAGCTTGGCACGAGCATTCTCGGGGATGAGAAATACGAGACGCGCCGCGAAGTCCCGCAAGGCGTCGCGCGGGGACTTCACCTGCATGCGCGGGCTTTAGTCATTCCGCGTAAATCCGGCAAGCCGTTGACGCTTCAGGCGCCTTTATCCGGCACGATGAAGCAGACGTTCGAAACGCTTGGTTTCTGGGAAAGCGAAGCGGGCCGCGATCCGTTGGAGCTGTTCGTCTAGCGCTCTTTCGGGTCGAGCGCGTCGCGCAGGCCGTCGCCGATAAAGTTCAGGCAGAGCAGCGTGATCATCATGGTCAGCGCGGGCGCGAGAAGCATCCAGGGCTTGTCCTGCATCTCTTTGGCGCCGTCAGAGATCAGCACGCCAAGTGAGGTGAGCGGTTCGTTCACGCCGAGACCGAGGAAGGAGAGAAAGCTCTCCGCAAGGATCACGACTGGAATGGTGAGCGTGACATAGACCGCCACCGGACCCACAACGTTTGGCAGGATGTGACGGCGAATGATCGTAAAGAAGGGAACCCCCGTGGCGCGCGCCGCCTCGATATATTCCATATTCTTGATCGCCAGGGTCTGACCGCGAACGATCCGGCTCATGGTCAGCCATTCAACGGCGCCGATGGCCGCAAAGATCAGGATGATATTCCGACCGAATACGGTCAGCAGCAAGATTACGAAGAAGATGAACGGCATTGCATACAGCACGTCCACAAAGCGCATCATGATATTGTCGACCCGACCGCCAACAAAGCCAGCGACAGCGCCCCAGGTGACCCCAATGATGAGAGAAACGATAGTCGCGACCATGCCGACCGCGAGCGAAATTCTGAGGCCAATCATCAAGCGCGCAAGGCTATCTCGGCCCTGCGTATCGGTTCCAAGCAAATGGAGATTCTCAAAAGTCGGAGCGAGTTCGACATTCGCCGAAATAGTCCGGTAATCGTGCACCCACAGGAAGGGACCAATAACGGCGATAAACACCATAATGCCGAGCACCCACATGGAGACTACAGCAGCCTTGTTGCGGAATAGGCGCGCTTTGGCATCGTCCCAGAGTGAGCGTCCGCCCTGGATCGCGGTTTCGACCGCTTCCTTTCGACCTGTCAGATCCAATGTATCAGTCATACTTCACCTTTGGATCAAGCAGGGCGTAGAGGATATCGGCGATCAAATTGAACAGGACGATCAAGGTCGCATAGATAATCAAGGCGCCCATTACGAGCGTATAGTCTCGGTTAATGGCGCCATCGACAAAGTAAGAGCCCATACCGGGTAGGCCGAAAATGCGCTCAATCACGAGCGAGCCGGTCATGACCCGCGCCATAGCTGGGCCGACATAAGACACGAGCGGCAGGATGGCGGATGGAAGCGCGTGCTTCATCACAACTTCGCGTTCGCTCAGCCCCTTTGCACGGGCAGTTCGAATATGGCCAGAGCGCATGGTTTCAATGACACTTGCGCGCATTAATCGAGAGATGATCGCGATCTGTGGCAGCGCCAATGTGATCACCGGCAGAGTCATATTATGAAAGCTCATGCCGATATTAGGATACGTGCCCAATCCGCCGACGGCGAAAATCCCAAAGGTGAGCGCGAAGATCAGGATGAGCACCGGGCCGGTGACAAAGGTCGGGATCGAAATCCCAGCCATCGCAAAGCCCATGACGGAGTAGTCTCCAGCCGTGTTCTGCCGCAGCCCAGCAAAGATCCCCATCGCGGTGCCGACCACTATCGCGAGGGAGATCGACAAGAACCCAATCGCCAAGCTGATCGGCAATCCGTCGGCGATCAAATCGTTCACGCTTTTGCCGAGTGTTTTCATACTCGGTCCGAAATCCAGCTGGGCAACCCCCCAGAGATAATCCAGGTATTGCTGCCAGAGTGGTTTATCGAGACCGAACTTGGCGTTCAGCGCGGCCTCGGTCGCGGCATTGAGCTTACGCTCACCGTCAAACGGGCCACCCGGCGCCATACGCATCATGAAAAACGCGACTGTGATGATGAGGAGAAGTGTGGGAATCGCGATGAGCAGGCGGCGCGCCGTATATGCCCATGGAATTCGTGAAAGTGTACGCTGCACGGCTGACACTGGGTCTCAAGCTCCTAAAGAGGCATGTGTAATTGAATCAACGCTCGGGGCTTGGCAGCCCCTTCAACTCTTCTTACGTTCACGCCCCAAGACGCAAAGTCAACGCCCATCTACACCGGAGTTACGGAATGGTCGAAATTCGCAAAGTCACAGACGGTTTTGCAGTCGCCTCTCAAATCAGTGAGGCTGATGTTCAAGCTATCGCGGACGCGGGATATAAAACGCTGATCGCCAATCGCCCTGATGGTGAAGGGGGGATCGATCAACCGCGCATGGGCGCCATTCGAGCCAAAGCAGAATCTCTGGGATTAGCGTTTGTGGCGATCCCGTTTTCAGGCGCTCCGACCCCGGACATTCTTGAACGGTACAATTCGGCTCTGGCGGAAGCGCCGGCGCCTGTGCTCGCGTATTGTCGCACCGGAACACGTTCTATCACGGCTTGGGCAATGACCCATGCAGGACAGGGCATGTCGGAGGAAATCGTAGCGGCTGCTGCAGGTGCAGGCTATGATCTCTCGGCGCTCAAGCCACTCTTGTAACGCAGACGTTATTCGATTGTGAGCACTTATTCACTTTCGGTGCCGGAAAGAGCTTGCTAGCTTTTGTTAAGCATGCGATCCACCACAAAACTGCCGAGTTAACGGCTGAGGAGTAAAGTATGTCACGAAACTGGTTGGCAGACTTTAAATATGAAGACGGCGCTTGGCTCGTCAAAAAGACCGGGCACCGTGTGCCCGCGACGCGTGAGCTGGCGAATGATATCTTCACCTGGCTGACATTCTATACGCTGGCGCAATCCTGGCGGTCCTGGCGACGCATTACAGGGCATAAGCGCCCAACTATAGCGTTCTATCCAGAGAAGCCGCGGCCGTGGTATCATATTTGGCCGGTCATGCATGCCTCAGGCGCGAAGCTGATTTCAGATACGAGTGTCGCCGATATTGTCTTCCAGTTCGACGACTCCACCGAAACAGACCACACACCGCCGCCGACAAAACCGGGCGCGAAACTGGTCAATTTTGATTGTAAAGACATTTCCAAGTCGAACGTTGCCGCTGCGTTTGAGCGCGCTGCCGGATATAGTTTGGCGGTCGATCCGCAAACGTTTACTGGCACGATGGTCGAAAAGTCTGAAAAGAATGCCTGTCACGATGGCCGCATCCTCGAAGGACCGCTCGAAAATCCGGTGGAAGACAAAACCTACCAAGTTCTGGTCGACAATGAGATCCCTGGCGGCCTGATCGAAGACCTGCGCTGCTGTATCTGTGGCGGCGAACCTGCCGTTGTGTTTCGCAAACGTCGTCCGATCGATCGGCGCTTTCTCAATGAGAATGCGGAAGTCCTGCTCGATACACCGGCAAATTGCTATTCCGAAGATGAAATTCGCGTGATCTCACGATTTGCTGAAGAGATCGGTCTGGAATGGGGCGGCGTCGACGTGCTACGCGATAATGCGTCTGGTCGAATCTACATTGTCGACGCGAATAAAACGGACATGGGACCACCGGTTGCGTTGAAGCTTGGGCACAAGTTGAAATCGACCCGTCGTATGGCGAAGGCCTTTGTCGCTGCGTTCGCGCCGAAACGTAAGTAGTTTGCCGGACTTGTGAAATCAGGGCAGGTGTGCCCACGACGATATAAGAAGAAGACTCAAGACAGCGTTACTCCCATGGCTATACCTTTTGTGCGTGAAATCGAATTTGAATACGGAAAAGTCGAGCAAGTTTCTCCGCTTTTGCGTCGTGTGATTGCCAACAATCCAGGCCCCTTCACCTATGTCGGAACCGGTGTTTACATCGTCGGACAGGGCGAAGTTGCCGTGATTGATCCGGGCCCGAATACGAAAGAGCATTTCGATGCTCTGAAAGCGGCGTTGGAAGGCGAAACCGTCAAATATGTGCTTGTCACGCACGGGCATTCCGACCACTCACCGCTCGCGAAGCCGTTGGCGGATTGGGCCGGGTGTAAGGTCTATGCAAAAGGCTGTGGTGAACCCACCGCAAAAGGCGAGCTGGGCAGTGAAGATGACCCTGGATTTACGCCGGATGAGTGCACGACAGATGGGGACCTGTTCGAAGGACCGGGTTGGACGCTCGAGACGATTGAAACACCTGGCCACACGACAAACCATATTTGCTTTGGTTTGAAAGAAGAGAATGCGTGTTTGTCTGGCGACCACATTATGGGCTGGTCGACGACAATTGTCGCTCCACCAGACGGAAACATGGCGGACTATTTCGATAGCCTCGACAAAATTGAAAACCGTGACTTCGATGTTCTTTGGCCAACCCACGGTTCGCCGATCGAGGGTAAGGCTTTCGTGAAAGAGTTTATCCAGGCCTATCGCCAGCATAGGCAAGACCGAGAAGATGGCGTGATTGCGCACCTGAAAGCGGGCGAGACCTCAATCCCAGATATGGTCAACAGCATGTATGTGGGACTTGAGGAACGGCTGATCCCAGCTGCGTGCATGAGCTTGCTCGGGCATATGTTCAAGTTGATTGAAGAAGGGCGCGTCACCTCTAGCGATGCGCGCCCTGTTATTCAAAGTGAGTTTCGTCTGACGAAAGTTGACGCTTAAGGCGTCCGGCGTCCGTCGGCGCGATCTTCAAGCTCGACCATCAATCCATAGACACGCGTTGAGTTGGCGCCGAGATCGGAGAGACCAACGCGGCTGGTTGAGCGAATATCAACTGCTGTTACGCCGCCCGTCGCACGCAAGCGAACGGCGATATCGTCTTTGAACCCGAACCAACCGGAAGTCGCGGTGGCTTCAATTTGAACCTCGTCGCCTTCAATTGTTTCCGGCGCCAGGATGTCCCAGCCTTTGCTGTCCATGATGCGCTCAGCAACTGCTGCAACCTCTTGCGGAGACTGACTAAAATAGAGCGTTTCCATTTTCGGATAGACAGTCCCTTTGCTCGCCTCTTTGGCTTCGGCTTCTTCTTGGATCTCAGACACAAGGCGGCCTGCGGTGCCCGGCCAACGCGCCTCGGCGTAGTCAGGAACTGTTGGGGCGTCGAGGACAGGGTTTGTCTCGCCCTGCGCCGCGCGTGCAGCCATCAAGGCTTCGCTGAATTGAATGGGCTCGTCCCAATTGGTTTGAATGTCGTGAAGCGGTGGAAGGGCATTTGCCTGAGCGCCAAGGCCAGCCAGGCGGAACATGCAGAAGGCGGCAATCAAGGTCGCGGCCAGCGCTAAGATGAAGGCTTGCTTCCGCGGCGCTTTGATCAAGGCGATGATCTGAGACACGATCGCTAGGCCAAGCGCAACCATTGCGATACCAGGGCCGATGCCGATGGTCATTTGGCCGAGCCCAACCTGCCACGGCCATAAGCCAAATTTGGTGCCCAATGCCGCAACGGCGAACCACAGCACGGTGAAGATTGAGACGGCGAGCGCGAAAATCGCAACTTTCATCCGCCAGCCAGCTTTTGGGGTGTCGACCGCATCGTTCATTGGGTGCCTCCTCTATCCCGATTTATGCGAGATAGACTATAAACAGAGACAAGGAAATCATTTGCGCAGCGACAAGCGCGCTTAAGGCAAGTCTGCTGCCTCGGCAAAGCCTGTATACTCATAAGGCTCAACGCCTGAGGCACCAATCGCGTCGTCATAAAGAACCCAAGCGCGCGTCTTATCTGCATCATTGCAAGTAATGCGAACCCATTCCTGGTCCTCGGGACCCTGTTCAAAAACCGTGCTTTGCGGCAGGTCGGCCTCATTCATTTCATACTGAACGCCATCTTTTTCGGCGATGAACCAGCCTTCGGCGAGATAGCTCTTATAGACCATTTGATCCTCGGCCGTGAGCGCGAGGGTTTCCTCACCGTCGCCAACCAAGACTTCAAGCGTAACATCCTCTTTGAGCGTAAAGGTCGTTGGGAAGACCATGGAAACGTACTCGATACGGTCGCTTTCATTGCGGTCGCGGTTCCAAGGGCTGTAGGTCGCTTTGTGAGGAAGCTCGCATGAAATCGCGGCGTCGCCGCCAAATGTAATTGTTTCATGACCCATAACAGTGACGCCATCTTCGGCCACTGCAAATGCGTTCGGATATTCGCCCGACCAATATAGCTGCATTTCCCAGCCATCCGGATAGCCAATCGTTGGGATATCTTCCGGGGACGCCTCTGCCTCCGGTTCAGGCACCGGATCTGACGCAGTGTCTTCAACAGTTTCATCTGTGACTTCTGGCGTGGGCGCCTCAGGCGAAGGCTCCGGTCCAGATGGGGTGCACGCAGATAAAACTATTCCGGCAGATGCCGCATACAATACAGTCCGGATCATTGTTTCCTCACTTCTCTCTAGAATCGTCGTGCGCGGACTCGACCCTCGCTGTCAATTGTGGCGGCAATGACTTGGCATTTGAGGCGTTTTCGTGTGGAAGGGGCGCTCCAAATTCACTAAGGCATGGCTATGACCAAACCTATCGTCCGTTTCGCACCCTCTCCGACAGGTAATTTGCATGTTGGGAATGTCCGTACAGCTCTGATCAATTGGCTATTCGCCGCTGGGCAGGGGGGTACATTTATATTGCGGATCGACGACACCGATCTTGAGCGTTCGACGGCTGAATACGAGCAAGGCATCAAAGATGACCTGACTTGGCTCGGCCTCACTTGGGGCGACACGTTCAAACAGTCTGAGCGTTTTGAGATGTATGACGCCGCCGCGGACAAACTCCGCGAAATGGGCTTGCTGTACGCTTGCTACGAAACCGCGGATGAGCTTGACCGGCAGCGCAAGCTTCAGCGGGCCCGCGGCAAGCCGCCAATCTATAACCGTGCCGGTCTGAACCTGTCCGATGAAGAAAAAGCCGCCTATGAATCCGAAGGCCGCAAGCCGCACTGGCGCTTCAAGTTGAGCGGTGAACGAGTCGTCTGGAATGATCTCGTCCGAGGTGAGCAAGCCATCGAAACGAGCAGCCTGTCGGACCCGGTCCTGATCCGCGCGGATGGGTCATATCTCTACACGTTGCCAAGCTGCGTGGATGATATTGATGCTGGCATCACGCATGTTGTCCGCGGCGAGGATCATGTGACCAATTCAGGCGCTCAGATCGAGATCTTCAAAGCGTTGGGTGGCACTGCACCAGACATGGCGCACACGCCGCTACTGGTTGGCGCGGATGGCGCAAGCCTGTCCAAACGACTCGGGTCTCTCGGCATGGGCGAGCTTCGATCTCAAGGAATTGAGCCTTTGGCGATTTGCTCGCATCTCGCGAAACTCGGGACAAGTGACAATGTCGAAATTCGTGACTCGCTGGCACAGTTAGCGGAAGAGTTCGACTTCGGAAAAATCGGACGCGCCCCAGCGAGGTTCGATGAGGCTGATCTGGCGTCTCTGAATGCGGCAATCACGCACGCTATGTCCTTCGCGGACGCCGAAGCGCGCCTCGCCGCGATTGATCCGGCGGCTGCGAATGAGGCTTTCTGGCTCCTGGTCCGCGATAACTGTCAAACCGTGGAAGACGCCGCGCGGTTCGTCCCCGTCGCATTTGGTGAGATCGATCCGATCATTGAGGACGAAGACCGCGACTTCATCAGGCAAGCGGCTGATTTGCTTCCTGAAGGCGACGTAAACGCCGAAACTTGGGGGGCTTGGACGTCGGCTCTAAAATCCGAGACGGGGCGCAAGGGCAAGGGCTTGTTCATGCCTTTGCGCAAAGCGCTCACGGGAATGGAGCGCGGCCCCAGCGTTGGCGATATGCTGGTCTTGATGGGGCGCGACCGCGCCCTCGCGCGATTGAGATAGAGTGATATTGACATTTCTCGTGCCATTTCTATCCGTTAAAGGGTAGAAAAGCCGCGCGCATATCTGACAGTATCGGATGGCACAGATGCGGCGATACCATTCTCCAATTTTGGAGAGGGAGGGCCGTCATGCGCACATTTATTGTATCAATTCTATCGACTTTTCTGGCCGCTACCGGTGCGCAGGCGCAAGATGCCGTTCAACCACCAAACATCGTGATTATCCTCGTCGATGATGCCGCTTTGATGGATCTCGGTGTCTATGGCGGCGAAGCTCAAACGCCAAACATTGATGCTCTGGCCGCGCGCGGCGCGATGTTTACGCAATACCGAACCTCCCCGCTTTGTTCGCCCACGCGCGCCATGTTGCTGACCGGACTCGACAATCATCAGACCGGCGTCGCCACGATTCCAGAAGTGCTTCCACCTGAGCATAAGGGCCAGACGGGATACACGATGGCGCTCGAGCCTGGCGTGCTGACTTTGGCGGACCGTCTCCGGACAGCGGGTTACCGAACTTTGATGAGCGGCAAGTGGCATCTCGGGGAAACCGCGGATGAAATGCCCGACAGCCATGGTTTCGATCGGTCCTTTGCTTTGGCCGCGTCGGGCGCAGACAATTGGGCCGACAAATCCTACATGCCTTATTATAAGGACGCGCCCTGGTGGGAGGACGGGGTCGAGACGGCGCTGCCAGAAGATTTTTATTCCTCCGCCTTCATTGTCGACAAGATGATCGAGTATTTAGACGGCACGGACCAGGACCAGCCCTTCTTTGCCTACCTGCCATTCCAAGCAATCCATATTCCGGTGCAAGCTCCAGCTGAGTTCATCGCGAAATATGATGGCGTCTATGATGAAGGTTGGGGCGCCCTGCGGGAGGCCCGTTTTGAGCGGGCGAAAGCGCTGGGATTGATCGAGCCAGGCGTACCGCTCGCTGAGATGCCATCGCATGCCCGTGAGTGGAGCGAGCTCACCGATGAGGATCGTGTGCTCTATTCGGCGATGATGGAAGTGAATGCGGCCATGCTGGATGCGATGGATCATCATATTGGCCGCTTCGTCGAGTACCTCAAAGCGAACGGGCAGTATGAAAATTCCATCTTCGTGATCACGTCCGACAATGGTCCAGAATATAATCGCGGCGATCAGGATGTACGTCTTAAAATCTGGCAATCCATGAATGGCTACAATATCGATCCAGAGCATGCCGGAGCGCCGGGCAGTTGGGGATTCATTGGGTCCGAATGGGCCGCCGCGGCTGCAACGCCGGGCGCGCTCTATAAATTCTATGCGACTGAAGGCGGGATTAGAGCGCCGCTGATTATTGCCGGGCCGGACATTTCTCCAGCGACGATAAATTCCCCTGCGATGGTTTCGGATATCACGCCAACCCTCTTGGATTGGGTCGCCGCCCCAGCTGCCCCAGGGGGTGCCAAACCCATAACGGGCCGCTCTTTACTTCCGGTCCTGCGCGGGGAAGCAGAAACGGTCTATGGGCCAGACGATATCCGAGCCATTGAAGTTTCAGGAAACAGCGCGCTGTTCAAAGGCGACTACAAGATCACGCGGTCCATGCCGCCTATGGGTGATGCACAGTGGCAGCTGTTTGATATCAAAAACGATCCTGGCGAGACAACGGATCTCAGCGCAAGCTTGCCAGATGTGCTTGCCGATCTGACCGCCGAGTATGCTGCTTATGCCGCCGCCAATGGCGTTCTGGAAATGCCAGAGGGCTATAACTCAGCCGAGGCGGTCATGAAGAATTCAATCGCTCGGTTCTACAAACACAATCCACACATTCCGATCATCGCCGCGATCCTCGGTCTGATCTTATTGCTTGCTGTGTACCGCTTGATCCGGTGGGGGATCCGCCGCGTTCGCGCTTAGCGGTCCCATCCAACAGTTTCATGCACGGCATCGACTTGTCCGTCTGATCTTTTATGCTCCTCTCTAAGTGTTGGGTAAAAGGGATCAACGATATGAAATCCTATATTGGGGCATTGGCCGTATTAGCGCTGGCCGCTTGTTCTGGTGGGCAAGATGCGGAACCGCCAGCTACTGAACCGCAAGCAGAGCGGCCAGAGCCGGTCACTGTTGAAGACCGGTTCGCAATTCTGGCGCTTGATTGCGTGCATCGTGAGTATCCGAACAAGATTAGCCATGTGATGCAATCGGCTGAGGATGCGCGTCCGCCGCATCAACTCACGCCTGCCTTTTACGGCTGCTTCGATTGGCATTCGTCTGTGCACGGGCATTGGCTTCTCACGCGCTTGCTGAACACCGCGCCCGACACCGTGTTCGCAGATGAAATCAGGGAGAAGCTGGCGCAAAGCTTCACGGCAGAGAATTTCGAAGGCGAGCTGGCTTACTATATGGCGCCGGGCCGCAACTCATTTGAACGCCCGTATGGCATCGCTTGGTATCTGCAGCTCGTGGCTGAGCTTGAAGAGAGTGAGGATGCTGAGCTCAAGACATGGCGTGAAACCTTGCGTCCCCTCGAGGATGCCATCGTTGCGAAGACCCGCGCCTGGTTGCCAAACCTGTCCTATCCCGTCCGCTTGGGGACACATAATCAGACCGCCTTCGCCTTCGGCCTGATGATCGACTATGCCCGCACCGTCGGCAATCAAGCGTTTGAACAAGAGCTGACAGACAAAGTCCTCGCTTTCCATCGCGGCGACGTAAACTGCCCACTCGCCTATGAGCCTTCTGGCGAAGATTTCCTATCGCCATGTTTGATGGAAGCAGACTTGATGCGCCGCGTTCTGAGCGGTGTTGAATTCTCTGCCTGGCTCGGAGCGTTCCTTCCGCAAATCCCAATGGATGGAAGCGCCGACTGGCTCGCACCCGGCGTCGTCTTGGATGCGTCCGATGGCAAGCTTGTACATCTCGATGGCGTGAACTTGTCCCGCGCCTGGGCGCTCGAAGGGATTGCGAGCGCTCTGCCTGAGGGTGATCCGCGTATTGCGGCTTTGCTCGCATCGGCGGCGCTTCATCGGGAAACAGGAATCGCCGCCGTCTCGGACGAGCATTATTCCGGTAGCCACTGGCTCGCCAGTTTTGCCACATATCTCACCACCCAACGCGGCATAAATTAAGGGCAGCGCGGCATGCGTAATTTTGGTCCCGGCGTTTTGGTGGCTGCGGCCTTTATTGGCCCAGGCACTGTCACGGCGTGCACGCTCGCCGGCGCCAATTTTGGCTTCGCACTGATCTGGGCGCTGGTCTTTGCAACAATTGCGACGATCATTTTGCAAGATATGGCGGCCCGTTTGGGCACTGGGGCGCGGCTCGGGTTGGGCGAAGCTCTTATGCAAAGTGCGCCGGCTCCTGCGATCAAATGGGCGACCGGTGGTCTTGTCTTTGCAGCGCTCTTGATCGGGAATTGCGCCTATGAGGGTGGTAATCTAAGCGGCGGGGCTCTTGGCTTAGACGCCTTGTTCGGCGCCAGTTCGCCGGGGCAATCTGTATTGGTTGCGGCGCTCGCGGTGCTGGCCGGCGTCATCGTTTTTATTGGCCGCTATGAAGTTCTAGAAAAGCTTCTCGTCGGCCTTGTTCTGATCATGAGCGCCGCCTTCGTCCTGAGTGTGATCTTTGTGCGGCCCGATTTCGGAGCGCTCTTCGCAGGCTTGGTGCCGCGTATACCGGACGGCGGAACACTCACGGCGATCGCATTGATCGGAACCACCATTGTTCCATACAATTTATTCCTTCATGCGGCGGCGGCGCGGCGCAAGTGGGCCGACGGAGACGACACCGGCGCAGCGCGAACCGACTCGGCTATTTCCATTGGTCTCGGCGGCTTAGTCTCGATCTTGATCCTCTCCACCGCAGCCAGCAGCCTGTTCAAGAGCGGCCTCGAAATTTCTAGCGCCGCGGATATGGCGCGCGCGATTGAGCCCGCATTTGGTGAGGCAGCGCGGTATCTGATCGGGATTGGCCTGTTCGCGGCGGGGCTAACCTCTGCCATTACTGCACCAATGGCGACGGCTTTTGCGTTGAGCGAAATCGTTGGCGGCAACGAAGACCGCAAGTCGAAACTGTTCCGCGGCACAGCTTTGTTCGTCGTTGCGGTTGGCGCAGCAATTAGCCTGCTGGGAATCAGGCCCATTTCCCTGATCCTGATTGCGCAATACGCGAATGGATTGCTTCTGCCGATTATCGCTGCTTTCTTACTCTATGTGATGAACCGTAAAGATCTTCTCGGCGCGCATACGAATACGCTCATGGCGAATATTGCGGGCGGTGCGATTGTTCTCATTACGCTTGGTCTCGGACTGCGGTCGATTCTGCGTGCCACGGGCGTAATGGCATGAGCACGCGCTTAGATCTCAACG
>JBCBGS010000043.1:0-19178 GCA_038526515.1 Pseudomonadota bacterium | reverse complement strand
TGGCCGGGCTCGATCTTATGGCCGGGACGTTCGACAACCACATCGTCGACGAGCACGCCCCTGTCCGTCTGAATAAGTGGATGGCGGAGCTTGGACTGTGTTCGCGGCGCGAAGCCGAAGCCCTTATCGAAGCTGGTGGCGTGCTCGTCGACGATGTGGTTGTCGAACGTCCCGGCCATAAGATCGAGCCCGGCCAGATCCTGAAATTGGCGGAGCGGGCCCAGCGCGCGATTGCGAGTAAGTTTACGGCCGTGCTCAACAAGCCTGTCGATTATGTCTCTGCACAACCCGAAGATGGCCAAGTGCCCGCGGTGCGCTTGCTGAAGACTGCGAACGCGGCCGATGGCACGCGCGGCCCCGCGAAAGATGCGAGCTTGGCGCCGCTTGGGCGGTTGGACCAGGACTCCCATGGGCTTTTGCTACTGTCTGATGATGGTGTTCTCGCCAAAGCGATTATCGGTCCGCAGCACAGTCTCGAGAAAGAGTATCTCGTGACGGTCGAGGGCAAGCTCACCGATGGGCGTCTCACGCTCTTGCGCAATGGACTAAGTTTGGATGAGCGGCGCTTGAAGCCAGCAAAAGTGACGGTGGTCGAAGGGCAAACGCTTCGCTTTATCCTGAAAGAAGGTCGCAAGCGTCAGATCCGCCGGATGTGTGAACTGGTTGGTTTGCGTGTTGTCGATCTTCAGCGGATCCGGATTGGTCCTTTGGAAATGGGTGACTTGGAACTCGGAAAATGGCGCTTATTGAAAGCCAAAGAGCGCGCCGCGCTGATCGCAGCCTCGCTACCGCCCAAGCATAAGCGCGTGACCAACGAAGACGGCAAGCCAATTCGCAAGGGACGCAGCTTTGTCGGTCGCGGCGGCGCTAAGCCCAACCGCGACAAATCAAAAGAGATTGAGAAGTTTCGGGCGCGGTCGAAGCGTCCGAAGCGAGATTAGGTTCCCGCTTCGCCTTCTGGGAAACCTTCAACGAAACCTGCGGTCGCGTCTTCATCACCTGGAACGTAACCACTTCCACCAACAGAATAGTTCGGCGTGTTTCCAGTTCGCTCGGTCCACGGCACGCGCTGCGGTGCGGGTTCGCTGATAGGGGCGGGTACGGGCTCAGGTGTCGGTACTGGAGCCGGTGCAGGCTGCGGGGCAGGTGCAGCGACCGCTTGTGGAGACTGGCTTTGGCGCCGGACAACTGCATTCAGGTTCGACACTGCAGGCTGAGCGACTGGCGCTTTCCGCGCGGGATCTTTGAAGACCGTCTTCGAGGTTTGACGCACAGGCTCTTTTTGTGGAGCAGACGCTTCGACTGGCTTCGGCTGTTTCACATAGTCAGGGACAACACCCTGACCAGGAGCGCGATAGACCTCAACGGTTCTTGTTTGCTTTGGCGCCGCGACAGCTTGTGCTGTCACTGTCCGCGTTTGCACAGTGGTTTGCGCTGAAGGTGCGCCCATCAATTCAGGTTCGCGGACAGGCAGCGGATCGCCGAAAGTACGCGGCACAGGCGACGGGCGGAGCTGATCTAGCGGGACAGCAGCGGGCTGACGGCTCTCAGGAACGCTTGGCTGGTACCGCATTGCGGCGTGACGCGCGGGATCCATTTGCCAAACCTCGGACATGCCCGATGCACCGCCTGGACGTGAGACGGCTTCACCAGGCGTACGCTTCAGCTCACAGCGCGGGCCCACCCGAAACGTTGCAGGTGTAAGCGACCAAGAGGCACATGCGCCGTCGGCGGTGCACATTTCTGCGCAGGCTTCCACCGTGGTGCCGCGTTCAGACCGGTACAGGTCGCCAAACCGATACGTGTTTTCTTCAAACGCTAACACACCACCCTCAAGCGTATCTTCTGCAAGCGCAGGTGACGCGAAAACGGCAAGGGCAATTAGGCTGGACAAAGCACGCATAACTTAGACCTCTCAGGGTGGAGACTTCCCTGAAATATGCCACAGGTCTGCTTAATAAGAGGTGAGCGCGGGCGCGAAAACCTAGGCTGTTAGTTGCCTTCTTCGATCACGCGGCGTGCAATAACCATGGCTTGTACTTCGCCGGCACCTTCGAAAATGTTCAGGATACGTGCGTCTTGTAGCACGCGGCTGACCGGATATTCGAGCGCGAAGCCATTGCCACCATGAATCTGCAACGCGTTGTCGGCGGCAGCCCATGCGGCGCGCGCGGCAAGCAGTTTGGCCATACCTGCTTCAAGATCGCAGCGTTTATCCTGATCCTTTTGGCGTGCCGAGAAATAGGTGAGCTGACGGATACCGACCAGTTCAGCCGCCATCATGACCAGCTTGTTTGCAACACGCGGGAAGTTGAAGATGGGCTGTCCAAACTGGTTTCGATCGAGCGCATAGCGCAGTCCAAGCTCTAGTGCATTCTGGGCGACACCGACAGCGCGGGCCGCGGTCTGGATACGGGCAGACTCGAAGGTTGCCATCAGGTGCTTGAACCCCATGCCTTCGGTTTCCCCCAGCAAGTTGGCCGCGGGCACTTCGAACTCATCGAAGCCGATCTCGTATTCTTTCATGCCGCGATAGCCGAGCACTTCAATTTCACCGCCGGTCATCCCATCGGCTGGAAACGGGGTCTCATCAGAGCCGCGTGGTTTCTCGGCGAGGAACATTGAAAGGCCAGAGAAGTTATTTGTTTCTGGATTTGTGCGCGCCAGGAGTGTCATCAGATCCGCGCGTACTGGGTGCGTGATCCAGGTTTTGTTACCGGTGATCTTATAAGTATCGCCATCCTTGACCGCGCGTGTGCGCAAGGCGCCGAGGTCAGAGCCCGTATTCGGCTCTGTGAAGACGGCTGTGGGCAAGATCTCACCACTCGCGATGACCGGCAGATATTTTTCTTTCTGAGCCTTCGTGCCACCGATAAGAATGAGTTCCGCGGCAATCTCTGACCGCGTTCCGAGAGATCCAGTTCCGATATATCCGCGTGAGAGTTCTTCGGAGACAACACACATGGCAGTTTTGCCCATACCCAGGCCGCCATAGGCTTCTGGGATCGTGAGGCCAAAGACCCCGAGGTCTGCCATTTCTGAGACAACATCCATTGGAATGTATTCATTCTTGAGGTGCCACTCATGTGCATGCGGAACGATCTTATCATCAGCGTAGCGGCGGAATTGCTCGCGGATCATCGCCATCGTTTCGTCTTCGCCCGTATTCTCGACGGTCGCGCGGGCAAGACTGTCCGGTAGGAAGGCTGCGGCGGCGGACATGCTCTCAGGCGTCATCCCTTTTTCGATCAGGGTGCGTACGGCAGAGTTCGCGAACAGCGCGTCAGCGGCAGCGATAGAATCAAATTCGTGGGGACGGATGGTCTCGCCTTGGTTCATCGGCACGCCGCCAACGATGTCTGCGAGATATTTGCTGAACAAGATTTGCGCCAGCAGCGCATCTATCTCGCCGAATTTTCCTTCAGCTTCCAGGCGCGATGCCCAGTTGGCGGTTTCACGTAGGGTTTCGACATAAGTGACGAGCCATGCATAACCGTGTGCTAAGTGCTGATTGGCGGCGAATGCTGTACGATCAACTTTACCGGACGGCGCCAGAACAACGCTGATCTTCGCGTGGACGGCGGACTTGTACGTGTCGCAAGCGATGATCGCGTCTTGCAAAAGACCCGTCAGGCCATCCAGCACTTGGTTCTCTTTAACCCCAGTCATTCCGTCCATCGTCTTCCTCCGTCAATGGTGACAGTAATTAGGTCGGTAGGTTCGTGCTGTCACGGTCTGGGCGCTGCGTCATAAACAGCACGAGAAATTACTCAATTAAGGAATTAGCGGAAACGGTCTTAAATCCTCTGGGTTGATTTTACATGGAAAATTCTATCGAGAGTGGTAAATAGTTAACAAAAACAAGTGTTTAATTAACTTAATGGCGATTGAAATTTACCTTAATTTTGGTTAATTAACCCTCGCATGAGGGCGCAGAAGCCCCTGATAAATTCACCATAAAAACAAAGAGCTTTAGGAGATTCAGGGGCATGAACCCATATTTGCGTTTTGGGCTGGTGTCGAACACCGTTTCGGCAGCCGCAATTCTCGGTCTATTGGCATTCGTTGGACCGCAATTCTTAACATCATTGGAAACGATATTCGGCCAAGATACGACGTCTATGACAGTCGCGGTTGGCGGTGCGGTCGCGATCATGGTCGTTTTCTGGCTGGCTATGACCGAAGCGATCTTTCCAACCTTGTTTCGGTTCAACACGGTGCGTCGACTGATCCTTGGAAAATACTATTTCGAAGGCACATGGCTTCAGTCCGAGAAAGGTGACGGCCACCAGCGTCTGTCCGTGATTGATATCCAGCCAGACGGCAAAGGGTTCATTTTCTCAGGGTACTCCCTGAACCAAGATCTTGAGATTGAAAGCAACACGCTCATCGAGTTCTCTGACATGTCTTGGCCATTCATGACCTATAAGCACAGAAACTCTCTCTCTGATGGCGCTGACGGACGGCGTGACGGCGTTGGTGAGCTGCAGTTTGAAATGAACCGATCTGCTTCCCGTCGCTACAATGGATTTGTCCAATTTGTACGTAGCCCTGACCGCGTTCGGATCGAAGGCGCTAAGCTGACCAGCGGCCGAGAAGTGAAGTCGCTTCGCACGCTTCAAGGGCGCCAGACCGTTTTCGCAAAATACTGGGATCTGTTTTTCAATACCAGCATCCGCAATGCGAATGGCCCAATTACGGTTCGTCCGCGTCCAGTGACTATGGCGACCGCTGCGAAGGCGAGTGCTGAGCGACGCATCGTGATCGAGAGCGCGGAAGCTTCAGAAAAAGTAGGTTCGGTTCTTGATCGAATGGAAGAAACCGCTGCTCGGGTTGAGCGCCGGAAGTCTGATAATCGCGATACGTCTGACGATGAAATCGTTCATCGCCGCCGCGCCAGCGATTGGGCCAAAAAGCCCGAGGAGTCCAAGACCGAAGACCAGTCGGACGACGAAGACCGTGATCTCGAGGAAGACACGAAGACCGCAAAAGCGGCTCGGAAGTAAGTCTCGCGGACTCACGTCCCAAACACAACAAAAGCGGCCTTCCATGTGGGAGGTCGCTTTTTCTTTTGGGCCTCAACCGACTCTTCTTTTCGCTTGCAATTTGAATCTCGGTGGTTAGATCGACGGCAAGTGATAACATAACACGAGTATAGACATGTCCCGCTTTCTGCTCCTCGCCTCTATTTCGCCCCTCGCATTGACGCCAATCGTGGCTGCGCAGTCCGACGAACGCCGAGAGGAAACGATCATCGTCTCCGCGCCTGGCCCAGAAAGGTCAGCTGACGAGCTGGTTGGGAACGCGACTGCTCTAGGACGTGAGGACATTCTTGAGACGCTGAGCGCATCTCTTGGGGATACATTGGATCGCCAGCCAGGTGTCTCAAGCTCGTTCTTCGGCGCCGGCGCAAGCCGACCAATCCTGCGCGGCCTTGGAGCTGAGCGGGTTCAAGTGTTGACCAATGGGATTGGCGTGATCGACGTGTCGGCAGCGTCTCCTGACCACCAGGTCACGGCGGATGGAATTGACGCAGAGAAGATTGAAATTCTGCGCGGCCCTGCTGCACTGGGATATGGTGGCCAAGCCATCGGCGGTGTGGTCAATGTGATCGACGGTCTTATTGTCGACGACCTCCCAGATGAGCCATTTTCAGCCGATCTTTTCACTGCCTATAATAGCGTGAACGAGGGGACAGAACTGGCCGGCCGTGGCCAGTTCACAGCTGGACAGCTCGTCTTTACTTTGTCCGGTTCGATGCGCGATTTCGACAATTACGATATTCCTGATTTCTCAGAATCCGCTTTCCAGCGCGCTGCGGAAGAGGAAGAGCATGAGGGTGAAGAAGAGGGCGAAGAGCACGAGGAAGAGGAAGAAGTCCGCGGTACAGCGGAAAACTCCTTCGTTGAAACGCAAACTCTCTCAGCGGGTGTGAGCTGGGTCGGCGATAATGCCTTCTTGGGCGTCGCCATCCGTCAGCAAACTGCGGAGTACGGCCTTCCTGGGCATGGTCATGAAGAAGAGCATGGCGAGGAAGAAGAAGAAGGTGAGGAGCACAGCGAGGAAGAGGAAGAAAATCCATTCATCGACCTGGAACAGACCCGTATCGACATTCGTGGCGGCGTATCGGTCAATAACGGCTTCCTAACCGATGTTATCGGAACGCTCGCGATCGTTGATTATGAGCACACAGAATTTGAGGCACCGGGCGAAGCTGGAACTTTGTTCGGGAATGAAGGTGTTGAAGGCCGCGTAGAGTTCGATCACGTGTTTGGTGGGTTTGAAGGTGCATTCGGCCTCCAATATTCGGACCGCGAGTTTAGCGCGATCGGTGAAGAGGCGTTTGTGACGCCAACCGATATTCAGAATATCGGCGTCTTCCTTTACGAAGCTCAAGAGTGGGATAGCGGTGTCGGAATTGAAGGTGGTTTGCGCATCGACATGGTTGAGTATGAAAATGTCGAGTTTGGAACAGCTGACTTCGATCTCTTCAGCGGGTCTTTTGGGGCGCACAAACATTATGAAGGCGGGATTTGGGTCGGGGGACAAATTTCCTACACTGAACGTGCACCAAGCGAGAGCGAGCTTTTTGCGTTTGGTCCACACCTCGCGACGGATCAGTTTGAGGTGGGTGACCCGACGCTGAACAAAGAGAGCGGTTTCAACCTTGAAGGTACGGTGCGTTGGACGGGCGATAATGCGAGCGCTGGGATCAACCTATTCGTGACCAAATTCTCCGACTTTACGTATTTGACGCCTGGTACGGCCTTTATTGATGGCGAGCTCACCGATGAGGGAGACGGCTTGGCCGTGTTCCGCTTCGTTCAGGAAGATGCTAGTTTCTATGGTGGTGAGATCTATGGCGATCTCGTGATTGAAGAAGGTTTCTTAGGCGCGGATTGGGAATTCAATGGCAGCATCGACTTTGTTGAAGCCAGCCTTGATGAAGGTGGAAATCTGCCATTCCTCCCACCGATCACTTTCAATGGCGATGTCAGCGCCGAGTGGGGCGCGTTTGAGCTAGGTGCGGCTGTCACGATCGCAGGGGATGAAAACGATCCTGGTATCGGCCAGCTGCCGACTGATGGCTACAGCACGCTAGATTTGCGCGGTGAAGTCGATCTGTCTGATTTTGGCATCGGTGCGGATGGTACTGAAGCCTTTATCGAAGCGCGTAACGTCACCGATGAAGAGGTTCGCTTTACAACCTCTGTTCTGAAGGATTTGATCCCGGCTCCTGGCCAGAACATTCGCGTTGGTGTACGGCTCGCTTTCTAATGAGCACGACACCTTCCAGATCAGCTGTCATTGACGCCCCAGCCATCGCATTTTCAGGCCTATGTTTCATTCATTGCCTGATCCTGCCAGTGCTTTCGGCCGGACTGCCTAGTCTCGGCGTCCTGGCGGAAGCGGAATGGCTGCATAAGGGCTTTGTGATCGCGGCATTGCCCTTTTCGCTGATCGCGTTGGCGTCAAAACAGACGAGCCTGCTTGCGGGCGGATTGATCGTGGTTGGCTTTAGCCTTCTGGTCGCTGGGGCGTTCGTCGAGGCGCTACACGACTACGAAACCTTGCTCACAGTGATCGGCGCGATCGTGTTGGCGTCAGGTCACGTCGTGCGATGGAGCCGCACCAACGCTCACGGCCAGTCATAAGCCAAGCGCGCTTGCTCAATCCAATCGAGGTGTTTCTGTAGCGGGCTCCAATTGTCATCGTCGGCGATTGGGCCCCACAGGGCCTCAACAGTTTCCACAATCAAATCGACGGGACGGTCGGCTTGGAAGTAAGCATGATCGAGTCGCTCAGGCCGTAGAGGCGCTCTGGCGTCAATAAGCGTTCGGACCTTCTTAAACTCGGCCGTCTCGTAGAGATCGGCTTGCGGGCTTGCCGATGCTCTATCTGCGCTTGCCGCGCCTCCAAACCAATCAAAGAAAGTTTGCGGCCAATGCGCGCCGGACTGCGTCATCCAGCCGTAAAACTCTTGCAAGAAGAGAAGGTCGTCTCGCAACTCAGTGGCGCGCTCCAAGCCGAGAAGTGCGAGTGTGTGCGCGGCAAAGCTCTCCTGGTAGGAGGGTTCATAAGCAGCCATGGCCTGGCTGAGATCGTTCTCATCGGCGACCAGAGACATCGCGCCGCCCAACTGTTGCAAAGCCCAAAGCCCTTGGGCCGGCTGTCGCCCAAATCGATAAAGACCCTGCTGATCGAAATAGGCCGCAGTAAAATTAGGATCGCTTTTGGGGAGAAAGCGCCAGGGTCCGAAATCAAATGTTTCGCCGGTAATGTTGAAATTATCCGTGTTCATGACGCCATGGACAAATCCCGCCGCCATCCACTGACCGATCATTTTGCCGGTGGCTTGCGCCATGCGCTCGAATAGTGCCGGCGTTGACGTGCCTAAAGCCTCGTCACTGCACTCTGGGAAATAGTGTTCGATCACATGATTGATGAGGGCGGCCATCGAGGCAGCGTCATCATGATAGGCGGCGCGCTGAAAGGTGCCGAACCGCAGGTGCGAGTGACTGAGGCGAACCAGAACGGCGGATCGTGTCGGTGAGGGCTCGTCATTGCGATGCAGGTCTTCGCCGGTTTCGATCAAGCTAAAGGCTTTTGACGTATTCACACCAAGCGCTTCGAGATAAGAGGCCGCAAGGATCTCTCGAACGCCGCCCTTCAATGTGAGTCGTCCGTCACCTTGCCGCGACCATCTTGTTTGTCCGGATCCTTTCGTGCCGAGATCCAGTAAACGTCCATCAGTGTCGCGGACTTGGGCGAATAAAAATCCGCGTCCATCGCCGAGGTCCGGGTTGTAAACATGAAACTGATGCCCGTGATAGCGAAGTGCCAAAGGCGTTTTGAGATTCTCGGATAATGACTCGAATTCGCCGAAGTGTTTTATCCAATCGGTCTCGTTCAAATTTGCGAGATCAACAGCTTCGGCCCATCGTGTGTTGCGAAAGCGCAACACTGCTTTTGGAAACGTTGCGGGCTCTGCTGCATCTGCGAAGAGGGCAGAAATTTGCTCAATTGGTGCGGTCATGCGGCTGTCTAAGCGCGTTTTTCGACGTTTGGACAGTGAAATTCCGCAATATTGTTCTTCGATATGCGCTTGTCCGTCAAAATGACGAACGCTGTCACCTTTTTCATGATGCGGTGCAGCATAGAACACCTCTTTCGTAAGTCGTTCACGAAAATATGATGCACCGTGAGGCTGCGCCGAATAGCGAGTAGCGGCCGCGTATAATCATTAACGGAGGAATATATGACGCTTGGTAGAAAACTGGTTCTGAGTGCCTCTCTGGCAGCCTTAATGGCTGGCGGAACCGCGCTTGCCCAAGACGAGGGCGACGGCGACGAACTGCGCCAGAACACCGTCACAGTTACCGGCTCATTCATTCAGGGAACACCTGAAGATGCAGCACTGCCTGTCGATGTCATTACAGCGACAGACCTTAAACTTGAAGGTAACCCGACGGTTACTGACTTGATCAAGAACCTTGGGCCTTCATCAGGTACAGACGGGCAAACAAACCAGTTTGCGTCTAACGGCCTCGAAGGCACATCTAACGTAAACCTGCGTGGTCTTGGGCCAGCGCGTACCTTGGTTTTGTTGAATGGCCGTCGCCAAACCTTCTCGCCTTATGGGATCGGTGAACAGGCGCAGCTGTTTGTAAACACCAATAACATTCCATCAGCGGCGATTGGTCGTTTGGAAGTCCTGAAAGACGGCGCTGCAGCGCTGTATGGATCGGATGCGATTGCGGGCGTTGTGAACTTCATTACGCGCGACGACTTAGATGGCCTTGAATTGTCTGGTGACTATCAGACGTTTGATGGCTCCGATGGTGAGTACCGTCTATCTGCCGCTTACGGCCTTCAAGGCGATAACTTCAACTGGGTAACCACCGTTGAGTACCAAAAGCGTACAGAAACGCCGCTGCTTGAAAAAGACTGGGCGATTTCGTCTATCACGGAAAACCCAGTTGGCGGTTTCTCTTCTCTCTCCAATCCAGGCCGTTACGTTGTTATTGGCGCGACGGGCGTCGTGGGCGCGGAAGTCGATAGCGGATGTGAAGCTGCCGGTGGTATCATCAACCCTGCCGTTGGTGATTGTCGCTTCCAGTTCACACAGTTCGACAACCTGGTTGAAGAAGAAGAACAGCTGAAGATCTTCACTGAGTACAATCGCGAGATTGGCAATGGTGATCTGCACCTCGAATTCCTCTATTCACAAATCGAAGTGCCTGAGTGGAAAACGTCTCCGTCTTACCCACCGCAGGTTCTGACCAGCCAGTTTGTTCCGGCAAGTGCCCCAGGGTATCAGCAGTATCTCGCTGACAATCCAGGCTCTGCTCTCGCAAACGGTTTCGGAGCGCTCTTTATCGGTCGTACGTTTGGCTGGGGTGGTTTCCCTGGCACGGGCGGCGCACAAGAAGGCATCCGTGAGTATGACTCAATTTCTGCGTCAGGCTCCTATGCCGGTACGTTCGCGAACGACGTGAATTATGACTTTGCTCTCAGCTACTCTCAAACCGAAGGCTATCGCCTCACAAACGATACCTATATTGGCGGTTTGACAGCCGCGCTGAGCGGTTTCGGTCTCTGTGCAGATCAAATCACTGGTGCGGTCGATGCGGGAGCAGTCGCAGGCCAAGGCGGATGTCAGTACTATAACCCGTTCTCAAACGCGATTGCGGCGAGTGCAATCACTGGTCAAGCCAACCCGAACTTCAACCCAGCGCTTGCAAACTCTGTTGAGCTTGCAGACTGGTTGACCGATCCGACGGAAACCGACGCGACAACAAGTCTTCTCGTGTTTGATGCGGTATTCTCTGGCGAGAGTAACGTACAAGCGGGTGGTGGCTCTGTTGGCTGGGCGGCTGGTGCTCAAATCCGTCGTGAGACATATGAAGTTGATCCAAGTGATCTGACCGATCTTGCTGTCACACCTGGACCAGGTGGAACAGGACCGTTCTCATTCTTGGCTGGCACTAACGCAGCTGACGAAGATCAGTCCATCTTCGCGGTATTCGGCGAACTTCAAATTCCACTTTACGAGAATTTGGATCTCCAAGTTGCTGCGCGCTACGAAGATTACGGTGGTGAGGTTGGCTCAACCTTCGATCCAAAAGTCGCTGCTAAGTGGCAAATCAATGACGCGTTCGCGTTCCGCGGGTCTGCTCAGACATCGTTCCGCGGGCCGACACTGAACCAATTGTCTGGAACAGTCACAACGCTTCAGTTTGTTGCGCCAACATCAGCGTTTAAAGCGGTGGATCAGTTTGGTAATCCAAACCTCAGCCCAGAAAGCGCATTCAGCTTTAACCTTGGTGGTATTTTCCAGAATGGCGGTTTCTCCGCTTCTCTCGACTACTACAATTTCGACTTCTCTGATCCGATCATCGTTGAAGAGCAATCTAGCATTGTTGGAGCAGCGCTTGCTGCATTGGCGACGCCTACGACTGATGACGATGCGATTATCGGTCGGATTGCGTTCACTGATAACAACAATGATGGGATCAACGATCCAGCTGAGATCTCACGGATTACGACAAATGTCGTGAACGGACCGGACATCGAAACATCTGGCTTCGATCTTCGTATGGAGAACGTTTGGGACATGGGTGCAGGCGAGTTCACACTCGGCTTGGACTCAACATACATCATCGAATACGTGGTCGGAGATCTCGACATTGATGGTGTAACCATTGAGGGCGGTGACCGTGTTGATCAATTCAACCGTTCGAACTTCTCTCGGTCTCTCCCGCAGTGGAAAGCCAACGTGACAGCGAACTTTGCAGTTGGCGATCACAACTTCCGCGGTGTCGTTCGTCACATCGACTCATATGATGATGAGCGTGGCGACATTACCGGAAACGGTTCTGACAAGATCGACAGCCAAACAACGCTTGATCTGTTCTACAACTGGGATGCCCCATGGGATATCGATCTCGGGCTCTCTGTCGTGAACGCGTTTGATGAAGATCCACCATTCGCAGCGTTCGACCTGAACTACGATCCGTACACGCACAATCCGTTCGGTCGTACATTCAAGATCAGCCTGACAAAGACTTTTGGCGGAAGCTAAGTCTTAGGGAATACCCAAACACAAAGGGCGGCCTCTGGGCCGCCCTTTTTCTTTGCCTTGCTTGAAATGGACCGAGTGTCTCAACCACCCGATGTCATTGAGCGGTTAGTTCAGGCCTTCGCGCCCGATCGCATAGAAGCGCTCACGGCGTTGGAGTTTTAGCTCATGTGGTGTCAGAGCTGAGAGCTCTTGCAGCGCCTTATCGATGGCTTTCCCGGCAGAGGCGATGGCCTTCTGAGGATTGCGATGCGCGCCGCCGATTGGCTCTTTCACGATCGTGTCGACGACCTTCAGCTTCATCAGATCTTTCGCCGTGATTTTCATCGCCTCCGCCGCTTCTTTGGCCTTGGCCGCATCGCGATAAAGAATTGAAGCGCACCCTTCTGGAGAGATCACCGAATAGATCGAGTGTTCCATCATCATGACCTTATTGGCCGCTGCGATGGCAATCGCGCCGCCGGACATACCCTCACCAATGATCAGCGTGATCAGTGGAACAGGGAGCGAGAGGCATCGCTCCGTGCCGCGCGCAATCGCCTCGGCTTGGCCGCGTTCCTCACCGGCTTTGCCTGGGAAGGCGCCGGCTGTGTCTGGCATCGTAATGACAGGCAGGTCAAACCGCTCCGCCAGGTCCATCAACCGGACGGCTTTGCGATAGCCTTCTGGGTGAGCCATGCCGAAATTGTGCTTCAGGCGCGCTTCTGTTGTTCGGCCTTTTTCGTGTCCGATGACAACAACCGATTGGCCTTTGAAACGACCGAGACCGCCTAAGACGGCTTCATCATTGCCGAATACACGGTCGCCCGCGAGTTCTTGGAAGTCGTCGAATAGACCTTCAACATAATCGCTGAAATGTGGTCGTTCAGGATGACGTGCGACTTGCGTCTTGCGCCAAGGATTCAGTGACGAATAGGTGTCTTTGAGTTGCTTCGCAGCCTTCTCTTTGAGCTTTGTCAGCTCGTCATTGATTTGCGGGCCGCCTTCTTGGGCAGCAACCGATTCCAGCTCAGCGATCTTGGTCTCAAGCTCGGCGAGCGGCTTTTCGAAATCGAGATATGTCGTAACCATGCCTGCTAAATAGCCGTGCTTTGGCTGAATCGCTAGCTTTTTCGTGCGCCCGCGCTGAATCGTTCGAAGATCAACATAGGCGTCCCTCTATAGTCAGAACTGATCACGTCTTTGTAGCCGAGCTTTTCTGCAACCCGAATGGAAGCTGCGTGATCGGGCTCAATAATGCAGACTGACCGCCCGGGTCGATGCTCATCTAACCACGCATGGGTCGCAGACAAGGCCTCGGTGGCGTACCCTTTGCCCCAATACTGTTTTGCAAATACCCATCCGGCCTCTGGCCAGCCGGAAATATCCGGCGACATACCGCGTCGGTAATCGCAAAATCCGGCATCACCGACAAAAGCGCCAGTTTCGCGCTCGCACACGATCCAAGGTCCAAATCCGAGCAAGTGCCAAGCGCCTGCATTTCGCATCAGGGTGAGCCAAGAATCCTGCGCCCCTCGTGGTTCGCCGCCGATGAATTTGACGACGTCTTTGTCAGCCCAGGTTTCGGCAAAAGCTGTATAGTCCTCTGGGCGTGGAGCCCGTAGCTCCAAACGGTCCGTCAGAAGGGTCGGCGCGCTCAAGCCTGCGCTTTCATCTGTTCCAGCATTTTGCCCATCGCAGCGTGTACAGTCTGGATCGCTTTCAGCGGCCGCACCATGACTTTGAAGTCGGTGATCTTGCCGTCTGCATCCCATTCAATCATATCGATGCCGTTGACGTGAATGCCGTCCATCTCCGTCTCAAACTCGAGCACTGCTTTGTCGCCGCAATCGAAGATGCGCGTATACTTAAACGTGCCGTTGCCCAGCGTGTTTCCAGCTGCTGAGAGGTAAGCGAACGTGATCGCTTTGCCTTCTTGCGGCGTGTGGACAACCGGGCTCCGGAACACGACATCATCGTGCAAAATCTCCAGCAACTTCCCTTTATCATGGCCGCCCATCATATAATCGAACCAGCCTTGGAGATTGGGCTGATATCCAGTCACAGGGACCGCGTGTGTATTGGCCATTTGGGCCTCCTCCCTTTTTCATAAGGGTGAAGGCCCAAAACCATTTTGTCTAGCGCTCCCTTAGAGGAACAAGGCCGCCGCAGCGTCTGGGAAGAAAGCGAAGAAGCCTCCGATACAGAACGCAGCTACGCTGATGCCCCACAGGGTCCAGCTGATCCGCCTGAGGCGTGTGCATGCACGCGCTTTCACGGGGTCAGCCGGACAGGGCAGAGTGCGCGCGTGCCATTGCCAGGCACCGGAACTGGCAAGCACGAGCCCAGTGACCCCAAACACGATCTCTTTGTTCGCGCCAAACCACGTAATGCCGGGTAGAGTTCCGATGACACCGGACCAGACCGCGCCCATACCCACCATCACCAGCATCGCGGGTAGGGCACAGCAAATCAGCGTCGTCGCAGACGTGAACAGTGCGATCGTTGCTGGTAGAACGCTCGGGCTTTTGACCTCATCTTGCGCGCTGATCATGCGGTTTCGCGCTCTACGGATACGAGATCATAGCCAGACTTTTTCACAAGCTCGGCAACCCGGTCATCGCTGAGCTCTGCCCCTGACTTCAAAGTGACGTGGATTTCGCCGCTATCGAGATCGACGTGGACGCCCTCGACGGCGTCTTCTTTGCCGAACACTTTGGTGACAGCTCGGGCGCAGAAATCGCACACCATGCCGTTAACTTTGGCTGTGACCATAGTCTGGGCGGTCGCGCTGGTTTCGCCGTGCGGCGTTTGGTCAGCCATTGAAACCGGTGCTGTGATTGAAAAAGCGAACGCCATTGCGGCGATTGAAATAAGTCTCATTTGTCTTGTTCCTTCCTAAAATCGAACAATCCAGTTCAGCAAAAGCTCTTTCGTCTCGGGTGTATACCCGATCTCGAGCAACTGAACGTCATAGAAAAAGCGGACCAACGGGGTCGCGACTGTCGGAGTTTCGGCTTCTGGACGGTTTTGCACTTCCAGCATCAGCCAAGTGTGCAAATCACCATAGTCGCCAAGATAAGGCGCAACACCGATTCTCGCAGACTGCCGAGCATCTTGAGTAAAGCCCAGATCGTAGGCGCGGCCTTCATAAGAGACGAACCAGCGGCGTGTCTCCCAATCTGCGCCGAGACCGATAAAGCCAGCGGCTTCGGTATCGGCATCATCACCAAATGGGTCTGCCTGACCTGCCCCTGCTTTCAGGTAGAGGTTGGCCTGAGAGTTCGGCGTGTTCCAGCGCTTCACCAAGCGATTGTATTGGACGCCTGTGAAATGCCAGTCGGTTTGCCAATTGCGCTCTGAGTAAAGCCCGATTGAGTCCTTTGCCGTCGGTGACCAGTGCGCGTGAAGGGATGAAAAATCACCATTGTTCTTTTGCATTATGGTCCAGCCGCCGGGATAGGACACGGGTCTCGCCTCCGCCCAGGGTATGGATATGGCACCGCCAATCGCGAGCGCGAGGCCCGCATGTTGGATGCGTTTCATGAGTTTTTCCTGTTTAAATTGATCCTTTCGCGAGAAGGGTCAGGCCCTTGGCGGCGGGGGCTCATACTCCAGGAGAATTGACATTGCGCTATCCGACATCGGCGTGGCCCATATCAACAGCTCCGGAAGCGGCTGATTGAGTTCGGGCGCTGCTGTCTCAACGCCATTTCCGAGCAGCGCAGCACAACAACAAGCATGGCTCTGGTGCTCCGGCATTTCATCCGAGGTGTCATGCGCCGGGGCCATATCATCATGGCAGGGCATTTCAGCGTGCATCTCGTGAGGAGCGCTCACGTCCATTTTGGAAGCAATTTCGCAGGGCTGCGCCACCGATTCGAAGCCGAGCGCGAGCGCGGCAATGAGCCAGAGAACAGAAGTAAGGGCACGCAGCATACTTTTAAGCTAGTCGGGATTTGTTACGGCGACAAGCTGCTCACTCAGAGCGGCTCGCTTTCTCATCCAACCCAGAAACACCCTGACGGGCTTTCAGTGCGGTGCTCACGTCCTCTAGGCTGACGCCTTTCGCCCGCAATCCGACGAGGATGTGGTAAAGCAAGTCGGCCGCTTCGGCGGCACTTTCTTCTTTACCTTGTGCTGCGAGCGCCAGCGCCAGTTCTGCGCCTTCCTCGGCGATTTTCTTGCCGCAGTGCAGCGGGCCTTTTTCGAGCAGGCTCATTGTGTAGGAGCGCTCGCCGTCCCCATCCGCACGGGCGTCAATCGTCATCGCAAGATAGCCGAGCATATCCATCAGACCGTGGGCATTTCCGAGAGGCGTGTTTGACATCGTTTAGCTCCTAAAGCGGACGGACTGGCGCGCCTGCTGCGGTCAAAGCGGCGCGCGCTTCTTCTAGACTGACTTCGCCGAAATGGAAGATGGACGCGGCAAGTACGGCATTGGCGCCAGCTTCTAGAATAGCTGGGGCGAGATCTTCGGCTTTACCTGCGCCGCCACTTGCGATCACGGGAATGGATACCGCATCTGTGATGGCTTTGGTGAGAGGCAAGTCGAAGCCTGACTTGGTGCCATCCTTGTCCATGCTGGTGAGCAGGATTTCACCTGCGCCTTTGCTTTGCGCCAGCTTTGCGAACTCTACCGCATCAATGCCCGTAGGCTTCCGCCCGCCATGTGTGAAGATTTCCCAATGATCCCCAGTTTTGCGCGCATCGATGGCGACGACAACGCACTGACTGCCAGCTTTTGCGGCGCAGCGGGACACGACATCTGGATCGGCGACCGCTGCAGAATTAATTGCGACTTTGTCGGCGCCTGCTCTCAGCAGTTGGACCATATTCTCCGCGCTGCGCACACCGCCGCCGACGGTGAGCGGCATGAAGCACTGTTCTGCGGTCGCGCTGACAATATCGAGCAGTGTTCCGCGCCCTTCGTGGCTCGCCGTGATGTCCAGAAAGCAGAGCTCGTCGGCGCCTTGCGCATCATAAGCTTTTGCAAGCGCCACCGGGTCACCAGCATCGCGCAAGTCGACAAAGTTTACGCCTTTGACGGTGCGGCCATCTTTAACATCGAGGCAGGGAATGATGCGGGTCTTGAGCATAGGCGGCGTTTAAGGCCTGATGGCTCAGGCGCGCAAGTCTATTTCTTAGCTTTGGCTTTGCGCTTCGGCCCTTTGGGACCAAGAGAGGAAACCGTGGCGGGATCTGGGGTTTTGTCTTTGAACTTGCAGAGATGCGTAATCGAGCAGGTCCAGCACTTTGGCTTTCGCGCGACGCAGGTATAGCGCCCGTGCAGGATAAGCCAGTGATGCGCCCCGAGCTTGTACTCATCTGGTGTGGTGCGTTCGAGGCTCGCTTCGACTTGATCAGGATCCTTGCCAGGGGCGAGCCCAGTGCGGTTCGAGACCCTGAAAATATGTGTGTCCACGGCGATGGTCGGCTGTCCAAACGCTTCGTTCAGAACCACATTCGCGGTCTTACGCCCAACGCCAGGCAGACGCACCAGCTCATCTCGTGTTTGAGGAACTTCGCCGCCGAACTCATCGATAATCATCTGGCTGAGCGCGATGACATTCTTGGCTTTATTGCGCCACAGGCCGATCGTTTTGACATGGCTCTCGACGCCTTCCAGGCCGAGCGCCAACATCTTTTCCGGCGTATCTGCGATCTTGAAGAGTTCCTTCGTCGCTTTGTTGACGCCTACATCCGTCGCCTGCGCTGAAAGCGCGACGGCGACGACCAGTGTGTAGGGATTGACGAAATCGAGTTCAGTCTTCGGGTTCGGGCGATCCTTTGCGAGCTCGGCATAGAGCTCTGCCGCTTTCTCTTTTCCGAAGGTGCGGGGCGCGCGTTTGCGTTTCGTGGTGGCCATGCCTGCTACCTAGGCCAGTCAGAGAAATAAGAAAATCCGATTCTTGCGGCGCAAAGCCGCGCTTGCGGTCAGCACAAATTTTTGACCTATACTATCCGGCATGGAGACAACCGCCGAGACCATCTATTTCGACGCGACTTTAACCCCTAACCGGTCGCTCAGCCCCAAAGCTTTTATGGTGGTGATGGGGATTGTTGCAGCAATGAGCTTCATCGCAGGGCTCGCCTTTGTCTCTATGGGGGCGTTCCCCGTGATCGGTTTCTTCGGTTTGGACGCGCTTTTGATTTGGCTGGCGTTTCGATGGAGTTTCCGCGCGCAGAAGCAAGAGACACGTGTCCGCGTCACGGCCGCAGAGATTGACCTTGTGCACTCTGTACCCGGTAAGGCCCCGCGGGCAGCTAAGCTCCCCACAGCATTCGCGCGCGTAAGTCTCGATTTTCCCGAACGGCGCCCCAGCGAACTCAAACTCGCGCATGCTGATAAAGCCTGGGTGATCGGGCGTTTTCTGACCCCAGCGGAGCGTAAAAGTCTAAAGGACGCGCTTGAGACTGCGATTTGGAGAGCTCGGAACGAGCGGTATCCGGCATAAAATTAAAAAAATGACGCCTGCGTCATGGTTTTTCTTGCGTATCTATGTTAAGGTGACGCCGACGTCATAATTGCGGCAGACAAGATCGCTTATCCGGAGGCTCAAATGGCAGACACGCTGACCAAAATCCCACACAATCTCGAACGACCAAGTATCACGAAGAGAGCGCCACTTTTTGAGGGCTATCTCGAGTTTGATGCAGAGCTGCCGGATGTTTCGAATATTCCGCTGGATGAAATGCATCTGATCGATCCAGAGATCTGGCGCAAAGGCGCTTACTGGGAACTGTTCCGCCGCATGCGCGATGAAGATCCGCTGCACTGGACGGAAGACAGTTTCGCGGGCGGGTATTGGTCTGTCACGCGCTACGAAGACGTGATGAAGATCGACATTGATCACAAGCGTTTCTCTTCAAGCTGGGAGCATGGCGGCATTGTCCTCGGTGATCCGCTCGAAGATTTCGAACTTCCAATGTTTATCGCGATGGATGAGCCGAAACACTCTGAGCAGCGCAAAACGGTTCAGCCGGCTGTGGCGCCAAATATGCTGAAAGAGTTCGAGCCTCTAATCCGCGCGCGGACAAAAGAAATCTTAGATGCTGTTCCGGTTGGCGAACCATTTGATTGGGTCGACACCGTATCAATCGAGCTGACGACGAT